>DASSQG010000026.1:0-30045 GCA_035702625.1 Gaiellaceae bacterium | reverse complement strand
GGCCAAGACCAAGTCACTTCCCCGCAACGCCGAGGTCGCGGAGCAGCTCGAGCTCCTGGCCGACCTGCTCGAGATCGAGGGCCAGTCGTCCTTCCGTGTGATCGCCTACCGCCGCGCGGCGACCCGTGTGCGCGAGACCGGAACGCCTGTAGCGCAGCTCGCGCTCGACGGCACCGCGAAGGAGCTGCCCGGGATCGGCGCCACGATCCAGGACAAGATCGTCCAGATCGTCGACACCGGCGAGATCGAGGCGCTCTCGAAGCGGCGCAAGACGATCCCGCCCGAGGTGGTCGAGTTCCTCCACATTCCGGGGATGGGCCCGAAGACGGTCCGAAAGATCTGGCAGGAGCTCGGCGTCACGACGCTCGCCGAGCTGAAGGAGGCGGCGCGCGCCCAGCGGCTGCGGACACTGCCGGGGCTCGGTGCGCGCCTCGAGGAGAACGTGCTCAAGGCCGCCGGCCGCAAGAAGAAGGTCACGGCGGAGCCGCGCACGCTGCTCGGTCAGGCGCTGCCGGCGCTGCTCGCTGTCGTGGACGTGCTGCGCGAGCATCCCGCCGCCGTCCACGTCTCCGAGGCGGGCAGCGCGCGGCGCCGCAAGGAGACCGTGCGCGACCTCGACATCATCGCCACGGCAACCGACCCGAAGGCGCTGACGGAGTACTTCACGAAGCTCACCTGGGTGTCGGAGGTCGTGGCCAAGGGCGCGACCAAGGCGACAGTCGTCTCGCACGACGGCTTCCGCTTCGACCTGCGCGTCGTGCCGCCGGAGAGCTACGGCAACCTGCTGCAGCACTTCACTGGCTCGAAGGAGCACAACATGGCGCTGCGCGAGGACGCCGTGCGCCGTGGCTTCTCGGTCTCCGAGTACGGGATCACGGTCGTCGAGTCGGGCGAGGTCGTCACGGCCGAGAGCGAGGAGGAGGTCTACGAGCGCCTCGGCTACCAGTACATCCCGCCCGAGCTGCGCGAGAACTCGGGCGAGCTCGACGCGGCGCGCAAGGGCGAGCTCCCGACGCTGATCGAGCAGGGCCAGCTGCGCGGCGACCTGCACACGCACTCGCACTGGTCGGCCGACGGCAAGAACACGCTCGAGGAGATGGTGCTCGCGGCGAGGGAGCGCGGCTACGCGTACTACGCGATCACCGACCACTCGCACTACCTGCGCGAGGGCCGGATGGAGCAGCAGGCGAAGGAGATCGACAAGCTCGCGCAGCAGGTCGCGCCGCTGAAGCTGCTGAAGGGCGTCGAGGTCAACATCAAGGCCGACGGCACGCTCGACGTGCCCGACGGCGTGCTGGCCGACCGCGACTGGGTCGTCGCCTCGATCCACACCGCGTTCGACCGGGACCCGACCGGGCGGATCCTCGCGACGATGGAGAACCCGAACGTCGACGTGATCGGCCACCTTACGGGCCGCAAGATCACCAAGCGCGAGCCGATGGAGATCGACCTCGAGCGGGTGATCGAGAAGGCGCTCGAGACGGGGACGTTCCTCGAGATCAACTCGCAGCCGGACCGGCTCGACCTGCGCGACGTGAACGCGCGCCTGGCCGGCGAGGCCGGCGTGCCGATCGTCATCTCTAGCGACGCCCACCAGCTGAAGGCGCTGGACTACGTCGACTTCGGCGTCGCCCAGGCGCGGCGCGCCTGGCTGACGGCCGAGCAGGTCGCGAACACGCGCACCTGGGCGCAACTGCGAAAGCGCATGAAGAAAGGGTGAGACGATGCTGATCACGACCGCGAACGACCTGCCCGGCTACGAGATCACCGAGACGCTCGGCGAGGTGTTCGGGCTCACGGTGCGCTCCCGTAACGTCGGCTCACAGATCGGCGCGGGCCTGAAGTCGATCATGGGCGGCGAGCTGAAGGGGATGACGAAGGCGCTCGTCGACAGTCGCGAACAGGTGATCGAGCGCATGGTCGAGGAGGCGCAGTCGAAGGGCGCGGACGCGATCGTGGCGATGCGGTTCGACACCTCGGAGATGGGCTCGAACTGGACCGAGATCTGCGCGTACGGCACGGCGGTGCGGGCGCGGAAGGCCTAGTGGCGCTGCGCGAAGAAGGCGCGGCCGCGCTCGACTGGGTCGCGTCGTACCTCGAGCGCGTGCGCGAGCTACCGGCCCTCGCGCGGGTGGCTCCCGGGGAGGTGCGGGACGCGCTGCCGGTCTCGGCGCCGGAGCAGGGAGAGGAGTTCGCCGCCGTTCTGCGCGACGTCGAGGAGGTGCTCCTGCCCGGCGTCACGCACTGGCAGAGCCCGCGCTTCTTCGCCTACTTCTCGACGACGGGCTCCGAGCCGGCGATCCTCGCCGACCTGCTCGCGGCCGGGCTGAACCAGGTCGGGATCCTCTGGCGCGCCTCGCCCGCGCTGCAGGAGCTCGAGGAGGTGACGCTCGCCTGGGTGGCGGAGCTGCTCGGCCTGCCGGGCGGGTGGCACGGGCACCTGGAGCAGGGCGCCTCGATTGCGACTTTGGGGGCGCTCGCGGCGGCACGTGAGGCGAAGCCGGGCCACGTGCTCGCGTCGGAGCACGCGCATTCCTCCGTCGAGCGCGCGTGCCGCCTGCTCGGGATGGAGCTGCGGAAGGTGACGGTCGACGAGGCGTTCCGGCTGCGGCCCGACGCCTTGGACCTCGACGGAGCGTCGGCGGTCGTCGCGACGGTCGGGACGACCTCGACCACGTCGGTCGACCCGGTGGCTGCCGTGGTCGAGCGCTGCGCGCCGGCGAATGTCTGGGTGCACGTCGACGCCGCGTACGCCGGCTCGGCGATGGTCTGCCCGGAGCTGCGCTGGGCGTTCGACGGCATCGAGGGCGTCGACTCGCTCGTCGTCAACCCGCACAAGTGGCTCCTGACCACCCAGGGTTGCTCGGCGTTCTGGACCCGCCGGCCGGAGGACCTGCGGGCGGCGTTCAGCCTCGTGCCGGAGTACCTCCGCACCTCGGACGAGGTCGTCAGCCTCAGCGAGTACTCAGTCGAGCTGGGCCGCGGCTTCCGTGCGCTCAAGCTCTGGACGGTGCTGCGCTGCTTCGGGCGCGAGGGCCTGCGGGAGGTCATTCGGCGCGGAATCGCGCTCGCCGAGCTGTTCGAGGCCTGGGTGCGCGACGAGCCCGGCTGGGAGCTGTGCGCGCCCAGGCCGTTCTCGGTCGTGTGCTTCCGGCGCGACGGCTCGGACGAAGAGAACGAGGCGCTGCTCGAGCGCGTGAACGCGACCGGCGAGGTGTTCCTGTCGGGCACCCGGCTCGACGGCCGCTTCGTGCTTCGCCTCGCGTGCGGCAACGCGCGGCAGACCGAGGACGACGTCAGCGTCGCATGGGAGGTGCTTCGGCGCTGCGCGCGGTGATCTTCGACCTCTGGAACACGATCGCCGCCTGGCCCGAGGACCTGTGGGCGGAGACGCGGCCGCGCGTCGCCGAGCATCTCGGACTGAGCGTCGAGGAGTTCGAGAGCCGCTGGTACGGGGAGCTTGCGCACCTGCGCGAGATGGGGCCGATGAGGGACGTGCTCGACCTCTTCGACCTGTCGCCCGCAGACGCCGAGCGGGTGACCGCGCTGCGGCGCGAGGTGACGCGGAAAGGGCTCGTGCCGGTGCGGGGCGCGGTCGAGACGATCGCGGCGCTGCGCGAGCGCGGGCTCAAGACGGGGCTGATCACCGTGTGCAGCGAGGACGTCGTCAAGCTCTGGGAGGAGACCGACTTCCACGGGCTCTTCGACGCCGAGGTCTTCTCGGCCGCGGTCGGGTTGCGGAAGCCGGACCCGCGGATCTACCGAATCGCGCTGGAGGAGCTCGGCGTCGACGCGGAGGACGCGATGTTCGTCGGCGACGGCGCGAACGACGAGCTCGCCGGCGCCGAGCGCGTCGGCATGACCGCGGTCGGCGTAGAGTCGCCGACGGGCGAGCTGCCGGACGACTGGGCCGGCCTGCGGATCCGGGAGCTCCCGGAGCTGCTCGCGCTCGTCTAGTTCGGCCGTGCCCTAGGGACAGTCCCCGGGCCGGGGCCGAAACGGCCACGCGAAGGTGGCGCGACCGCGTGTAGCTTGGTCGCGAGCCGGCTCTAGAGACGTGTCCCAGGGACTGTCCCTGGGCCGTCGCTCAAAGCGGCGAGAGCGGCGTCGTGCAGGGCGACGCGGTAACGCCACAGGGCGCGGCCGGTCTCGAGCAGTCGCGCCCGGATCGGCCCGGCGAGCTCGTCGGCGGTGCCCCACCGAGCGGCACTGATCTCGTGCGTGTCGACCGGGTCGAGCAGCTCCTCGTCGGTCCGCGCCGAGAAGACGTGCGTGCGCCAGTCGATCGTGCCGTCCGGCCCGCGGAAGGTCGCCTCGCTGCTGACGAGGAAGCGCTCGAGCTCGATGTGGACGCCGAGCTCCTCGCGTGCCTCGCGTTGCACGCCGCGCTCGAACTGCTCGCCCGGCTTCACGCCTCCGCCGGGCGGGCGCCAGACGCCCTCCGGGTACGACGGCTTCTGGATCAGCGCGAGCCGCCCGCCCGGCTCGAAGACGAAGAACGTGACGTCGTGCCGTCGCTCGGGCGAGCTGCCCGCCAGCGCGAGCTCCTGCGCCGTCACCTCGCCGTCCCAGCGCAAGGGCCGCGGCTCGCCGTAGCGCTCCCGCAACGGCGCGAGAACAGCGTCCGTCAGATGCACGGCACGATGGTACGGTCGCGCGCATGCCGCTCGACGCGCTGGGGCTTGCGCTCGGCGCCGCCGCGCTGCACGCCCTCTGGAACCTGCTGCTCGCGCGCGAGCGCGACACGGAGGGTGCGACCGCCGTCGCGCTGCTCGTGCTCGTGCTCGTGCTCGTCCTCCCGGCGGCGCTGACCTGGCGCGTCGAGGCGTCCGCGCTGCCGTTCATCCTCGCGTCGGCCGCGCTCGAGCTCGCGTACGTGGCGTTGCTGGCGACCGCGTACCGGCGCTACGAGCTGAGCCTCGTCTACCCGGTCGCGCGCGGGCTGGCGCCGGTGCTGGCGCTGCTCTACGTCGTGGCGGCCGGAGGCGCGGTGCCGACGGCGCTGGGGATCGCCGGAGTGATCGTGGTCGCAGTCGGCGTGCTGCTCGTTCGCGGCGCGCGCGGCAGGGGCGGCGGCCTCGCCTTCGGCGTCACGATCGCGGCCGCGATCGCCGGCTACACCGTCGTCGACCGCTACGGCATCCGGCACGCGGCGGCGGGGCCGTACCTGTTGCTCGTGATGCTGGCGCCGGCGATCGTCTACGCCCTCTTCGTCGGTCGGACGCGGGTGCGCGCGGCGCTCGACCCCGCGACTGTGGTCATCGGTGCAGCCTCGGCGTCGGCGTACCTGCTCGTGCTGCTCGCGCTGCGGATCGCCAGCGCGCCGGCCGTCGCCGCGGTGCGCGAGACGAGCGTCGTGATCGCGACCGCCGCTGCCGCCGTCTTCCTCGACGAGCGTGTGAGCACGACTCGCCTCGTCGGCGCGGCCGTGGTCGTGTTCGGCGTCGCGCTGCTGGCGTTCTCCTAGAGATCGCGCAGCAGCTCGACCAGCTCTGCGGGCGACGCGACGACCAGGTGGGCGGCGTCACGCAGCGCGGGCGGCGACTCCGGCGAGGCGACCGCAACCCGGACGCCGACCTCGAGGCCGTCCAGGCCGCGGAACGCGTCGAGGTCGGTCGTGTCGTCGCCGGCGTAGAGGCCGCGCCGGAGCCCGCGCTCCTCGAGCAGGAACCGCACCGCCGTGCCCTTGTCGGCCGCGACCGGCGGCCGCAGCTCCAGCACCTTGCGCCCCCACCGGGCCTCGAGCCCTGACTCCTCGGCGCGCGACGCGACCAGGCGCAGATGCTGCTCCGCTGCCTCGGAGTCGGGAGCCTCGCGCCAGTGCAGCGCCACCGTCAGGCCCTTGTCCTCGAGCCACGGCCAGTCCTCGGCTGCGAACGGCCGCAGCGCCTCGCGCCAGCGCGCCGCCTCCGGTGCGAGCTCGAGCCCGTGCACGCCGACATACACGACGCCGTCCACGCCGACAAGGCGCGCGGCGTCCTCGGACGTACGACCGCTCACGCAGGCGACGAGCGCGTAGCGGCCGGCGAGCCGCCGCACCTCGGCGCGCGCGTCCTCCGGCACGGCGGCGAGCTCGGGCCGTGCGACGATCGGCGCCAGCGTCCCGTCGACGTCGAGCAGGACCGCCGCCCGGCCGGGCTCCGACCGCAGCAGCGCCAGCCGATCGTCCACACCGCGCAGAATACGGCGGTGCCGCGTCTCATCCTCATCGGCCTGCTCGCGGGCCTCTTCAGCGCCCTCTTCGGCGTGGGCGGCGGGATCGTCGCCGTCCCGCTGCTGATCCTGCTCGCGCACTTTGAGGAACGGCCGGCAATGGCGACCTCGCTCGCCGCCATCGGCCTGATCGCATTCGTCGGGGCCATCAGCTACGCCTTCCACGGCGAGCTGAAGGTCGGCGCGGCCGCGGTCGTCGGCCTGCCCGCGGCGGTCGGCGCGGTCGCGGGGGCGTCGCTGCAGCAGCGTCTCGCCACCCGCACGCTTACCCTGGCCTTCGCCGTCCTGCTCGCGGCCGTCGCGATCTACCTGCTCGTCTGATGTGGGCGCTGGTGGCAGCGGGGTTGATCGGCCTGTTCGCCGGCGTGCTCGCGGGGCTCTTCGGCGTCGGCGGCGGGATCCTGTTCGTGCCGACGCTGACGCTCGTGCTCGGCCTGACGCAGCTCCACGCCGAGGCGACGTCGCTGCTGGCGATCCTGCCGACCTCGATCGCGGGCGCGTGGCGGCAGCGCCGCTACGGAAACGTCCGCTGGCGCGCCGCGCTCGTGGTCGGCCTCGCCGCGGTCGCCGGCGTCGAGGGAGGCGTCCAGATCGCAGAGGCTTTACCCGAGCACGTCCTCCGCAGGCTGTTCGGCGTGCTCATGCTCGCCGTCGCCGCCCAGCTCGCCTGGCGGACGCTGCGAAGGCCGTCCTATGCTTCCTGACGTGTCCGCGGACGACGAGCTCTGGATCCCGCTGGTCGACGAGCCGATCGGCTCGATCGTCGACCAGGTGCAGGAGAAGCACCCGGAGATCGGCCGCTTGGTGACCTCGCCGCAGCAGCTGCTGGCCTTCCGCACGTTTGCCTACATCCGCGTCGGCATCCTGCTCGGCCGGCTGCTCGTCGACAACGACGTCGAGGAGAGCGGCGATGAGACGTGGGCCGAGCAGCTCGCCACCGATCCCAAGCACCACGACGCGATCGTGGCCGAGGTGCTGGCCGTCGCGAGGGAGGTCGCCGCCGACGAGCCGCCGGGCGACCCGCTCGGCCCGAACGACGAGGAGCGCGCCCGCTTCTCCGACTTCGCCAAGCGCCGCCTGGCCGCCGACACCTAGTCGAACCCTCCACTCGCCGCCGTCTTTGCCGATAATGGGTGGACGGTGGGGAAGCGGCTCACGATGCTCGTCGCGCTGTCGGGTCTCCTCGTCCTGGTCTCGGGGGCGGGTGGCGCCGGGAGCGCAAGCGCTACCGCAGGCGGAACTGCGCGCGCCGTCGCGGTCCGGGTCGTGATCCCGGGCCAGGCCGGCGCAAGCGCCGGCTCGATCTCGTCGCCGCCCGACCACGCGGCCTTCGGCTCCAGCTTCTCGTACCCGGCGGACGGCTCGGTGGTCACGACCGGCTCGATCAGCGCCTCCGCCGGGACCACCTCCGGCGCGACGGCGACGGCGACCTCGACGACACAGGTCGGGACGATCAGCGTCTTCAAGGGCGAGATCACGGCGACGACGGTCACGGGCTCCGCGCACGGCTCGACCCGCGGCCGCAGCGCGAGTGGCAACTTCTCCGGCGCCTCCGTGACGGGACTGACCGTGCTCGGCGCCGACACGGCGCCCGCGCCGAACATTCGCGTCCCGCTCGCCGACTGGGGCTACCTGACCACGCTCGAGGAGGGCACCGACTCGAGCCTGGGCGCGGGCGGGGCGCAAGGCTTCCACGGGTTCGTCAGCGCTCTCGCGATCCACGTCACCGCGGCCCACGACGGCGTGCCGGCCGGCTCCGAGATCCAGATCGGCTACGCGGAGGCGAGCGTCCAGGCGAGCGCACCCGCGGCGGCGAAGCCGAAGCCCGTCGTCCCGCCCGGCGCGCCGCCCAAGCAGACGGTCAAGAAACCGTCGAAGAAGACGCCGGTCGCGCCCGAGCCGAAGAACCACAAGCCCTCGACCTCGTCGCCGCTCCTCCATCCGCCGATCGGCCTGCAGCCGAAGCTGACGGCCGGCGGCTACGTCTTCCCGGTCTACGGGCCGTCGCAGTTCGGCGACAGCTACGGCGCGTTCCGCGGCGACGTCTCGGGCAACTGGCACCACGGCGACGACATCTTCGCGCCGCTCGGCGCGCCGATCCTCGCCGTCGCGGACGGCATCGTCTTCTCGGTCGGCTGGAACGACGTCGGCGGCAACCGGCTCTGGCTGCGCGACGACGCGGGGAACGAGTTCTATTACGCCCACCTCTCGGCGTTCACGCCGCTCGCCAAGAACGGGCTCCACGTGCGCGCCGGCGAGATGCTCGGCTTCGTCGGCAACACGGGCGACGCGCAGGGCACCCCGACGCACCTCCACTTCGAGGTGCACCCGAGCTCGCTGCTGTTCATGGGCTACGACGGCGCCGTCGACCCGACGCCGTACCTCAACGCCTGGCAGCACCTCCAGGACGTCCGGTTCTCGAATGTCGCCTCCTACCTCGCGCAGACCGGCATCGCCGACCCGGCGCCGAAGCCGGCGGCAATCCTGCTGCAGGTCTCGGACATCTCCGAGGCCAGCGGCCTCGATCCGGCGTCGCTACGCCGCGCGATGAGCCGCCAGGCCGGCGGCGAGGGTCAGGTCATGCGGACGCTCGGCCTGCGCCCGAAGGCGCCGCGGCCGTAACCCTCAGTTCGAGTTTCCGGACGACCCGGCGCCGTAGCCGAACTCGTCGTCGGCGCCGAAGACCGTGTCCTTCAGCCAGCGGCGCGTGTCGGGTCCGGTGATCGGGTTGAAGAGAATCCCGAGCGCGATGCCGACGAGCAGCAGGCCGCTGTTGCGGCCCTTGTGCGTGTCGGCCCCCTGGATCCGGTTCGCCGCGCTGCGCAGGTCTTCGATCGCCGAGCGGAGCTGTTCCTGGATCTCCTCGTCGGTGGCGACCTTGGAGGCGATGCCGGTCACGCCGCGGTTGCCGAGCAGCTCTTCGTAGACGTCGCGGGCGGTCCCGAAGGCGCTGCGCAGGGATTCCCGCAGCTCCTCGTCCTGGATCGCGCGCTTCACGTAGGGCTTCGCGTCTTCGAACCTGTCCTTCGCCTTCATGTGCGTGGCGTCCTTTCGGCTTTGCTTGTAAGCGGGGAGACTCTACCCTGCCCGCGCCGTGTGTTAACCAGAAGCGGCGGCCTGCCGCTCCGACGCGGGCGCGGCGCGTGGCCGTGAGCGGGCCGGCGAGGAGAAGGCGACCGCGAAGACGTCTTCGATCGTGTCGACCGGGATGAACTCGAGCTCCTTGCGCGTCTCGGCCGGCAGCTCGGCGAGGCCGGGCTCGTTCTCGCGCGGGAGCACGATCCGCTTCAGGCCGTACCGCTGGGCGGCGAGCACCTTCTCGCGGATGCCGCCGATCGGCAGCACCTGGCCCGTGAGCGTGATCTCGCCCGTCATGCCGACGTCCTCGGCGACCGGCTCGTTTCGCACGAGCGACGCGATCGCCGTCGCGATCGTGATCCCAGCGGACGGGCCGTCCTTCGGCACGGCACCCGCCGGCACGTGGATGTGGACGTCGTGCTCGGTGAACCAGTTCTCCTCCAGCTCGAGTTCCGGCGCGTGCGAGCGCACCCACGAGAGCGCCGCCTGCGCCGACTCGCGCATCACGTCGCCGAGCTGGCCCGTGATCGTCAGGTCCCCCTTGCCCGGGTACGCGGTCGCCTCGATGAAGAGCACGTCACCGCCGACCGGCGTGTAGGCGAGCCCCGTCGCCACGCCGGGGTCAGCCGTTCGTTTCCGCGGATCGGCCGGGAAGCGGCCGGGCCCGAGCCAGCTGCGGGCCTTGCGCGTGTCGACCGCGATCTTCTCCGCGCGGCCTTCGGCGATCTCGCGCGCGGCCTTGCGCAGCAGGTCGGCGATCCGCCGCTCCAGGTTGCGCACGCCCGCCTCGCGCGTGTACTCGCGGATCACGAGGCGCAGGGTGTTCTCGCTGATCGACGTCTGCTCGGCGCTGAGGCCGTGCGCCTCGAGCTGTTTCGGCACGAGGTACGTGCGCGCGATCCCGAGCTTCTCGTCCTCCGTGTAGCCAGTGAGCTGGATCACGTCCATCCGGTCGAGCAGCGGGCCGGGAATCGTCTCGAGCTGGTTGGCGGTGCAGATGAAGAGCACCTTCGAGAGGTCGAACGGCAGGTCGAGGTAGTGGTCGCGGAAGTGCGAGTTCTGCTCCGGGTCGAGCACCTCGAGCATCGCGCTCGCGGGGTCGCCGCGGAAATCGGCGCCCATCTTGTCAATCTCGTCGATGAGCACGACCGGGTTCTTCGTCTCGGCGTCGCGCAACGAGCGGATGATCGTCCCGGGCATCGCGCCGATGTACGTGCGGCGATGGCCGCGGATCTCGGCCTCGTCGCGGACGCCGCCGACCGAGAGCCGCGCGAACTTGCGGTCGACGGTGCGCGCGATCGACTGGCCGAGCGACGTCTTGCCGACGCCGGGCGGGCCGACGAAGCACAGGATCGGCCCGGAGAGGTCGTTCTTCAGCTTCGAGACGGCGAGGTACTCGAGGATCCGCTCCTTGACCTTTTCGAGGTCGTAGTGATCCTCATCGAGGATCTCGCGCGCGCGGTCGAGGTCGAGGTTGTCCTCGGTCGTCTCCGTCCAGGGCAGCGACAGGATCCAGTCGACGTACGTGCGAATCACCCCGTACTCGGCCGAGGCTGCGGGGAGCTTCTCGAGACGCGAGAGCTCGCGCTCGACCGCCTTCTCGGCGTCCTCGGGGAGGTGCTTCTCGGCGATGCGCTCGCGCAGCTCGTTCAGCTCGGCCTGCTCGGCGTCGCCCTCGCCCAGCTCCTCCTGGATCGCCTTCAGCTGCTGGCGGAGGAAGTACTCGCGCTGGCCCTTCTCGAGCTCGGACTGGACCTGCGACTGGATCTTGGTGCCGAGCTCGACCACCTCCAGCTCCCGCTTGAGGATGCGCAGCACGTCGCGCAGCCGGGCCGAGACGTCGCGCTGCTCGAGCAGCGACTGCTTCTCCTCGGTCTTCAGGCGCAACGTCGAGGCGACGAGGTGCGACAGCGCGCTCGGGTCGTCGACGTTTGCGGCCGCGAGCTCGAGCTCGGACGGGAGGTAGGGCACGAGCGAGATCAGCCGTCCGAACTCGGTCTGCACGCTGCGGGTCAGCGCCTCGAGCTCCGGCGTCTCCTCGACCTCGTCCAGCATCTCCTCGAACTCGCCGGCGAGGTACGGGTCGTCCTGTACGCGCCCGGTGAGCCGGATGCGGCCGACACCCTGGACCAGGATCCTCAGCGTCCCGTCGGGGACGCGGATCATCTTGTGGACGACCGCCGCCGTGCCCACCTCGTAGAGGTCGTCCCAGCCGGGCGGGTCTGCTTCGTCGTTCCTCACGGTGACGAGCGCGAGCATCCGCTCACCCTCGAGCACGTCGTCCACGAGCTTGATCGAGCGCTCCTGCCCGATCGCGAGGGGCGAGACGGACTGCGGGAAGATGACGGTCTCCTTGAGCGGGAGCACCGGCAGCGTCGACGGGATCTCGACCTCGCCCTGCTCGAGGCTCGCGTCGAAGTCGAGGTCGCTCACGAGCGGCCCCGGATCACGATCGAGACGCGCTCGGTCTGGGGCGCCTGGGGCGCGATCGGCAGCACCACCGTCAGCATCCCGTTCTCGTAGCGCGCGGTCGCGGCCGCCGGGTCGACGGGCTCGTCGAGCTGGATCCGCCGCTGGAACGGCCCGTACTCGATCTCGAGCTGCTGGTAGCGGCCGCCCGGCTCCGGGCGCCGGCGCTCGCCCGCGACGAGCAGCACGCGGTCGGCGGCGACGATCTGGATCGACTTCGGGTCGACGCCCGGGAGCTCGACGACGATCCGCAGCTCCGCCGGGTCCTCGCTGCGGATGCAGTCGACCTGCGGCCGGAAGCCACGGCGCCCGCCGGCGAAGCGCGGCAGGTGCCAGAGGTCGTCGATCAGCTCCTGGATCTCGTCGTGCAGTCGATCGATGTCAGTCCGCCGTTTCATCTCCGGTGAAACGGTACTCGTGCCCGCGTCGCTACGTTTGGAACGCCGCCTTGGAGCGCTGGACACGACTGATGATTCGCTGCCGCTGGGCCGTCGTCGCGGCCTGGCTCGTGGTGCTGCTCGCCGGTGGCTGGTCGGCCACGCGCCTCTCCGCGCTGCTCTCGAACGACTTCACGATGCCCGGCACCGACTCCGAGCGCGCCCGCACGATCCTCAAGGAGCACTTCGGCGATCGCAGCGACGGCGCCTTCACGGTTGTCTTCCGAGTGCCGGACTCGCGGGATCCGGCGGTGCGCGCGCGGCTCCAACAGCGCATGGCCGCGGCCGCACGAGTCGTCCCGACCGGGAAGGCGCTGCCGCTCGTCCCCGGCGGTGACCACGTGCTCTACGGGGACATCGTCTCCACGCTCGACCTCGCCAAGGCCAAGGCCTACACGGGCGACCTCCTCGCGCGGTTACCGCACGTCGGCGGCATCCGCTCGTACGTCACCGGCCAGGCCGCGATCCAGCACGACCTCGACCCGATCTTCAACCAGGACCTGCGCAAGGGCGAGTTCGCGATCGCGATCCCGATCGCGCTGCTGGTGCTGCTGGTCGTGTTCGGGGTCTCGTGGGCGGTGACGATCCCGCTCCTCTTCGCCGCGTGCACGATCGAAGGGACGCTCGGCCTCGTCTTCCTGTTCGCTCGCCACCTGACGATGGCCACCTACGTGACCAACCTCGTCGAGCTGATCGGGCTCGGGATCGCGATCGACTACTCGCTGCTGATCGTCTACCGCTTCCGCGAGGAGCTCGCCCGCAACGGGTCGACGGAGGAGGCGGTCGTGCGCACGATGGCGACGGCGGGCCGGGCGGTGGTCTTCTCGGGTGCGACCGTCGCGATCGGGCTGGCCCTGCTGCTCTTCATGCCATCGCCGTTCATGCGCTCGATGGGCGTCGGCGGCTTCCTCATCCCGCTGGTCTCGATCGCCGGCGCCGTCACGCTGCAGCCGGCCCTGCTCTCGATCTACGGGCGCAGGGGCACGAAGCGCGTGCGGCTCTGGCGGCTCGGCGAGGCCGGAGCGAGGCGCGGCTTCTGGGAGCGGCTGTCGGCGTCGATCATGAGGCGCCCGATCGCGTTCCTCGCCGGCGGCGCCGCGCTGCTGCTCGCGGCCGGGGCGCCGGTCTTCGCGCTGCACCTGACGCCGGGGTCGGCGCAGGGCATCCCGCAGTCGCCGCAGGCCGTGCGCGGCTTCGACGTGCTGCGGAAGGCCGTGGGCGCAGGCGCCCTTTCGCCGACGCAGATCATCGTCGACACCGGCCGGCCCGGCGGCACGGCTTCGCCCGCGGTCGAGCGCTCGATCGGGAGGCTGGTCACGAGCCTGCGCCAGGATCCCGAGGTCGTCTACGCCCGCTACGTGCCGCGGCCGCCGCTCGTCGACCGGAGCGGCCGCTACGCGCAGATCGTCGTCGCCGGGAACCACGAGTACGGCGAGGCGCCGGCGCAGCAGTTCGTCCATCGGCTGCGGAGCACACTGGTCCCGGCCGCCGGCTGGCCCGAGGGAGTGGACGTGCTCGCGGGCGGCGGCCCGCCGCAGGGCGTCGACTTCATCCAGCGCTCGTACGCCGTCTTCCCATGGCTCGTACTGGGCGTGCTCGTGCTGACGTACCTGCTCCTGCTGCGCGCCTTCCGCTCGCTGCTCCTGCCGCTGAAGGCGGTGATCCTGAACCTGCTCTCGGTGGCCGCGGCGTACGGGCTGCTCGTCGTCGTGTTCAAGTGGGGTGTCGGCCAGAGCGCGCTCGGCCTCTACCAGTTCCCGCAGATCGAAGCGTGGATCCCGATCTTCCTGTTCGCGATGCTCTTCGGCCTCTCGATGGACTACGAGGTATTCCTGGTTTCGCGCATGCGCGAGGCGTGGGACGAGACGCACGACAACGTGCGCGCGGTCGGGCTCGGGCTCGAGCGCACCGGCCGGATCATCAGCGCGGCGGCGATCATCATGGTCGCGGCGTTCTCGGGCTTCGTCGCCGGCCGCATCGTCGGCCTGCAGGAGTTCGGCCTCGGCCTTGCGGTAGCGATCCTCGTCGACGCGACGATCGTGCGCGTTCTGCTCGTGCCGTCGCTGATGGCCCTCTTCGGGCGCTGGAACTGGTGGTTGCCGACGCGGGTGGCGCGGGTCGTGCGCGTGCCTCCGTCCTCGCTCGAGGCGCCGACCTCGTAGCATCCCGACCCGTGGCCACGGGGTTGAAGGGCGTGATTCTCGCCGGCGGAACCGGCTCGCGGCTGCATCCGCTCACGCAGATCACGAACAAGCACCTGCTGCCGATCTACGACCGGCCGATGATCAGCTGGGCGATCGAGGCGCTCGTCAAGGCCGGCATCACCGACCTGATGCTGGTAACGGGTGGAACCCACGCCGGCGAGTTCTTCCGCCTGCTCGGGAACGGCCACGAGCACGGCGTCGAGCGGCTCTTCTACGCGTACCAGGACAAGCCGGGCGGCATCGCCGAGGCGCTTGGGCTGGCGGAGCGGTTCGGCCGCGGCGGCCCGATCTGCGTGATGCTCGCCGACAACGTCGTCGAGCAGTCGCTGAGGCCGCCGGTCGAGAACTTCTCGGCCCAGGAGCACGGCGCGCGGATCCTGCTCGCGAAGATCGACGAGCCCGAGCACCTGCAGCATCTCGGCGTGCCGGCGCTCGAGGACGGCCGCGTCACGAACATCGTCGAGAAGCCGAGCGACCCGCCGAGCGACTACGCCGTCACCGGCATCTACTTCTACGACGAGCAGGTGTGGGACGTCCTGCCGACGCTCGAGCCGTCCGGACGTGGCGAGCTCGAGATCACCGACGTGAACAACTGGTACGTCGCCCGCGGCGAGATGGAGTACGACGTGCTCGACGGCTTCTGGGGCGACGCGGGGGAGTCGATCGACGCCTACTACCAGGTGAACGACTTCGTCCGCGGCAACGGCGCCAACAAGTGATCGAGGGCGTCGAGGTCATCCCGCTGCGGCGGTTCGAGGACGAGCGCGGCTGGTTCATGGAGCTGATGCGAGCGTCGAAGTTGCCGCGGCCGGTGCGCCAGTCCAACCTCTCGTTCTCGCGCAAGGGCGTCGTGCGCGGGTTGCACTACCACGAGCGCGGACAGTGCGACCTGTTCGCCTGCCTGCAGGGCATGGTGCGCGTCGTCGTGCTCGACCGCGCGAGCGGCGAGACGTTCACGGAGGACATCGGCGACGACAATCCGGTCGCCGTGTTCATCCCGGGCCACCATGCGCACGGCTTCGAAGCGCTGACCGACTGCCTCTTCCTCTACCACGTGACCGAGGAGTACGACGCGGCCGACCCCGACGAGCACGGCGTGCCGTGGAACGACGCGCGCGTCGCCGACCTCTGGAGCACCCGATCGCCGATCCTGTCGGAGCGGGACGCCGTCTCCTGATAACGGGCGCCGGCGGGCAGCTCGGCGTCGCGCTGCACGAGGCGTTTCCCGAGGCGGACGCCCGGACGCGCGCCGGGCTCGACGTCACCCGGCCGTTCTCGGCGGACGTCGAGCTCGTGCTGCACGCGGCCGCGTGGACGAACGTGGACGGGGCAGAGAGCGATCCCGCCGGAGCCGAGCTCGTGAACGTCGAGGGAACGCGCAACGTCGCCGCGCTCGGCGCGCCGGTCGTCTACTTCTCGAGCGACTACGTCTTCGACGGGACGGAGCGCGAGCCGTACGTCGAGTCGGACGAGCCACGCCCCGTCTCGGTCTACGGGCGCACGAAGCTCGAGGGCGAGCACGAGGTACGCGACGGCTGGATCGTCCGCAGCTCGTGGCTCTTCGGCCCGACGGGCACGAACTTCGTCCGCACGATGCTGCGGCTCGGCGCGGAGCAGGACGAGGTGAGCGTCGTCGCCGACCAGCGCGGCTGTCCGACCTACGTCGGCCACCTCGCCGAGGCGACGCGGGAGCTGCTCGAGCTGCCGCAGGGGATCTGGCACGTGGCGGCCGACGGCGAGTGCACATGGGCCGACTTCGCCCGGGCGATCTTCGATGAAGTTGGCCTCTCGACCCGCGTGCGCGAGATCACGACCGAGCAGCTCGGCCGCCCGGCGCCGCGGCCCGCGTACTCGGTGCTCAGAAGCGAGCGCGACGGCGCACCGCGTCTGCCGCACTGGCGCGAGGGCCTGCGCGCCTGTCTCGAGCGCCTCGTGTAAAGGGCGTTTCTCCGAAGAGTTTGAGAGTGGCGACCGGAGCCGGGCTTCGCCGGGCGGAGGCACGACGAGCCAACCAGGGGGTTCCCCCGCGCTTCTAGCGCCAGGCCGCTTCGTCCACCGGCGCGCGGTCGCGGAGCGGCTCCCACCAGTCGCGGTTGTCCGCGTACCAGCGGACGGCCTCCGCGATGCCGTCGTCCCAGCCGATCTCGTCGCGCCAGCCGAGCTCGCGCCGGATCTTCGTCGAGTCGAGCAGGTACCGGCGGTCGTGGCCCGGCCGGTCGGGGACGATCGTCTTCAGCGACTCGGGCTTGCCGGTGTGCTCGAGCACGGCGTCGGCGATCTCGGCGATCGACTTCTCGACGCCGGAACCGACGTTGTACGTCTCGCCCGGCTCGCCTCGCTCGAGCACGAGCTCGATCGCGCGGCAGTGGTCGAGGACGTGCAGCCACTCGCGCTTGTTCGCCGTCGACGCGTAGAGCGGCAGCGGCTTGTCGTCGAGCGCGTTGGTCGCGAAGAGCGGGATCACCTTCTCCGGGAACTGGTACGGCCCGTAGTTGTTCGAGCAGTTCGTGATCGTCACGGGCAGCTCGTACGTCTCGAAGTAGGCGCGCACCGCGTGGTCGGCGCCGGCCTTGGAGGCGTTGTACGGCGTCCGCGGGCGGTACGGCGTCTCCTCGGTGAACACGTCGTCGGAGTCGAGCGGCAGGTCGCCGTAGACCTCGCAGGTCGAGACGTGGTGGAAGCGCGTCACGCCGGTGCGGCGCGCGGCCTCGAGGAACGTCTGCGTGCCGATCACGTTCGTCCGGAAGAACCGGCCCGGGTCGACGACGGCGAGCGAGTTGTGCGACTCGGCGGCGAAGTTGACGACGGTCTCGACCTCCTCGTCGGCGAGCGTGCGCTCGGCGAGCTCGGGGTCGGCGATGTCGCCTTCGACGAAGACGATCCGCTCGTCGACGTCGGCGAGGCTCTCGCGGTTGCCGGCGTAGGTGAGCAGGTCGTACGCCACGACGTGGTCGTCGGGGTGCCGCTCCAGCCAGTAGCGGACGAAGTTCGAGCCGATGAAGCCGGCCGCGCCGGTGACGAGGATTCGCATCGCGCGGAGTCTAGGCCGCTAGCAGTGCTGGGCGCGCTGGCGGATCGACCGGGGTTCGGTGCGGTCCGGCTCGAGGTGCTCCGCCCGCTTCAGGTACGGAATCGCCTCGCTGCAGCGCCCGAGGCGGTAGAGGGCGTAGCCGAGGTTGTAGTTGGCGTAGCCCTCGTACGGGTCGGCCGGGCCGACGCCCTGGAGTTGCTGAACCGCCTGCTGCAGGAGCGGGACCGCGCCTGCGTAGTCGCCGCTCTGGATCCGCGCGTAGCCCTGATCGTTCAGCGTGTGGCCGTTCCCGGAGATCGCCGGTGGCGGTGGCTGGGGCGCCGGCGGCGGTGGCGCGGCCGCCGTTGCGGTCGTGGCGTGCGTCACGGTCTGGTGAATCGTCGTCGTGCCGCCGGGGCCGGCGACGGTGCGCGTGACTACGGTCTGGCTCGAGCCGCCGCTCGTCAGGACTGCGGCCGCGATCGCCCCGGCGATACCCGCGGCGAGCAGGAGCACGATCGGCAGGAGGAAGCGCCGCCCGCCCGAGCGCTGTGCGGGCGGCCGCGCGGGCGGCGGCGGGGCGAACGCCACGGTCGTCCCCGCGGACCGGCGCATCGCGTCGCGCAGCTCGCTGACGAACTCGTGGGCGGAGCGGTAGCGGGCGGTCGGGTTCTTCGCGAGCGCGCGCCGGAAGACGGGGTCGACCTCGTGGGGCAGGTTCTTGCACCGCTCGGCGATCGACGGCACGGGCGCGTTCACGTGCGCAGCGGCCTCGGCCGTCTGCGAGTCGCGCTCGAACGGTCGCTCGCCGCTGAGCAGCTCGTACGCGACGACGGCGAGGGAGTAGACGTCGCTCGCGGGCCCGGCACGCTTTCCCTCGGCCTGCTCCGGCGACAGGTAGCCCGCCGTCCCGAGCACGGTTCCCGTCAACGTCATCGAGTCCATCCCGGCCGCGCTCGCGATCCCGAAGTCCGCCACGCGCACCGCGCCGCGGTCGTCCAGGAGCAGGTTGGCGGGCTTGACGTCGCGGTGGACGACCCCGTGCCGGTGCGCCGCGTCGAGCGCGGCGGCCGCCCCGTCGAGCCACGCGAGCACGCGGCCCGGGGGCTGGGCGCCGTCGCGGCGGAGGCGGTCTTCGAGCGAGCCGCCGCCAAGGTACTCCATCACGATGAACGGGCGCCCGTCCCAGTCGCCGACGTCGAAGATCGTGATCGCACCGGGCTCGCCCGAGAGGCGTGCGGCCGCGAGCGCCTCACGCTTGAAGCGCTGCCGGATCCCCTCGTCGGTGGCGTACCGCTCGGCGAGCACCTTCACCGCGACCTCGCGACCGAGCAGGTCGTCCGTCGCGAGGTAGATGTCGCCCATCGCGCCGCGCCCGATCCGCCGCGGGGACCGGTAGCGAGGCGGCAGGACCTCCGTCTCGACAGCCATCGAAGAATCCCTTTCCCCTTGGTCGCGTGGTGGGAAACGGTGAAGATTCCGCTAGTTCTGCCGAAAAATGCTGGTCCGTGCGCTACCCTCAGAGTCCGGCTGCGGCGCTCCAGCCAGGACCTTTCGCGCCGCGCACCGGCCTACACGCGATGGTCAGCACATTCGCAGCAACCTTTCTCGCCGCTCTCGGACTCGCAGGGCCCGTGGCGACGCCAGCCGCCAAGCCGGTGGGCGGCGCCTTCTTCGTCTCGGGCCACGGGTGGGGGCACGGCGTCGGGATGGCGCAGTACGGCGCCTACGGCTACGCGCTGCACGGCTGGACGTACGACCAGATCGTCGCCCACTACTACCCCGGCACCGAGCTCGGCGACGCGCCGCTGAAGCGGGTTCGGGTGCTGCTCTCGCCGGCCGCGAAGAGCGTCGTGATCTCCTCGAAGGCGCCGTTCTCGGTCGTCGACGCCTCCGGCAAGTCGCACAAGCTCCCCGCCGGCCAGCAGAAGCTCGGGCCCGGGCTGAAGCTGAAGCTCGCCGCCAGCACGAAGGCGCTGCCGAGCCCCCTCGTCTTCTCGCCCGGCGCCCAGCCGCTCACGCTCGGCGGCCGCGCCTACCGCGGGACGTTCCGCGTCACCGGAGGGAAGCGCGTCCGCGTCGTGAACGTGGTCGGGCTCGAGGCGTACCTCTACGGCGTCGTCCCGAGCGAGATGCCCGACCGCTGGCCCGCCCAGGCGCTCGAGGCGCAGGCCGTCGTCGCTCGCTCGTACGCGCTCTCGCACCTCCAGACCGGCGGCGACTTCGACCTCTATCCCGACACCCGCAGCCAGATGTACCTCGGGATTCCCGCCGAGTCGCAGCCCGCCCGCGACGCCGTCAACGCGACCGCCGGGAAGGTCGTGCTGTACGACGGCGAGGTGGCGGAGACGTTCTTCTCCTCCAGCTCGGGCGGCCGCACGGCGAACGTCCAGGACGTCTGGACGAGCACCAAGCCGCTGCCGTACCTCGTCTCGGTGCCGGACCCCTACGACACGCTCTCGCCGTACCACAACTGGGGGCCGATGCAGTTCGGCGCCGCGCAGCTCGGCAAGAAGCTCGGCGCGCGCGGGGCGCTGCTCGACGTCCGTGCGGCGTCGGGGTCGGACGGGCGCGTCAGGACGCTGACGCTCGTCGGGACGAAGGGCACGAAGACGATCAGCGGCTCGGCCGCGCGTGCGGCGATGGGCCTGCGCTCGACCTGGTTCACGATCGGCGCGATGACGCTGACGCCGCCGACGGCGCCGCTGGAGTACGGCACGTCGGCGCACCTGGCCGGCGTGGCCCGCGGCATGCCACGCGTGACGCTCGACGCACGGCCGTACGGCGGGCAGTGGAAGCCTCTCGCCGTGCTCACGTCGCGGGGCGGCAAGGTGACGGCGACGGTCTCGCCGAAGGTGACGACCGACTACCGGATCTCGTCGGGGATCGTCCGCAGCGCGGTCGTGCGGCTCTCGGTCGCGCCGTCGGTGCGCCTGAGCGCGTCGACCGACCGGACGTCGGTCTCGGGCGTTGTCAAGCCGTTCTTCTCCGGCGTGCCGGTGCAGATCCAGCGGTCGGGGGCGAACGGCACCTGGACGACGATCGCGCAGGCGACGCCGGCGGCCGACGGCACCTTCCAGGCGGCGGTGAATCTGGTCCCTGGGACGTACCGCGCCCGGATCGCGCCCGGCAACGGCTTCGCCCCCGGCCTCTCGCCGGTGCTGACCGTGGTGCCGGCGTGAGACGCACGCTGATCGTCGCCGGGCTCGCGGCAGCCGTCGCGGTGCCGGCGGCGGTGGCAGGCAGCGCCCAGCAGCCGAACGACCCGTTCCTCTCGCGCCAGTGGTACGTCGGGCGTGACCACGCCCTCGACACCTTCGACACGGCCAAGCAGCTCCCGACCGTCCGGGTCGCGGTGATCGACTCCGGCGTCGACGCCGGGCATCCCGAGCTGAAGAACCGCATCGTCGCCGCTAAGAGCTTCGTCGGCGGCTCGCCGACCGATTCGTTCGGGCACGGCACGTTCGTGGCGGGCGAGATCGCGGCGATCGCCGACAACGGCGCCGGCATCGCCGGGCTCGCGCCGCCCGCGCGGCTGCTGATCGCAAAGGTCGTCCGCGACGACGGCTCGATCCCGCCGAAGGCCGAGGCACGCGCGATCCGCTGGTCGGTCCGGATGGGCGCGCGCGTGATCAACCTCAGCATCGGCAGCACGCGCGATCCCGGCGACGCGACGGTCGACGGCTACTCGCCGGTCGAGAAGCAGGCGATCGAGTTCGCGGTCCGCCGTGGCGTGCTGGTCGTCGCGGCCGCCGGCAACGGCGAGGACGCGCCGACCCAGCCTTGGCCGTACGCGAGCTACCCGGCGGCCTTCCCGCACGTGCTGGGCGTCGCCGCCTACGGGCGCTCCGGCAACGTGCCGGCGTTCTCGAACCGCGACAAGCAGTACGTCGACCTCGCGGCACCGGGCATGAGCATCTTCTCGCTGTTCCCGAGAGCTCTCACGGCGAAATTCACCGGCTGCACCGACCAGGGGTATTCGAGTTGCGGCACGACCGACTTCCGGCACGCCGACGGCACGTCGTTCGCGTCGCCGCAGGTGGCCGCGGCGGCCGCGCTGCTCTTCGGCGAGGTGCCGTCGCTGCGGCCCGACCAGGCGAGCCGGATCCTGAAGCGCACCGCCGACGACGCGACGCCGGCAAACGGTTGCACCGACTGCACCGGCGGCCCGGACCCGCTCAGCGGCTTCGGCCGGCTCAACGTCGACGCGGCGATCAACTCCTTGGTGTCGCTGCCGACGCCGGACCGGCTCGAGCCGAACGACGACGCCGGCGACGAGGCCGCGATCATCGCCACGCCGCGCGCGTTCACGGCGACGCTCGACGCCTTCGACGACCCGAACGACGTCTACAAGGTGCATCTCGACCGGGGCCAGCGCCTGTCGGTCGTCGTCCGCGCCGGCAGCAGCATCGACCCGTCGCTGATCCTCTGGAAGCGTGGCCTCACCTCGCTGGCAGGGGCTACCTCCGACCTTCGGGCCAAGCGGTCGATCCACGGACCCGGCGTCCCCGAGCACGTACGCTTCCGGGCGGTCAAGGCCGGCTGGTACTACGTGCAGGTGAAGCTGGCGCCGGACAGCAGCGCCTACTGGGGCGCGTACCGCATCAAGCTCAGCTTCTAGTCGGAGCCCAGCAGCTCCTCGTCGGGCACCTCGCGGAGCTGCCGCGCCGGCGAGCCGACCATCACCGCCCGCGGCGGCACGTCCCGCAGCACGACCGCGCCGGCGCCGATGAACGCCTCCTCGCCGATCTCGACGCCCGGCAGCAGCACCGAGCCCCCGCCGACGCGAGCGCCGCGCCGGATCGTCGGGCCCTTCATCAGCTCGAGCCGCTTCTCCGTGCGGCCCATGAAGTTGTCGTTCGTCGTGATCACGCACGGCGCGATGAAGACGTCGTCCTCGAGCAGCGAGTACGCGGTGACGTAGGCGTTGGCCTGGATCCGCGTGCGCGCGCCGACGGAGGTGTCGTTCTCGACCAGCGAGCCGCGCCCGACGACGACGTCGTCGCCGATGGTGCAGCGCTCGCGCACGCACGCCTGGTCGCCGACGATCGCGCGCTCGCCGATCGTCGTCCCGGCGAACACGATCGCGCCCGTCGAGACGATCGTCCCCGGGCCGAGCACCAGCGGCGGCAGCTCCTCACGCCTGGCCGTCGAGCGCGGCGAGAGCGTCGGCTGCTTCCCGACCACGGCATAGTCGAGGATCTTGCAACCCTCGCCGACGACCGTCCCCGGGTAGACGATCGCGGTGTCGGCGATCTCGCTCACGCGGGGGCCGCGACGAGGGAGGACTGCAGCTGCTCGAGCGCCTGCACCACAACCAGGCCGTCGCGCGCGGGCTTGCGGCGGTCGCCGTCGCCGTCGACGAGCGCGAGGTAGTGCTTGCACTCGAGCCGTAGCGGCTCGTCGTTCGGCACCTTCGGGCTGAAGATGTCGCCCGACCGCGTCTGCCACTCGCCCCACGTCGCCGTCGGGTGCCACGGTGCCTTGTCGTAGACCGTCACCTTCCGCTCGAGCTCCATGTCGTCGAACACGACCATCTTCTCGCGGCCGACGACGGTGATCTTCCGCATCTTGTGCGGGTCGAGCCAGGACAGGTGCATGTGGGCGATCTTGCCCGAGGGGAAGCGCAGGTAGCAGAAGACGATGTCCTCCACGCCTGGGTTGAGGAAGGCGTTTCCGTGCGCCCAGACCTCGGCCGGTTCCTCCTCGAGCAGGTAGAGGATCACCGACAGGTCGTGCACGCCCAGCGAGAGCAGCGCGTTCTCGTGCGTGCGGATGACGCCGAGGTTCTGGCGGTTCGAGTAGACGCAGAGCACGTCGCCGAGGTCGCCGGTGTCGACGAGCCGCTTCAGCATGTTCACCGCCGGGTGGTAGAGCAGGAGGTGGCCCGGCATCAGGACGAGGTCGCGCTGCTCGGCGAGGTCGCAGAGCTCCTCCATCTCGCGGGCGCGCATCGCGGGCGGCTTCTCGACGAAGACGTGCTTCCCAGCCTCGAGCGCCTGCTTGGCGAGCTCGTAGTGCGTCACGACCGGCGTGGCGATCACGACACCCTCGAGCTCGGGGTCGGCGAGCAGCTCCTCGAAGTCGCCGGTGACCTTCGCCTTCGGGTAGCGGCCGGCGAACTCGCGCCGGCGGTGCTCGTCAGCGTCGCAGAGCCACGCCAGGTCGGCGAGGTCGTCGAAGTTGCGGGCGAGGTTCTTGCCCCAGGCGCCGAGGCCGGCCTGTCCGAGCCGTGTCACAGCTTCCAGACCTTGCCGTTGCCGCTGCCGTTGCGGCCCGTGGCGTTGCGGAAGTCGACCACGAGCTTCGCGTCGTCCACCAGCCGCTCGTAGTCGACCGACGAGTGCGCGGTGACGATCGTGACGCAGTCGTAGGCGCCTGGCTCGAGCGGCTGGGACGAGAGCCCGAGGCCCGGCAGCTCGGGCACGTGCGGGTCGTGGTACGAGACGTTGGCGCCGGCGTTCCGCAGGAGCCCGATCAGCTTCAGCGCGGGCGACTCGCGCGTGTCGGAGACGTCGGCCTTGTAGGCGACCCCGAGCACGAGCACCTGCGAGCCGCTCAGCGATCGCTGCGCGCCGTGGTTGAGCGCCTGCGAGATCAAGGAGCGGCAGAAGTACGGCATGTTCTGGTTGACCTTGCCGGCCAGCTCGATGAACTCGGTGTAGAAGTCGTACTGGCGCGCCTTCCACGAGAGGTAGAAGGGGTCGACGGGAAGGCAGTGGCCGCCGAGGCCGGGGCCCGGCTCGAAGCGCATGAAGCCGAACGGCTTCGTCGCGGCCGCGTCGACGACCTCCCAGATGTCGAGCCCCATCCGGTCGCAAAGCTGCGCGAGCTCGTTGACGAGCGCGATGTTGACCGAGCGGAAGATGTTCTCGAGCAGCTTCGTCAGCTCCGCCGCCTCGGGCGACGACACCTCGATCACCTCGTCGACGGCGCTCGAATAGAGCTCGACCGCGCGCCGCGTGCACTCCTCGGTCATGCCGCCGACCACCTTCGGCGTCGTCTTCGTCGTCCAGTCCTCGCGGCCCGGGTCGACGCGCTCGGGCGAGAAGCCGAGGTGGAAGTCCTCGCCGGCCTTCAGCCCGCTTCGCTCGAGGATCGGCGCGATCCGCTCGCGCGTCGTGCCGGGGTAGGTCGTCGACTCGAGCACCACGAGCTGGCCCCGCTGCAGGTGCGGCGTGATCGCCTCGGCCGCGTCGAGCAGGATCGTCAGGTCGGGCTCCCGCTGGTCGGAGAGCGGCGTCGGCAGCGCGATCAGGATCGCCTCCGCCTCACCCAGCCGGCTGTAGTCGGTCGTGGCCTCGAGGTGTCCGTCGTCGACGTGGCGCTTCAGCACCTCGGACGGCACGTCCTCGATGTAGCTGTCGCCGTTGTTCAGCCGCTCGACGCGCTCCGGGACGACGTCGATCAGCAGCACCTTGTGCCCCGCGTCGGCGAAGACGTGTGCGAGCGGGACGCCGACGTAGCCGGCTCCGACGATTGCGACCGTGCTCATGACCGCGCAAGCGTATAGAGGCGCTCAGCGATCGCCGCCGCCGCGTGGCCGTCGCCGTAGAGCTCCGGCGCGTCGGCGGGAAACGAGGCGTTCGCCAACGCGACGCCCAGGCCTTCGGGCTTCGCGGGGTCGACGAGGGTGTTTGCACCCGCGAGCACGGTGTCGATCCACTCGGTGGACGGGCGCAGCGTCACGCACGGAACGCGGAGCCAGTACGCCTCCTTCTGGAGGCCACCGGAGTCGGTGACGACACGGGTCGCGCCGGCGACGAGCGCGAGCATCTCGAGGTAGCCCACCGGGTCGATCGCGTGCAGCTCGGGTGCTGTCCGGATCCGGTGCTCGTCGAGCGCCTTCCGCGTCCGCGGATGGACCGGGAAGACGAAGGTCCAACCGGTCGCGTTCAGCTCGGAGATCAACCACCGCAGGCGCTCCGGTTCCGTGTTCGCCTCGCGGTGAATGGTCAGCACCGCGTAGGGGCGGTCCGGCGTCTCGACGTGCGCGTGCCGCTGCGCGATCGGCGTAAACAGCCGGGTCGCGTCCCCCATCACGTCGCCGACCACCTCGGCACGGCCGGGGACGCCTTCGGCGAGCAGCTGCTCCCGCGAGCGCTCGTCCGGGCAGAAGAGCAGCGCCGCGTGGCGGTCGACCTCGATCCGGTTGCGCTCTTCCGGCATCGACAGGTCGCCGCTGCGCAGGCCAGCCTCGACGTGCGCGATCGGTACGTCTGCGTCGAGGGCGGCGAGCGCGCCCGCGAGGGTCGAGTTGGTGTCGCCGTAGACGAGCACCCAGTCGGGCCGTTCCTCCCGTAGCGGGGGCGCGATCGCGGCCTGCATCTCGGCCGTGTCCGCGGTGCGCAGATCGAGGGCGTAGCGTGGCTCGGCGAGCTCGAGCTCCTCGAAGAAGACCTGGGACAGCTCGCGGTCGTAGTGCTGGCCCGTGTGCAGCACGACCTCCTCGATTCCGCGCTCGCGGAGGGCCACCGAGGTGGGCGCCGCCTTGACGAACTGCGGCCGGTTTCCGATCACCGAGAAGACCTTCATCGCGCGGCTACACTATTCGCCGCCTCGGGCCGTTAGCTCAGCTGGTAGAGCAGGGGACTCTTAATCCCAAGGTCGTAGGTTCGATCCCTACACGGCCCATGAGCACAGGGGAAACCCGGTTTCCCCCGTGGACCAAATTTGATCTCGCTTTCGACCGGGCAGCGATACAGTTCGGCCCCTCGAGACACCTGATGCGTAGGCAACCGACTCTCCCTGAGCCAGGCGGGGTGCTGCGGCCGGTTCGCGCCGTGCCTGGCGTCGCTGCGTGATCGCGCGCGACCAGATCTCGGCCGACGAGGGCGTCCGCTTCCTCGCCGAGGCCGGGCAGACGCTCGCGCGCTCGCTCGACTGGGAGGAGACGCTCGTCCAGGTCGCGCGGCTGGCCGTGCCGGCGCTCGCCGACTGGTGCATCGTCGACGTCCTCGAGGAGGACGGCGTCACGATCAAGCAGGTCGCCGTCGCTGCGGTCGATCCGCGCAAGGAAGACCTGCTGCGCGCGATGCGGACGCTCTACCAGCCGACGATCGACTCGCCGCAGCCCGCGGCGCAGACGCTGCGCACCGGCGAGCCGGTCGTCTTCGAGGAGTTCGACCCGGAGAGCCTCGCTGCGACGACGCGGGACGAGCGCCACTACGAGCTGATGCTCGAGCTCGACCCCAGATCGACCGTCGCGATCCCGCTCATCGCGCGCGCACGCACGCTCGGCGCGCTGACGCTCTCGTGGTCGGAGTCCGGCCGCCGCTACACGGAGCCGCAGATCGTGCTGGCGACCGAGCTCGCCCGGCGAGCCGCGCTCGCCGTGGACAACGCGATCCTGTTCTCGCGCGAGCGGGAAGCGCGCGCGATCGCCGAGGAGGCGGCGGCGCGGCTGCGAGAGCTCGAGGTGATCTCCGAGGCCGCGCTCACGCACCTCGACCTCAACCGCCTGCTCGCGAACCTGCTCGACGGCGTCCGCACGATCATGCGCGCGGACACGTCGGTGATCCTGCTGCTGGACGAGTCGGGCGACGAGCTCGTCGCCTCCTGGTCGCGGGGCCTCGAGGAGGAGGTCGAGGCGCGTGTGCGCGTGCCCGTCGGCAAGGGCTTCGCCGGACGCGTGGCCGCCACGCGGTCGCCGGTCTTCATCCCGGACGTGCGGCGGGCCGAGGTCGTGAACCCGCTGCTGGTCAAGCGCGGGCTGATCGCGCTGCTCGGCGTGCCGCTGCTCGTCGAGGGCCGGCTGCTCGGCGTGCTCCACGTCGGCAGCACGCGTGCGCGCACCTTCACGAAGGACGACGAGCGGACGCTGCAGCTGCTCGCCGACCGCATCGCGCTCGCGATCGAGCAGTCGCGTCTCTACGAGAGCGAGCGCGCCGCGAGCCGCCGGCTCGAGTTCCTCGCGGAGGCGTCGGAGCTGCTCGGGTCGACGCTCGACTACACCACTGCCCTGAGCGGGCTCGTCGACCTGGTCGTGCCGGCGCTCGCCGACTGGTGCGTCGTGGACATGCTCCGCGACAGGCGACTCGAGCGCGTCGCCGTCGCGCACGTCGATCCCGAGCTGCACAGCGCGGCGTACGAGTTCCACGAGCGGTTCCCGCCGAATCCGGACTCGCCGCACGGCCCGGCGCGCGCCGTCGCGACGGGTGCCGCCGAGCTGATCCGCGACGTCACCGACGAGCATCTGCAGGCTGCGAGCGCCGGCGACGAGCACCTGCTCGAGGCGCTGCGGGCGATCGGGATGACGTCCCTGATCTGCGCGCCGCTCGTCGCGCGCGGCCGCGTGCTCGGCGCGATCACGCTGCTCTCCGACCGCGAGGACCGCCGGTACGACACCGCCGATCTCGTCACGGCGGAGGAGGTCGCACGACGAGCGGCCGTGGCGGTCGACAACGCGCTCCTGTTCGCGGAGGCCGAACGCCGAGCCGACGCTGCCCGCGTCCTCGAGCACATCGGCGACGGCGTCTTCATGCTCGACCGCGAGGGCGTCGTCCGGCTCTGGAACCGCGCGGCGGAAACGGTCACAGGGCTGTCGGCCGAATCCGTCGTCGGCCGGCGCGCCGCGGACGCGGTGCCGGGCTGGTCGGCGATCGAGGCGAGCATCCCAGTGGCGGAGGCGCCGACGCCCGCCGCGGTCGCCGAGACGCTCCCGCTCGGGCTTCCCGAGCGCGAGGTCTGGCTCTCGATCGCAGCGGTCGCCTTCGCCGAGGGCACGGTCTACGCGTTCCGGGACTTGACGGCCGACCGCGCGCTCGAGGAGCTGCGCAGCGACTTCGTCTCGACCGTCTCGCACGAGCTGCGAACGCCGCTGGCCGCGATCTACGGCGCCGCGCTGACGCTGCAGCGGGAGGATCTGCCCCTAGACGAGTCGCAGCGGGCGAATCTGCTCGCGATCATCTCGACGGAGTCCGACCGCCTCGCCCGGACGGTGAACGACATCCTCTGGGCGAGCCGGCTGGACGCCCAGCGGGTGCGGCTCGACGTCGGCACGCACGATCCGCGCGAGCTCGCCCGGACGGTCGTCGAGGCCGCCCAGGTGCACGCGCCGAGGAACGTCCGGCTGCGCTTCACCTGCGAGGCCGACCTCCCGCCGATCCTCGGCGACCCGGACAAGGTGCGCCAGGTGCTGACGAACTTCGTCGACAACGCCGTCAAGTACTCGCCCGACGGCGGGACGGTCGAGCTCTCGCTGTCCCGGCGCGACCACGCCGTCCTCTTCACGGTCAGCGACGAGGGGCTCGGCATCCCGTCGAGCGACCAGCGCCGGATCTTCGACAAGTTCTACCGGGTCGACCCCAATCTGACCCGCGGCGTCGGCGGCACGGGCCTCGGCCTCTACATCTCGCGCGAGCTCGTGCGCCGGATGAACGGGACGATCTGGGTCGAGTCGCGCGAGGGCGAGGGCTCGCGCTTCAGTTTCGAGCTACCGGTAGCGACAGGATGAAGCGCGCCCCAGTCGGTTCGACCGACTCGTACTCGAGCCGGCCTCCGAGCGCGTCCGCGTAGGCGGTGGCGATCGCGAGGCCTAGGCCGGCGCCGGGGGCGCCGGAGCGGCGCGTGTCGTCGCTGCGGCTGAAGCGCTCGAACAGCCGCGGCACGAACTCGGGCTCGACGCCGGGCCCATGGTCCTCGACGACGAGCCGGAAGCGCTCGCCGTCCTGGCAGCGCACCTCGACCGGCGCCTTGCCGTAGCGAAGCGCGTTCAGGATCAGGTTCGCGGCCACACGCTCGAAGGCGATCGGGTCGGCGACGAGCTGCGTGTCCTCCTCGACGAGCACGTGCACCTCGCCGATGCGCTCGCCGGCGATCCGCGGCAGGAGGTCGTCGAGCCGCTCGCGCGGGTGGAAGCGCTCGGCGAAGCCGTCGGCGCCCGAATCTATGCGCGAAAGGTCGAGCAGCTGGTCGGCGAGGTCGCGCAAACGGTCGGTCTGCTGGACGAGCGTCCCCAGCAGCCCGTGCACCTGTTCGGGCCGCAGCTCGTCGATGCGGGCGTGCAGGGTGGCTGCGATCCCGTGGACGACGGAGATCGGCGTCCGCAGCTCGTGCGAGGCGATCGAGACGAAGTCGTTCTTGAGCCGGTCGGCATGGTCGACGTCGCGGGCGCGCTCGGCGACGGCCGCGGCGGCTTCACCGAGCGCCGTCAACACCGAGAGGTCGGCCGCATTCGGTGGCGGATCGCCTTCACCGGCGACCGGAACGAGCTCGTGCGGCGGGCGCCACTCGACGTCCTTGAAGCCGAACGCCTCCCGCGTCCGGACGCAGACGCGGTCGATCAGCTCTCCGGCGCGAAACGGTGTATCGGTCACCACACGCGCCAGCACGTGGAGGGCGCGCTGCTCCCTGGCGGTATCCGCGGGAATCATGGCTCCCCGGTTCTTCACGCGCGGCCGGGGTCCCAAACGCGCGGAGCGGCCCGTCGGCCGCTCCGAAAGAACGCGTCTGTCCGGCTCGGGCTAGTAGCCCGGCGGGGGCGCGTCGTCGACGTAGCCACCGCGACGGCGGCCGCCCCAGTAACCGGGGCCTGCCCACGACGACCAGAAGATCATCGACAGCACCGCGCCGACGATTCCGACGATCAGCAGGATCCAGCCGATCGTGTGGATGTCGACGCCGGAGACGGTCG
>DASSQG010000025.1:0-28072 GCA_035702625.1 Gaiellaceae bacterium | reverse complement strand
ACGAGCAGCGCGGCCGGCAGCCCGACCACATTGAGGTAGTCGCCCTCGATCCGCTCGACGAGCGACGCGCCGAGGCCCTGGATCGCGTAACCGCCTGCGCGCCCCTCCCACTCGCCGCTCGCGACGTAGTGGGCGAGTTCCCGCGCGTCGAGCGGCCGGAAGGTGACGCACGTCACCTCGCGGTGCACCTCCTCCCACGCCGGCGTCAGCAGCACGAGCCCCGAGACGACCTCGTGCGTCTTGCCGCCGAGGCTGTCGAGCATCTCCTCGGCCTCGGCCTCCGTCCCCGGCTTGCCGTAGACGCGGCCGCCGCAGAGCACCTCGGTGTCGCAGCCGAGCACCGGCCGGTCGCCCGCGACGCCCGCCACCGAGCGGGCCTTGCCGAGCGCGTGCGCGACCGGGTCGCCCTCCGTCTCCTCGTACGCCGGTGGCACGACGTCGAACGGGATTCGAAGCTGCTCGAGGATCTGCCGCCGCCGCGGCGAGGTCGACGCGAGGATCAGCGGGGCTGCAGGCGGAGCCGCCAGATCTCCTCCGCAGGCCACTGCTTCGCCCAGGCGACCGGCGGGTCGTCGTAGTACTCGTGCTCGCCGGCGCTCTCCGGCGCGTACAGCTCGCGGAAGTCGAGCAGCTGGAACCCGGTCTCGCGCAGGATCGCGAGCATGTCGGCCATTCCCGGGTGGAACTCGACGCCCGGATCGTCGTCCTCCCAGACGAGCTTGTAGAGGCCGCGCTGCGGGCGCGCCAGCCGGTCGGAGGTCTTGCCCTCGTCGGGGGCGCACAGCATCCGCAGCGTCGTGCCGCGCATGAAGACGAGCTCGCCTCCCTCCCGCAGCAGCCGCGCCGCCTCGGGGATCCATTTCGCCGGGTCGCACCAGAGCGACGCGCCGTACTCCGAGAAGACGAGGTCGAACGAGTCGTCGGGGAGCGGCACGTCCTCTGCGTTCGCCTCGATCAGCTCGAGCCCGAGGCCGTACTGCTCGTTCAGCCGGCGGGCCGTCTCGAGCTGCGCCGGCGTGACGTCGATACCCACGACCCGCCGCGCTCCGCCGAGCCGCTTGAGCCACGACCCGAAGTACGCCGTCCCGCACCCGAGCTCGACGACGTCCTTGCCCGTGACGTCCGGGATGATCCCGATCTCGTGCTCGGGCTGCGACCACTGCCCCCAGGTGATCTCGTCCTGCGACCAGGCGCCCTCGGCCTGCCGGTCGGTGTACTCCGCGTTCGCCTGCGTCCAGCCCTCGCGGTTGACCGCGACGTAGTCCGGCTCGCTCACCCGCCGAACCAGAGGTCGAGCTCGCGCTGAGCCGACTCCGGCGAGTCCGAGCCGTGCACGAGGTTGTCCGGCATCGAGAGCGCGAGGTCGCCGCGAATCGAGCCGGGCTCGGAGTCCGCGGGGTTCGTCGCGCCCATGGTTCTGCGGACGGTCGCGATCGCCCCTTCACCTTCCAGCGCGAGCGCGAGCGTGGGCGCGGAGGTGATGAACTCGACCAGCTCGCCGAAAAAGGGCTTCTCGGCGTGCTCGGCGTAGTGCTGCTCCGCCAGCTCGCGGTCGACCTGGACGAGCCGCGCCTCGCGGATCACGAGCCCGCGCCGCTCGAAGCGTCCGAGGATCTCGCCCGCCAGCCCGCGCTGGACTGCGTCCGGCTTGATCAGCACCAGTGTCCGCTCGACCGCCATCTCGGCGGCGGAGTCTACTTCTACGCGCCGCGGCGCTCGCGGCGAGGCGGCGTCAGCGCCTGCGTCTCGCCGAGCTGCCCGACGGCCGCCGGCTCGACCGGCGTCTCGCAGTACGGGCAGACCTGCCAGAGCGCTTCGAGCGGCTGCTTGCAGTTGCGGCACGCCTGGCGCAGGCGGGTGGTGCAGACGGGACAGACGAGGAACGCCGGGTCGACCTCGGCGCGGCAGACCGGGCAGTGCAGGTCGCGCCGCGAGAGTCGCTGCTCCATCGCCTTCATCTCGAGCTCGCGCTCGCGGACGTCCTCCAGGTACTCGGGCGGGCGGAAGAGCATGTAGACGAGCGGCCCGATGAACGGCGGGATCAGCCCGAGCACGACCGCCATGCCGACGAGCCACGGGTCCTCGATCCGCCGCCGCGCGTCCTTGTACACCCAGAACGCCGTCGCCAGCCAGAACACCGCCACGAAGAACACAGCCAGGTTGCGGATCACGGTCCACGTGCTGTGGCTGAAGAAGCCGAACAGTCCGTTGCTTGCTGCCAGGGCCATCTGCCTCTCCCTAGAGGAGGAGCTTCCCGACGAGGTAGCCGGCGCCGAACGCTAGGCCGACGATCGCCAGGACGACGATCACGGCGACAGCGAAGACGCTCAGGCGCTCGCCGAACTGCCCCATGGTACGTGCTCGAGTCGGACGATGAGGTCGGCCAAAAGGTACAGCGAACCAGTGACGAGGACTGCACCTTCGTCCCCGGCGAGCTCGTGCGCGCGGTCGACGGCCGCGGCGGGATCAGCGACGGTTTCGACGTGGGCGAAATGCGGTGCCGCGAGGCGCGCCAGGTCGTCCGCCGGGAGCGCTCGCGCGCTGTGAGAGGCAGTGGCGACGAGCGTCTGCCCCGCGCGGGCGAGCGCGTGCAGCATCGCGTCGGCGTCCTTGTCCTCGAGGATCGAGGCGACGACGACGTAGTCGTGCCGCGGCAGGCGCGCCAGCAGCCACTCGACGCCGGCCGGGTTGTGGGCGCCGGCGAAGACGTCGTCGCCGACCCGCTCGAGGCGGCCGGGCAACGTCACGTCCACGTCGCCCTCCAGGGAGCGGCCGAGGAACGCCTCCGCGGCGGCGCGGCCGACGTCCTCAGCGTCCACGACCCGAGCGGCGCCTCGCGCGCGGGCGCGTGACTCCCATTCGGGCTCGCCGAGGACGACGAGGGCGCCGGGCCCGACGACGGCGAGCTTCTCGTCCGCGATCCGCTCGCGCGTGTCGCCCAGGACGTCGGTGTGGTCGAGCGCGACGTTCGTGAGCGCGACGACCTCCGCGTCGAGCACGTTCGTCGCGTCGAGCCGCCCGCCGAGCCCGGCCTCGACCACGGCGACGTCGACGTCGACGGCCGCAAACTCGGCCAGGGCCGCAGCGGTCAGCACCTCGAACTGCGTCACGCCGAGGCGCCCGGCCGCGTCACGCACCCGCTCGAGCGCCCCCTCGAGGTCGGCGTCCTCGCCGTCCACCTGGATGCGCTCGCTCCAGCCGGTGACGTGCGGCGAGGTGTACGCCCCCACGCTCAACCCCTGGCGCAGGAGGAACGCCCCCGCGCGCCGCGTCGCCGTCGACTTGCCGTTCGTGCCGACGACGTGGATCGCGCGGTAGCGTCGTTGTGGGTCGCCGAGCTCGGCCAGCAGCGCGCGCATCCGCCCGAGGCCGAACTCCTCCGGCCACGGCGAGAGCGACTCGAGCCACTCAAGCTGAGAGCGCATCGAGCTCGCGGCGGTAGCGCTCCAGCTTCTCGCGCTCCGCCTCCACGACGTCGCCGGGGGCGTTCTGGACGAAGCGCTCGTTGGCGAGCATCCCCTCCGCGCGCGCGATCTCGCCGCGGAGCCGCTCGGCCTCCGCCTCGACGTTGCCGCCGTCCACCTTCGCCCGCTCCGGCTTGACCACGGCGTCGAAGATCCGCTGCTGCTCCTCGCCCAGCTGCGGCCGCACCCCGGCGCGCCGGAAGACCTCGGCCGCGGTCTGGATCGGCTCGAACTCCTCGCCGGCTTCACCGGCGCCGGCCTGCTCGGGCCAGGGGGCGACGATCAGCCGCGTCTCGCGCGCGCGCAGGTTCGACCAGATCTCCTCGGTGACGTGCGGCATCACCGGGTGGAGCAGCTTCAGCAGCCGCTCGAGGTTCGCGAGCGCCGTCGCCCGTGCGTCCTCGTCGCCGTCGTAGAGCCGGGGCTTGATCGCCTCGGCGTACCAGTCGCAGAAGTCATCGAACGTGACGTGGTAGAGAACGCTCGTCGCCGCCGAGAACTCGAAGTCGGCGAGGTACTGCTCGAGCTCGGCCTGCGCGCGGTCGAGCCGCCACGCGATCCACCGCTCCTCGAGCGCTCGCGGCCGCTGCTCGGGCCGCGCCTCGCCGACGTTCGCGAGGATCAGCCGCGAGACGTTCCAGAGCTTGTTCGCGAGCTTGCGGCCCTCCTCGATCGCACCCTCGGAGAAGCGCACATCCTGCGACGAGGTCAGCTTCAGCAGGCCGTAGCGCGTCGCGTCGGCGCCGTGCTCGGCGACCAGCTCGAGCGGGTCGATGCCGGTGCCGAGGCTCTTCGACATCCGCCGCCCGTCGCGCGCGAGCACCGTCGTGTGGATGATCACCACCTCGAACGGGATCTTGCCCATCAGCTCGAGCCCGGAGAAGATCATCCGGTTCTCCCAGAGGCGGATGATCTCCCGCGCGGTCGTGTTCAGCGTGCCTGGGTACCACGCCTCGAGCTCCGGCGTCCGCTCCGGCCAGCCGAGGATCGCGAACGGCCACAACGCGGACGAGAACCACGTGTCGAGCACGTCCTCGCTCCGCGTCAGCTCCGTCGAGCCGCACTCGGCGCACGTCTCGGGCTCCGTCTCCTCGACGGTCAAGTGCCCGTCCGGGCACTCCCAGACCGGCAGCTGGTGGCCCCACCAGATCTGCCGCGAGATGTTCCAGTCGGGTGCGGTCTCGAGCGAGTCGATCGCGTAGCGGTGCTGCGAGTCGGGGTGATAGCGGACGCGCCGTTCGCGTAGCGCCGCGAGCGCCGGCTCCTTCAGCTCGTCCATCCGGCACCACCACTGCAGCGAGATCAGCGGCTCGATCCGCGACTTGCAGCGCTCGCAGAGGGCGATCGAGTGGCGGTAGGCCTCGCGCCGCACGAGCAGGCCGCGCTCCTTGATCCACGCGAGGATCCGCTCCTCGGCCTCCTCCTGCGAGAGGCCCGCGAGCTCGCCCGCCTCGTCGTTCATCCGGCCGTCGGGGCCGATCACGGTCAGCTCGGGTAGCTCGTGGTCACGGCCGATCTCGAAGTCCATCGGGTCGTGGCCCGGCGTCACCTTCAACGCGCCGGTGCCGAACTCCAGGTCGACGCGCTCGTCCTCGATCACGCGAACGACCCGCTCGACGAACGGCACGACCACCTCGCGGCCGACGGCCTCGCGCCAGCGCTCGTCGCCCGGGCCGACCGCGACGGCGACGTCGGCGAGGATCGTCGCCGGCCGCGCGGTGGCGATCGTGACGCCGTCCGCGGGGTCGTCGGCGAACGGGTAGCGGATGTACGTCAGCGCGTCGTCGACGTCCTCGTGGACGAGCTCGAGGTCGGAGAGCGCGGTCTGGTGGTGCGGGCACCAGTTGATGATCCGGTTGGCGCGGTAGATCCAGCCCTTGCGGTGGAGGTGGACGAAGAAGCGCATCACCGCGCGCACGTACGCGTCGTCCATCGTGAAGCGCTCGCGGCGGTAGTCCATCGACGCGCCCATGCGCCGGAACTGGTTCATGATCGTGCCGCCGTACTGCCGCAGCCAGTCCCAGACGATCTCGACGAAGCGCTCGCGGCCGACCTCCTCGCGCGAGGTGCCTTGCTCCACGAGGTGCTTCTCGACCGCATTCTGGGTGGAGATGCCCGCATGGTCGTAGCCGGTCAGAAACGCGGTCTCGAAGCCGCGCATCCGGTGCCAGCGGACGAGCGCGTCGGCGAGCGAGATCTGCAGAGCGTGGCCCGTGTGCAGCGCACCGGTGACGTTCGGCGGCGGGTGCGCGACGACGAACGTCTCGCGGCCCGACCCCGGCTCGGCGCCGTAGAGGCCCTCGTCCTCCCACGTGCGCTGCCAGCGCTCCTCGACTCCCTCCGGCTTGTACAGCGGCTCCATTCGGGCAAGTTTACGAGGACGTGGGCGAGTTCTTTCACGCGGTCAAGGTCTTCGGCGACCAGCTCACCGACGTCGGCTGGCTCGCGGTCGCGGCCGCGCTCGGCTGCCAGCTGACGAAGCTGGTCGTGCGGTCGATCGCGTGGCGCAACATCCTGCAGGCGTCGTACCCGGAAACGCCGGTCCCGCGGCGGCCCGTCCTTGGCGCCTACCTGGCCGGCGTCGGCGTGAACTCGATCGTCCCCGGTCGGGCGGGCGACCTCGTGAAGATCTACCTCGTCCACCGACGCGTCGAGGGGACGACGTACACGACGCTCGCCTCGACGCTCGTCACCGAGACGCTGCTGGACTTCGTGCTCGCGGGGGCGATCCTGCTCTGGGCCCTGACCCAGGGCGTCCTGCCGAGCCTGCACGTCCTGCCGAGCCTGCACTCGTTCGACTGGACGTGGCTGATCGCACGGACGAAGACCGGCGCCATCGTCTTCGCGCTGGTCACGACCGCGATCATCGTCGGCATCTGGTGGGCGTCGCGGCACGTCGACCACTTCAAGCAGAAGGTCGGCCGCGGCTTCTGGATCCTGCGTGACTGGCGGCGGTATGCCCGTGAGGTCGCGAGCTGGCAGCTGCTCAGCTGGGTGCTCCGGATCGCGTCGCTCTACTTCTTCCTGAAGGCGTTTCACGTCCACGCGACGATCCACAACGCGCTGCTCGCGCAGGTCGTCGACAGCCTCTCGACCCTGCTGCCGTTCTCACCCGGCGGCGTCGGCACGAAGCAGGGCCTGCTCGTCTACGTGCTCAACGGCGAGGCGTCCTCGTCGCGCCTGCTGGCCTTCAGCGTCGGCCAGTACGTCGCCGTCACGGCCTTCAATGTCCTGGTCGGCGCGATCGCCGTCTACGCGATGCTGCGCACCCTGCGGCTACGCGAGATCCTCGGCCGCGCCAAGGCCTCGCAGCAGTCCGAAGAGGGAACGGCGGGCTAGGCCGACTCTTCGGCCAGCTCTTCGGCCGCGTCGTCGTCGGCGCCGGCGCTCGTGACGAGCGTCGGCTTGAGGCCCTTCTCGATCGTCTCCTTCGTGATCGCGCACTTGACGACGTCCTTGCGGGAGGGCAGCTCGAACATCACGTCGAGCAGCGCACCCTCGATGATCGAGCGGAGGCCGCGGGCGCCGGTCTCGCGAGCGAGCGCCTTGTCGGCGATCTCCCAGAGCGCCTCGTCGGTGAAGACGAGCTCGATGTCGTCGTACGCGAAGAAGCGCTGGAACTGCCGCGTGAGCGCGTTCTTCGGCTCGGTCAGGATCTGGACGAGGTCCTCGCGCTGGAGCTGGTGCACCGCCGAGACGACCGGCAGGCGGCCGATGAACTCCGGGATCAGGCCGTACGCGAGCAGGTCCTCGGGCATGACGCCGGCGAGCAGCTCGGAGGCCTCGGTCGAGTTCTTCGAGCGGATGTCGGCGCCGAAGCCGACGGCGTTCTTGCCGATGCGCTTAGCGATCAGCTTGTCGAGGTCGGCGAACGCGCCGCCGCAGATGAAGAGGATGTTCGTCGTGTCGATCGAGAGGAACTCCTGGTGCGGGTGCTTGCGCCCGCCCTGCGGCGGCACCGAGGCGACCGTGCCCTCGAGGATCTTCAGGAGCGCCTGCTGCACGCCCTCGCCGGAGACGTCGCGCGTGATCGACGGGTTGTCGGCCTTCCGCGCGATCTTGTCCACCTCGTCGATGTAGATGATCCCGGTCTCGGCCTTCTTGATGTCGAAGTCCGCGGCCTGGATCAGCTTCAGGAGGATGTTCTCGACGTCCTCGCCGACGTAGCCCGCCTCGGTCAGGGCCGTCGCGTCCGCGATCGCGAACGGGACGTTGAGGATCCGCGCCAGCGTCTGCGCCAGCAGCGTCTTCCCGCAGCCCGTCGGGCCGAGCAGGAGGATGTTCGACTTCTGCAATTCGACGTCGTCGTCCTCCGCGGCCATCTGCACCCGTTTGTAGTGGTTGTAGACGGCGACCGAGAGGGTGCGCTTCGCCTCTTCCTGCGAGACGACGTAATCGTTCAGGACCGCGTAGATGTCACGCGGGCGAGGCAGGTTGTCGAGGTCGAGCTGCGCGGGAGCAGTGAGCTCCTCGTCGATGATCTCGTTGCAGAGGTCGATGCACTCGTCGCAGATGTAGACCCCTGGTCCTGCGATGAGCTTCTTGACCTGCCGCTGACTCTTGCCGCAAAAACTGCAGAGCAGCTGCTCGTTGCCATCCGATGCGCGAGCCACCTCTGTCTCCTTTTACCTCGGATTGCCCCGGAGGTCTAGGCGCCGTTTGAAGGCTTCGCGCCGTCCTTCGCGGCCTCGCGGTGGACGATCACGCTGTCGATGATGCCGTACTCCTGCGCTTCCTGCGGCGTCATGAAGTAGTCGCGCTCCATGTCGCGCGAGACCTTTTCCATGTCCTGCCCGGTGTGCTCCGACATGATCTCCTCGAGTCGCCGCTTGAGGGCGATCGTCTCCCGGGCGTGGATCTCGATATCGGTTGCCTGCCCCTGGAAGCCGCCCCAGACCTGGTGGATGAGGATCTTGGCGTTCGGCAGCGCCATCCGCTTTCCTTTCGCGCCGCCGGCCAGCAGGAGCGCCCCCATCGACATCGCCGTGCCGACGCAGATCGTCTGCACGTCGGGCTTGATGAACTGCATCGTGTCGTAGATGGCGAGGCCGTGGTACACGGAGCCGCCCGGCGAGTTGATGTAGATCGAGACGTCCTTGTCGGGGTCCTCCGACTCCAGGTGCAGGAGCTGCGCGATGATCAGGTTCGCGATCTGGTCGTCGATGGGCGTTCCCAGGAAGATGATGCGCTCGTTCAGAAGACGCGAGTAGATGTCGAACGAGCGCTCGCCGCGCGAGGTCTGCTCGATCACCATCGGAATCAACGGGCTCATGCTGGCTCCTTGCTGCCGGGGGTCCACAGTTTCGTCTCTGTCTGAGGGGAATCCTTGTCGGGCGTCCAGATCTCGTCGCGGGCGCGCGCCACGTCGGCCGGGATGCGCTGGGACTCCGCGGCGATCCGGTCGAGCGCCTTGCGCAGGCGCAGGTCCTGGCGCAGCACCTCCTGGCGGCCCGAGTCGAAGACCTGCTTGACCGCCTCGTCCGGGTCGTCCTCGGCGAGCTCGGCCTGCTCGCGGATCAGCTCCTCGATCTCGGCGTCGTCGACCTGGAGGCCGAGCTGGTCTGCGACGGCCTCGAGCACGAGCTCGCGCGCGACCGAGAGCGCGGCCTCGGCGCTCATCCGCTGCACGAGCTGCTCGGCGCTCTGGCCGGTGAGCTGGAAGTACGCCTCCGCGCTGATGCCGCGGCTCTCGAGCGACCGCCCGAGCCCGTTGAGCAGCTCCCGTGTGCGTGCCTCGACGAGCGGCCCGCCGACCTGCACCTTCGAGGCCTCGACCAGCCGATCGATCGCCTCCGCGCGGAAGCGCGTCTCGGCCTCCTCGTCGAGCACCTCGCGGACGCGGCGCTCGATGTCGGCGCGCAGCTCGTCGAGCGTGTCGAACTCGCTCGCGGCGCGCGCGAGCTCGTCGTCGAGCGGAGGCAGCACCTTCTCCTTGATCTCCTTCACCTCGACGGTCGCCTTGGCGCTCTCGCCGCCCGCCGCGTCGAACTCGACCTGCTTCTTCTCGCCCTGCGAGGCGCCCGTGAGCGCGCGCTCGATCTCCTCGACGAGCCGGCCGTCGCCGAGCTCGACGACGAGGTCGCGCTGGCCTTCGCCGTTCTCGTCGAGCGCGTCGATCACGACGACGTCGCCCGTCTTCGCCGGCCTGCCCTCGACCGGGGCGAGCTCCGCGACCGACTCGCGCAGCGCCTCGACCTCGTGGTCGACCAGGCCCTCCGGAAGCTCCGGCTCCTCGTAGGGAACCTCGAGCTGCGTCCAGTCGGCGACGTCGGGCTTCGGCTGCACGGCGACGGTGGCAGTGAACGAGAACTCGTCGTCATCCGAGGTCGGCAGCTCGTAGTCGTACTCCGGCGCGGCGACCGGGCGGATGCGGGTGCCGGCGGCCGCGTTCAGGAACCAGCCGCCGATGTGGCTCTCGACCGCCTCGCGGAAGATGCGCTCGCGGCCGATCCGCGCCTGTAGCACCTGCGGCGGCACCTTGCCCCGGCGGAAGCCGGGGACCTTGACGCTCTCGGCCAGGTCGTGGGTCGCGTGCTCGACCGCGTGCTCGAGGTCGGCCTGCGGCACCTCGACCGTGAGCCGGACCTTGTTGTCCGGCAACTCCTCGACCTGCATCCCCATCGCCCGGACCATTCAAGCAAAGGCCCGAGGGCCCGCCGTCAGAGATCGGGCTCGCCCTCGTCGTACGGGAGGTGCTCGAGGCGCGTCATCAACCCGACGCCGCGGAAGTAGACCTTGTTCGAGCGCGGGTAGTACGCGATGTCGTCGGGCTCGCGCGTGCCGTAGGCGAGGTAGGAGATCCCGTCCGGGCCGCCGACGATCGAGTGCGCGATCCGCGTCCCGGGCGGGCGCGAGACGACGTGGCCCACGCGCAGCTCGAGCGACTCCGGCTCGACGCCGCGCTCTGCCGCCATCGGCGTCGGCAGCAGCTCCAGCGTGCCGGCGCCCTCGAGCACGACGAACGCCTCCTCCTCGGCCGAGTGGCAGTGCGGCGGCACGGCGCGCCGCCCGTGTTCCGACCGGTGCCAGTTCAAGCCGGAACGCTTGGAGCCGGCGCTGCCCGCGAGTTCCTTGTGCCCCACCTCGTCGGGGGGCAGGTCGTCGAACGCGACGACGTTCCCGGGACGCGGCCCGGACTCGGGGAACTCGAGCTCGCCCACGTCGGCCTCGATCTCCCACGGATCGTCGGTGCGGCCTTCGACCCAGGGGTAGCCGAACCGCATCGCCCGCGAGCGCGGCAGCCAGCCGTACTCGACCGGGTGGCGTGTGCCGAAGACGAGGTACTCGAGTCCGTCGGCGCCTGCCCTGAACGTGTGCTCGAAGTGGTCGGCGACCTGGACGACCGTGTCGCCCGCGCGCACCTCGCAGACGGCCTCGTCCTGCCAGAGGAGGCCCGAGCCGGCGAGCATGTAGTAGATCTCCTCCGAGCGCCCGTGCGAGTGGGGCGGCGTCGGCAGCCGCCCGGGCTCGACCCGAACGCGGTTGATGCCGACCGTCCTGGCGCCGGCGGCGTCGCCGAGCCGCTGCCACGTCGCCGCCATCGGCCCCTGCTCGGCCCGGAAGCCCTTGAGCTCGTCCCAGTGCGCGAGACCCACGGCGGCAGTATTCCGGTTGGCCGCGTCAGCAATCGACGGCTGCCGCGAACAGCTGCCACGAGCCGTCGATGCCCTTCAGCGTGTGCGCGCCGCGGTCGACGAAGCGGATCCCAGAACCGGCGACGAGATCCTTGACCGTTTGCGAGACGAGCACCTCGGACGGCCCCGCGAGCGAAGCGACACGCGCTGCGATGTTGACGGCGATCCCGCTCGCCTTGCCGTCCGACGTCCCGACCTCGCCGGTGTGCACGCCGGCGCGGATCTCCAACTCGAGCGGCCGCACGGCCTCCGAGATCGCCTGGCCGCAACGCACCGCGCGCGCCGGGCCGTCGAACGCGGCGAAGAAGCCGTCGCCGGCGACGTCCTGCTCCTCGCCGCGGTAGCGGCCGAGCAGCGCGCGCACGATCGCGTGGTGCCGTTCCACGAGCTCGCGCCAGCGGCGGTCGCCGAAGGAGGACGCCCGCTCGGTCGAGCCGACGATGTCGGTGAAGAGGATCGTCGCCAGCATGCGATCCAGCTCTTCGGCTTCGTCCCTGATCTCGCGCAGGAACGACTCGAGCGCGGCGAACACCGGGGCCTGGTCGCCGGCCCAGACGGGCCAGTCCTCGCCCGGCAGCTCGGCGAACCGCGCGCCGGGAATCCTCGCGGCGAAGTCGCGCCCGGCCTCGACGGCCTCGACGGGATCGCCGACGCGATGAAGCACGAGTGTCGGGGCCTGGATCGTCGGCAGCACCGGCCGGATGTCGAGCTCGGCCCAGATCGCCTCGAGCGCGCTCATCGAGCTCGGCGTCGCCGACAGCCGCATCATCGCCCGCCACCACGTGAACTGTTCCGCGTCATCCCGTGCCGAAGGGACCAGCCACGCGAAGATCCGCTTCGCGTAGGCATCGGTCCCCCAGCCGCTTGCGAGGTCCGAGAGGTAGTCGTCCCACTTTTCGACCGACCACGCCCACGGATAGTCCGGCGCCACCGTTCCGCGAGCCTCCGGCCCGTAGGCGATCAGCGCCGAGGTCCGGTCGGGATGCGTCGCCGCGAAGAGGGCGCACACGCTGGCGGCGTCCGAGCCGCCGAGCAGGACCGGCCGCTCGAAGCCGGCGGCGTCGACGACCGCCTCGAGGTCGTCCATCAGCGTTTCGAGCGGCGGAGCGTCGGTTGCCGCCAGCCGGTCGGAGAGACCGGTTCCACGCCGGTCGAAGAAGGCGACGCGCCCGATCGAGCCGAGCCTCACGAGGAAGCGCCCGAACAAGGGGTTGCTCCACGCGAGCTCGAGGTTGTTGATCCACTGCGGCGCGTAGACCAGCTCCAGCGGCCCGTTCCCGAAGACCTGGTACGCGAGCGCAACCTCCCCGTTGCGCGTGTACCGCACGTCCGGCACGTCCACCGCTCAAGAGTGGCATGCCGGGCGCTTCGACTGAAGGGGACCCGGCGAACCGGGGCCCCTTCGTCGCTTCCTGTGCGCTACCGGAGCGCTAGCAGCCCTGCGCGTAGGAGCCGAAGCCCTGGTACGCGCTGTTGATGCCCGTGGTGCGAGCGCCCATGAACGTGAGGCGGCTGTCCAGGGCGTGGAACCCGGCCGCCTCGACGCCTCCACGGCCGAACCACTGTGCGAACACCTCGTCCTCGGGGTGATACTCGCCGTAGTAGTTGTAGCCGTCGGCGGTCGTGTTCCCGGCAAGCGGGAACCAGACGCCCACGACCGGGTCACCGGTCTCGAGGACGCCCGTGCAGCCGTACTGCGGCGCCGTCGGCGTCAGCCACGGCTGAACCGCGTTGTTGACGTACGGGTCGTCGAGCCACTCCGCGACCTCGTGGCTGAGGGCATGGATGTCGGCGATGCCGCGCGTCGGGCTCGGGTACGAGCGGGTGCCCGAATAGTCCGAGTAGAAGCCGGAGTACGTGCCCGGCTTCGACCAGGCCGCGTAGATGAACGTCTGCACCGGGTTGTTCCCCTTGCCGTTGGCCGAGCCGGCGCCGTGGCCGATCGGCATCCCGGCGCCGTGGTAGCCGATGGTGCAGCAGTTGTCGTAGGTGCCGTCGTAGAGCATGACGTTGTCCGTCAGGAAGATCGGTACCGTCGTGGCGTCGACCTGGAGGGCGTTCATCAGGTTCTGCAACTTCTCCGAGAACCACTTGCTCTCCACGATCCCGGCGGTCGCCTCCTTGCCGGCCGACTGCGCGGCCGCGCGGTTGTACGCGACGCCCTGACTCGCCGGCACGCTGATCGTCTGGGTCGGGAACGTCTTCACGTTCTCGAGCTGCACGTGGTAGCCGGAGCCGATCTTGCCGAACTGCGCGCGCATGAACGCGTCGCCGTACTGGGCGCTGTCCCCGCCCATGTCGGCCGGGTAGGTCGCGGACTTGAAGATCGGCGAGTTGAGCACGTCGGCCACCCGCGTCCCGCCGTCGAACGACGTCGTCAGCGGCGTGGCGTGGTAGCCGGGGTAGTACAGAGCGTCGATCGCCGACGTGTCCTGGCCGGCGGCGACGAAGTTGACCTTCAGCGGCACGATCACCGTCTTGACCGTCGTCGAGACGTTGCCCGAGCGCGGGTCGGAGCCGACCATCGTGATCGGGTAGGTGACCCCGTTCGACGGGTCGGTGTACTGGAACGTGAAGTGCGGAATCGTCCGCGCGTTCGCCAGGAACTGCGGTGCGACGCTGCCCTCGGTCGTGAACCTCGGGTTGTCGGCCTTGGCCGTGGCCTTGGCCGCCCCGGCGGACCCTGCGCCGACCACGAGCGTCGCGGCGAGCGCGACGAGCACGGCGGCGAGCGTGGCCCGCAGCATGCGGTGCGTCATTCTGTTGACCCTCCTCTGTAGGTGCGTCCCTCGTGTCGCCGGTCCCGGCGACCGGGGCGTTATAGCACCGAAATGTGCGTTCCGCTATCGAGGTGTGCCTATGCGGGCGAGAGGACTCGAACCTCTAAGGAGCCTGAGCTCCAACGGGACCTAAACCCGCCGCGTCTGCCAGTTCCGCCACGCCCGCGGTGCCGGCCAAGGATAGAGCGGAGATGAAGGAAACCGCGCGCGACTAACAAATTGCACGGGTCGTAGTCCTACAGTCGGTCATGAACGCAACCGTCATCGAGCTCCCCACCGTCGAGTCCCTCAGCGACGAGATCCGCGGCGTCGTCTACGAGCGCCAGACCCTGCGCGCCGTCGGCGCCTCGCGCGACGAGCTGGAACGCAACCGCGCCGAGCTCGTCCGCCTCCAGCAAGCGCTCGTCCAGGCGCTGATCCGGCGCCACATTCCGGCGAGCGCGGCCTAGGCTTCGCCCTCGGCACGGCTATCCTGTCCGTGCTGCGCGGTGGCGGTAGCTCAGTTGGTAGAGCCCCGGGTTGTGGTCCCGGTGGTCGGGGGTTCGAGTCCCCTCCGCCACCCCTCGCATCCTTGATCGGAGGCGCAGGAACCGTCTGTCAGACTGATCCGAGCCAGGCCCCGTAGCTCAGCGGAAGAGCGGCGGACTTCGAATCCGCGTGCGGAGGTTCGACTCCTCCCGGGGCCATGCCGATCGGCGTCTCCGCTCGATTGCCGCCACCCTCTCTGACAAGGGAAGCGAGTCGGAAAACTGGACGTGGACTGTCTTTGCGCGCAGCTATCTCGGCACTACGTGAGGTGGTGCATGGATGCCTGTTGATCATCGTGCTGGTGGCCATGGTCGGCGCGTTCGCAGCACGGTCCGCCCGATCCACATCCGCTAGTCATCGCATCGATCAGCACGCCGTCGGAGGCGCTCCGCTGGGGCTTCGTCGCGCCGCCTACATTCGCCGTCTCGGCCACGTCTCGTACACGACACGCCTACCGGGTGGGCTCGAGCGCCTCACGTTCGCGCGCAGAGAGATCGTCGTCTACCTCTCGCGCCGGTCGGGGAATAGCGGTTCTCACGTCCGAGAAGGGCTACCGGACGAAGGCCGGCGTCGGCCCCTGTTCGTCGGTCCGTTCGCTCAAGCGTGCGTACGTTGGACAGTTGGCCGCGAAGCGCAAGTCGCGCAACGTCGTTGCCTACAAGCGCGGTCGCCTCGTCTTCGCCGTTCCCTATCACGTGGTCGGCGCCGTCATGCTCGCGGCACCGAAGTTCCCCGTCACAGACGCCGTAAATGCGTATCAGTGCGGGAACCCCGGAGATCCCGAATAGGTTCGTAGCACCCGGCGGCGACGCAGTCCTCGCTCGATTCGCTGACGACGACGTTCAACGCACTCGACACGCTGGTGAACACCGCCGTCGGCAACGCGAACGACAAGCTCGACGCGCTGACGATCACCGTCAACGACCAGGGCGCGCTCGACCTGCGCCTGAAGATCGAGGAAGACCTCTCGCAGCCGGGCGCTCATCCGATCGCGCTCTTCGAGGTGCCGGCGTCGGCCGGCGGCTACCTCGGTCTCACCCGCGACATCGTGGCGGACACGATCGCGAAGATGCAGGCCACCGGGCAGGGAACCGGGAACGCCCAGTCGTTCCTGAATGCCGGTGACGCCGCCGTCGCCGCGCACGACTACAAGACCGCGTACACGGACTACGGCAAGGCCTACCGCGCCGCTGCCGCGTAGCGCAGCGGCGTCTCGTCCATGCGCCGCCGCAGCTCTTCGACCGATTCAAAGACTGCGGCGGCGCCTGCGTCCCGGAGCTCCTGCTCCGAGAAACCGCCGGTGATCACGCAGACGGTGTCGAGCCCGGCCTTGCGCGCCGCCTCGACGTCCCACGGTGTGTCGCCGACCATCACACCGTCCTCGGTGCCCGCCTGCTCGAGCGCCGCCCGGACGAGGTCGGGCTCCGGTTTGGTCGACTCGACGTCGTCGTCGGTCGTCCAGGCATCGGCCACGTCCCGCGCGTCGAGCAGGTCGAGGTAGTGGTCGAGCTCTTTCTGCGGCGCCGAGCTGGCGAGGACGACCGTGAGCCCGCGCTCGCGCAGGTCGAGCATCAGCTCCCGCGCGCCGGTGAGCGGCGCGACCTCGCCGATCAGCTGCTCGTACTCCTCCCCGCGCGCCTCGCGAACCGCCTCGCCAACGCGGCGTTCCGCGGTCTCGCCGACGAGCGCCGGCACGAGCTGGTCGCCGCCCATGCCGACGTGCCGGTGGATCCGCCAGAGCGGGAGGGTGATCCCGCTCCGGCGAAAGGCCCGATACCACGCGATCGCGTGGTGGTAGTTCGCGTCGATCAGCGTTCCGTCGACGTCGAGCAGCGCTGCGCGCGGCACTAGGACGGCGCCGCGTCCGCGTGCACGGACTGGCTCTGCTCCGCGTGCTTGCCTTCGGCGAACTCCTCGACGATCTTCGCGTTGAACGCCGGGAGGTCGTCCGGCTTGCGGCTCGTGACGAGCCCGTTGTCGACGACGACCTGCTCGTCGACCCACTCGCCGCCGGCGTTGCGGATGTCCGTCTGCAGCGACGGCCAGGACGTCACCTTGCGGCCGCGCACGACGCCGGCCTCGACCAGCATCCAGGGGCCATGGCAGATGACGCCGACCGGCTTCGACTGCTCGAAGAAGCCGCGCACGAACTGCACGGCGTTCTCGTCGGCCCGCATCGTGTCGGGATTGCCGACGCCGCCGGGGACGACGAGCGCGTCGTAGTCGTCGGCGCGCGCCTCCTCGACCGTGCGGTCGACCTTGAAGGTGTCGGCCTTGTCGTAGTGGTTGAAGCCCTGGATCTCGCCCTCTTCGAGCGAGATCAGCTCCGGCTTCGCGCCGGCTTGCTCGACCGCCTTCCACGGCTCGGTCAACTCGACCTGCTCGACCATGTCGGTGGCGAGAAACGCCACGCGCTTGCCCTGCAGCTCGTTCGCCACGGTGAACCCCTTTCGTTTGTCGGATCGGCCCTACGGAGCGGGTGGCCCCGCGGGCGGAGGCGGGTCTTCCTCTACGTAGGTCGTTCGCCGCACGGCCGGCCGGTAAACGCGGCGCCGCACGACCGCCTCGTCGGCGGGGCCGCCGTAGCCGGGCCCCCAGCCGCCCCAGAAGCCGGCGCCCCACCACGTGCGCCAGAGCACCAGCGAGATGAGGAAGACGATGATTCCGACGACCATCAGGATCACGCCGACCACTTGCGGGTCGACGGTGCCGCCATTCGTGTTGACGGCCCAGGTGAGGATCGCCCCGAAGGCGATCAATACGAGACTGATGACGATTCCCATGGGCGCCGTATTACCCGCGGCCGCCGAGTTTCGAACCGGATGCGCGGCAGGAGTCGAAGCTGTTGTGCGAGCAGGGATGGTCCGGGACAGCAGGTGCGAGCGCGCCCAGTCGCGTTTCCGAGAGAATCAGCAGCGGCGAAAAGCTCGTACTGGGCAGGCTGAAGGGAGAGCTCCATGCGCACCTTGCTCGGAGGCTTCGTCGTTGTCCTCGCGCTCGCGCTGCCCTCAGGCGCGCTCGCCGACAAGCCGGTCGTCACGACGCAGCACGTGGACATGTCGATCCCGATTCCCGCAGGGACTCTGTGTGGGTTCGACGTTGTTTTCACAGAGGTAGGCGACCTGACCGTGACTACGTTCTCCGACGGAAGCCAGCTCTACCAGGGGATCTTGCAGCACACGATCACCGGCCCCGGCGGCACACTCAGCTCGATCGGGCCGGCGCCGGTGCACTTCGACGTGCACACCGGCGTCGTCACCGACACAGGGATGGAGTTCTCGTTCCACGTCCCGGGCCTCGGCGTGGTGTTAGCACAGGCCGGGAACTTCAGCTTCCTACCCGACGGGACGGTGGTCGCGCTGGGCCTCAACCGCTTCTCGTCGGCGTTATGCGAGGTACTCGCCTAACGCCGACCTTACTCGTGGGGCACGCCGGAACGAAGCCGCCTGGCTCCTTCGATGCGCCTGGGAGGATTCGAACCTCCGACCAACGGCTTAGAAGGCCGTCGCTCTTCCACTGAGCTACAGGCGCGTGGCGCCTACAGGGTAGGCGCTATCTCGTCCGGGCGCCGAAGTCCGCCGTGACGATCGTCGCCGGCCCGCCGCCGTAGACGCCGGGGGCGCTCGAGGAGTGGACGGCGCCGAGGCCGACCTCGCGCCAGCGGGCGTTCAGCAGGTTCGCGCGGTGCGGCGGGCTCGCCAGCCAGAGCCGGAACGCGCGGGCAGCACCGAGGTCGGGACCGCCCCAGACGAGGTTCTCGCCGACCGACCAGCTGCGGTAGCCGCGCGGCGAGTAGCGCTGCGCGATGCGCGCCGAGAACGACTGCCCGTTCGCCGAGTCGTGGCTGAAGTAGCCGAGGCGGGCCATCTGCGCCGAGTGGCCGTCCGCAACGGCGTTCAACGAGCCGGAGATGCGCAGGCGGGAGAGCCCGTGGGCTGCGCGGAAGGCGTTGATCTGGGTGAGCAGCGCGCCCTGCAGCTGTGCCTGCGGGGTCGCCGAGCTCCCCGGCCGGGCCGACCCCTGCGCCGGCGCGACGGCGGCGACGAGCACCGCTGCGAGCGCCGCAAGCGTCCTCGGGTTGCTGCGCATCCCGTTCCCATCGGCAGGAACGGCCGGGAGCTAGAGCGTCAGAGGGCGGCAGGCGCCGGGCGGTCGTGACGGTGCTCGAGCCAGTCGTTGATCAGCACCTGGATCGAGCCCGCGACGGGAATCGCCGCCAGCGCGCCGAGGATCCCGGCCAGCTCCGCACCGATCAGGATCGAGATCAGGACCACGAGCGGCGAGAGCTCGACCGTGCGCCCGTAGACGACCGGCTGCAGGACGTGGTTCTCGATCTGCTGGTAGACGATGAAGAAGACGACCACGACGATCCCGGCCGGGACCGAGTGCAGGAAGGCGACGACCCCGATCAGGATCGCGGCGATCGTCGCGCCGGCCAGCGGGATCAGGTCGAGGATCGCCACGATCAACCCCAGCGCGACCGCGTACGGGACGCCCATGATCAGCAGCACGATCGTCGTCAGGCCGCCGGCGATCAGGCTGATCAGCAAATTGCCGGTGACGTAGCCGCCGACAGTCCGGTAGATCTCGTCACCGACCTTGCGCCACCGGGGCTGCGACTGCTCCGGCAGGAGCCCGTAGAAGCGTTCGACCCACGCCGGGCCTTCGAGCAGCATGAAGTACGTCATGAACAGGATCGTGATCGTCGCGACCACGATCGTGACGACGCTCTTTGCCACCGAGATCGCGACGCCGGAGAAGCCGAGCACCTTCGAGGCGCCGCCGTGCTTGACCGCGGCCTCGATGCGTTCCTGGATGTGGTACTTCGTCTCGAGGAAGCCGAGCCGGCCGCGGCCATGCGTCACGTCGTGCACGTAGTCGGGCAGCTTCTGGACGAAGTCGTTCACCTGGTGCACGAGCGTCGGCACGAACGTGAAGCCGATCCCGACGATGGCGACGAGCGCGAGCAGGTACGCAACCGCCGCGGCGGCCCCGCGCCGCTTGAGCCCGTGTCCCTGGAGCCACTCGACCGCCGGGTTCAGCGCCAGTGCGAGGAAGAGCGAGATGACGACCCAGGCCAGGACGTGCCGGGCGATCCAGATCACCTCGAGCACGACCGCGACCGCGATGATCGTCAGCAGCAGCGACAGAACGGTGCGCAGGCGAAAACGGACCAGGCGCTCTGGGATCACGCGCGGAGCATCACGGGCCGGTCGGACGTTTTCGGCGCCCGCCGGCGTGAGAGGATGACGCCGTGAGCCTCAACGGCAACCCGGTCGAGCTGACCGCCACGCTGCCCGACGGGCGCGAGGTGCAGATCCGGATCGGCGTGCCGGACGACCCGTACATCCCGAGGCGCGAGCTCCGGACGGTCGACGTCGAGCTGTTCAGCGCCGGCGAGCACCTGGCCGCCGTCACGAGCGTCCTGCTGCCCGAGCAGGAGAGCGAGGCGCGCGCACTCGCGCGGCACATCCAGGCGGGCCTCGAGGCCGGCGAGCTCGAGCCGACCGCCGGGGCGATCGAGCCCTTGGCCGACGACCCGCCGAGCTAGGCTTTCGCCGCAGCCGGCGGGCGTAGCTCAATGGTAGAGCCCTAGCCTTCCAAGCTAGTTATGCGGGTTCGATTCCCGCCGCCCGCTCTGCGCACGAACGAGAACGGCCTCCCGGGGGAGGCCGTTCGTATGAAGACGCGAGCCTGGATGCGGCGAGCATGTTCCTCGAGCCCTGCGGCGAGGCTGAGAGGACGGCGCGCGTTGCCTGTAGTCCGCATGATCGGCGACAGCTGGTCTAGGACCGTCCCTCGTTAGGGTGATTCGATCGTGGAACGAGTGATCCTGGCGCGCCACGGCGAGAGCGAGCGCTCCGTCCTCGGCCTGACGAACGGCGACCCGGCCGTCCGCGTCCCGCTGACCGAGACGGGCCGCGACGAGGCGCACCGGCTCGGCGTGGAGCTACAGGACGACCCGATCGACCTCTGCGTCACGTCCGAGTTCGAGCGCGCCAGGGAGACGGCCGACGTCGCGCTCGACGGGAGGGACGTCCCGCGCCTCGTGCTATCCGACCTCGACGACATCCGCTTCGGCGAGTTCGAGGGCCGCCTGCTGACCGAGTACCGCGCCTGGGCGCACACGCACGGGCCCGAGGACGTCTGCCCGGGAGGCGGCGAGAGCCGCGCGCAGACCGTCGCGCGCTACGTCCGCGGCTACCGGACGATCCTGGCGCGGCCCGAGGCGACGATCCTCGTCGTCGCGCACGGACTGCCGGTCCGCTACGTGCTGGATGCGCTCGAGCAGCGGAACCCGGCCGCGGCCGTGGCCCAGGTGCCCTACGCCGAGCCGTTCCGGCTGAGCGCGGACGAGCTCAGACAGGCCGTGGACCTGCTCGAGGCCTGGGTTCGGGCGCCCGCCTGGTCTACTTGAACTGGAAGTCGGCGTACTGGAGCACGCCGTTGCCGACGAGCCCGAGCGTGAAGCGTCGGCAGGTGCCCTTCCAGGACTTCAGCGTCGGCCAGTTGAAGACGAACTGCTCGGCGACCGGGTCGTACTTGAGGCCGGCAAGCCCGGAGGCCACGGTGTCCGGATCCGGGTCGGTGGTCGCGGACGCGCACTTGATCGCCGTCGACGAGATCGACGTGACGGTGCTCAGGCTGCGGATGTAGTTCCCGGCGCTGTCCTTCAGCGACCACTTGACCGGCACCGTGCTGCCGGCGTTGACGATGTTCACGACCGGCGGGTTGTCGACCGGCGGCTTGAAGCCGGAGAAGCTCGCGACGACGTAGTACGTCACGGTCTTGGTCGTCGGGTTGCCGCTCACGTCGGTCGAGCTGACGGTGAGCGTGTGCTGGCCGAGCGCCCCCGTCGGGATCTGGCTCCCGCTCGGCTGGCCCGTGCCGCCGTCGACGGCGCCGAGGCAGCTCGAGACGCCACCGGGGTCGGAGCACGCGAAGCTCGAGCTCACCGACGAGTTCAGCGGGAGCGTCGCGTTCGGCAGCACGCTGTCGATCGTGATCGACGGCCCGGCCGTGTCGACCGTCGACTGGTAGTTGACCGCCTTGTTGAAGCTGTAGCCGACGTTGCCCGCCTGGTCCTCGGCCTCGCCGTCGAGCTTGAGCGAGCTTGCGGTGCTGCTGAAGGTGGCCGTCCAGAGGCCGTTTCCCGCGTTCGTCAACGGCTGCACGGTCCAGTTCGTGCCGCCCGTGTTGTAGAGCACGGCGACGCGCGCGATCCCGGAGCCGGCGTCGCCCACTTTCACGAACGCCGTGAAGCCCGAGCCCGTCTTGACGGCGCCGACCTGGGTCAGCACCGGCGGCGTCACGTCCTGGGAGGCCGAGTAGTTGACGTCGATCCCGGCGCTGTCGACGACCTGCTCCGTGCCGAGGTCGCCGGTGTCGTTCGGGAAGAACTTGCCGAGGTTCACGACGGCCGTGTCGTGCTCCTGCCCGAAGGTCGAGTCGCGGTTGACGGTGACGATGCCGGCCGGGAAGAAGATGTTCGGATAGGCCTTCGCCGGCGCATCGTTCGGCGAGAACACGAGCGGGAACGGCTTGACGGGCTTGACGTTCGCGATCGTGTGCGTCGTCAGGCTGCGGATCCACGCGCCGTGGGCGACCTCGTTGCCGCTGTTGATCGTCACGTCGCGTGAGACCGTCGGCTGGGTCGGCCGGTAGAAGGCCGAGAGCGTGCCCATCGTCAGCGGGACGCCGTTCCCGTCGACGTAGGTCGTCCCGTCGGGGTGCGCCGGGTCGCCGAACAGCGAGCGCCCGCTGCCGTCGGTGAGCGCCTGCTGCTGGATGTTCGCCGTGATCGCCGGCAGCTGCGCGGTGTGGACGCCCGCGACGGTCGTCGTCGACGGCGGCGTGACCGCAGGCGGCGGGTTCTGCGGGGTCGAGCTGCCGAAGTCGTAGAACGGCAGCCCGTACATGTTCGCCTCGAGCATCACCTTCTCGTCGATGACGTCGTAGTTCGACGGCTCGGAGTAGTACTGGTGCAGCGCGCGCACCCACTGCTCGCCGATCGTCCCACCCGAGTTGATCGCGCCGGCGAAGTGGTCCATCAGCCGCTCGGACAGGTCGAGCGTCGTCGTGTCGCCGTAGCCGAAGCCCGTGTTCGCGACGTACACCGACGCCTGCGCCGCCATGTACGCCTGCGCCCAGTCGAGCATGCGCTTCTGGTTGTCCGACGAGACCGTCGCGATCGTGTCGGGGACGTTCAGACCGCTGTGGCAGCCGACGGTGAACAGCAGCCGCCCCTTGTACGGATGCGACGAGTCCTGGCTGACGTCCGCCGTCGTCAGGAAGTCGCCGAACACCGGCGGTGAACTGAGACTGGCCGGCTGCGCGACCCAGTGGCTGTAGTGCGCCCAGATCGCGCCGACGTCGGGCACCGGCGTCTTGTTGAAGAAGTCGCCGAGGACGTCGTTGCGCGACCACAGCGTGCCCGGGGTCAGCAGCGCCTGCTGCGAGGACGTGAGCAGCCCGAGCTGCGTTCCGAGCGAGGTCGACGCCGCTCCGGCGCCGTCGCTGAAGAAGGACTCGCCGGTGGTGAAGGCGCTGTGGAGGTTCAGGTGCCCTGCGACGGTCGGGTCGAGGTACTCGTTGAGCTGGCCCATGATGTCGTCGGGCGTCTCGACGAGCCGCGACACGCTCACGTCGGCGAGCGGGATGTCGTGGCCGAGCCAGACGCGCTCCTTGAACGCCCCGTAGGCCTGGTCGGTCAGGTACGCGTTCTGCGCGGCGGCCGCGTAGATGGAGTTGCCCTTCGTGAGCCCGTTCGTCGTGAACGCGAGGTCGTTGGCCTCGTCGACCTCGGGCGAGGTCGACGTCAGGTCCTGCTGGCGCCAGCTCGGCAGCGTGGTGTCGGTCCCGAGGAGGACGACGTACTTGAGCGACGGGTACTTCGGCCGGTACGTCGCCACGAGCGCGTTGATCGAGCGCACGACGCCGTTGGCCGCGTCGATCGAGCACGGATTCGCATCCCAGGCCGTGTATGCGTTGCGCACGTTCTGGTCGCCGTCGACCGGGAGGACGACGCCGCCGACGCGCGGGTCGCTCGCAACCTGGTTGAGCGGCGAGGACGTCCCGAAGAGCTGGTCGGTCTTCGTCTGGCCGTAGAGGCCGACGAGCCGCTGGCGGTTGATCAGGAAGAGGGTCTTGACGCTCGGGTCGGGGCTCGACGGGACGGCCGGCAGCGTGCCGGGCGTCGCCGTCGCAAGGCCGGTGACCGGGTCGCACGGCGGCAGCGTCGGCGGCGGCGTCACCTTGACGCGCAGGACGTAGTTGTCGTTGCTGAACGCGCCGTTGTAGCCGCTCACGCCGATCACGGCGGCGCCGCTCTCGCCGCGGGTGACGATCTGCGCGGCCTCGTTCACCGTGCCGCGATTCGCCGAGATGCTGCCGGCGGCGATCGAGCCGGCCGGGATCGACCCGGCGGCGAGATCCTGCGCCGCGTCGGGCTGCAACGCGCTGTTCGAGTTGTCCACGCTCGGGTTCGAGTCCTCGAGCGGAATGCTCCCCGCCGCGATCGAGCCGGCCGCGATGCTGCCGGCCGGGATGCTGCCCGCGGCGCTCGACTGCACGCCCGGCGCGCCCGGCTTGTTGACGACGAGGTCGAGGTCGGCGTCGCGCGGCACCTTCAGGTAGACGGTGACCTTCGTCCCCGGTGCGAGGCCGGTGACCGGGAAGCGGTAGAAGTCGACGTCGCCGGCGGAGGCGATGTGCCCGGCGATCAGGGTGTTCTTGTCGATCGTCGGCGCGGTGCTCGGGTCGTCGCTCGGCTCCCAGTTCTGCGTCACGACGACCGGCGCCTGCGAAGCGGCCGAGTTGAGCGTCCCGCCGGCCGTGACGTCGACCGCGGAGCTCTGCGAGCCGAGCGTGAGGCCGGCGTAGGAGGTGAAGTCGAGGCGCACGTGCCGCGTCGCGGTGCCGCCCGCGCACGGGTTCGCCGGGATCGTCGACCAGACCGGACCGTCGGCGCCGAGGGTAGGATCGGCGCCCGCGACCGGCGCCGCGGTTCCGTACGTGAACCGGGACGAGCCGGCGACGGGGAAGAAGCCCTTCGGCAGCTTCACGTGCACCGAGAAGCTCGTCGCCTGCGCGCAGACGAGGTCGAAGTCGACGTGGTAGTGGACGTTCTTGCCGGTGCCGGCGACGTCCTGGAGCCCCTGGATGTTGACCTGCTCCCACGGGTATTCCGAGGTCGCGAGGATGCCCTGCGCGATCGAGTCGATCGTGATCGACTGGTTGTACGGCGCGGTGAGGTGGTCGAGCAGCCCGGCCAGCGTGATCGTGGGCTGGATCGCGTTCGCGCCCGAGGCGTCGCCGAGGGTCTTCCCGGCACAGCTGAACGTGCCGGTGCAGTTGACGACGTCGGCGAGCGGCACGACGTTCGTCAGCGGGACGGCACCGAGCGTCGTCGCGCGCAGGTCGATCGAGCCGGCGGCGATCGAGCCGGCAGCGATCGAGCCGGCGGCGATGGAGCCGGCGGCGATCGAGCCGGCGGCGATCGAGCCCGCCGCGATCGAGCCGACGTTCGTCGTGCCGAGGTCGCCGGCGATCGCGAGGCCGAAGACGGTGTTCGTGTCGCTGACGCCGTTCGTGCTGCCGCCGTTCGCGGTCAGCGCGTCGGTCCAGGTGGTGTAGGGCGTCCCGTCGGGCTTCTTCGGCGTCGGCAGGTCGTGGATCGTCGCGTTCCCGAGCAGGATCGCGCCGAGCGGCACGTTGCGCCAGAGCGTCTGGAAGAACGGAACCTGCCGCAGCGGGAGCGCCATCAGCCGCTCCCACGGCGTCTTGCCGTCGCTGCCGCGCGTCGAGTAGGTCGCGACGTCGTAGAGCGTGACGGCCTGCAGCGGCTGGGTCACGAACGGCGACTCCTTGAGGATGTCGGCCCACGTCGTCCCGACGAGCGGGATCTGCGAGAGCAAGACGCTCTGGAGCGCGGCTCCGCCGGCCGGGATCGAGCCCGCGGCGATCGAGCCGGCCGCGGTCGTCCCGAGCCCGATCGAGCCAGCCGGAATCGAGCCGGCCGCGATCGAGCCGGCGGCGATCGAGCCCGCCGCGATCGAGCCCGCGGCGATCGAGCCTGCCGGAATCGAGCCCGCGGCGATCGAGCCTGCCGCGATCGAGCCGGCCGCCGCCGACTGGACGTCGGCCGACAGCGACGGCAGCCGCGACGCCGGGATCGCGCCGAACGGCACCGACGCGATGCCGGCCGGGATCGACGACTCGTCGGAGGTCATGGTCAGCGAGCTCACGGTCTGCTGCCCGACCGTGACCGTGACCTGCTGCTGCGTCCGCTCGGCGCCGTCGGCGACCGCGTGGATCGTGAAGGTGTAGGTGCCGACCGCCGTCCCCTGCGGCACGGTCACGGTGGCGTCGTACGGCACGTCCTGCGGCGCGACGAGCGGCCCGAGCTGCGACGGCGTGAACGTGAACCAGGAGTTCGCGTTGTCGACCGTCGGGCTGGTGACGTTGAAGGTCACGCTGTCGACGTTCTTGGCGGCGCCGTTGATCAGGCCGACGATCTGGCTCTCGAGCGTGTCGGTGCCGGTGCCGTGGACGACCTCGCTCCCGCCCGTGTACTGCGCGAGCGCCGCGTGGCAGTTGGCCACGGGGAAGCCGCTGATCGAGTGCGGGTTGTAGGTGACGAACGAGAGGTTCGTGTGGTTCGTCCGCAGCCCGTTCAGGACGTCGATCGTGTGCAGCGCGCCGACGCTCGGGTACGTGATCGAGTTGACGCTGAACGACAGTCCCGGGTCGGTGGCGGTCGTCGCCGGGCACGCCGGGAAGTCGGTGTTCAGATTCTGGTCATGCGGAATCGAGTCGCCGAGCACGATCATGAACCGCGGCGTGTTCGGGTCCCAGTTCAGGTGCGCCGCGTCGTCGTAGGCCTCGAAGAACGCGCGGTTGTACGCCTCGGGCTCGTCGTTGCCGCCGCCCGCGGTGAGGCCGTCGAGCGCGCAGCGGATCGGGGTCAGCGTCTCGCAGGACGAGCTCCCGGTGTTGTCGGTGAACGGCTGGTCGACGCGCCACGGGTAGTCCCCGGAGCCGCCGAACGGGCTCGTCGGGTAGTCCTTGAAATCGGCGACGGCGAACTTCGCGTTCGGCACCTGCCCCTGGATGTCGGAGACGATCGCGTTGGCGTCGGTCTGCGCGTCCGCGATCGCGGCGCCCATGCTGCCGGTCGTGTCGAGCGCGAGCAGGACGTCTGCCCTCGCCGGCAACGCGTCGAGGTGGAGCGTGCTGTGGATCGTGGCCGAACTGCCCGGCGCGAGGTTCAGCGAGCTCGAGCCGGGGTTGATGCTGTCGGCCCCCGCACCGGAGGCCGAGAGCGCGAGCACGACGATCGCGAGCGCGCCCAGCCGTACAGCCGCTCGCCGAACATTCGACATCCCCTTGCGGGCCGTAGACGCCATACGCCCCTCTCCCCATGACATGACCCAGGTGGGCCGGTTCCGCGAGGGAGCCTACGACGTTCTCCGGGTTTGTCAACGTGGGCGATGCAGGCCGGCCGTGCGACAATCGGTGCGGCGGCGCCGGCGGGTTCACGAGGAGGCGCGCGCGAGGGCATTTTGACCGCGGTTCCGGAAACCAGCCCATCCTCCGTCGACCTGACGCCGTTCGTCCCGCGCGTCGTGATCGATTGGCTCCGCGAGGCGCCCGAGGCCCGGCGTCGCGCGCTCGATGGGACGCTGGCCTTCGTCGACATCTCCGGTTTCACCGCCATGAACGAGCAGCTCGCGCAGAAGGGCAAGCTCGGTGCCGAGGAGGTGACGGAGGTGATGAACCGCACCTTCGAGCGCCTGCTCGACGTGGCGTACGCGGCCGGCGGCGGCCTGCTCAAGTTCGGCGGCGACGCGCTGCTCCTGTTCTTCACGGGACCCGAGCACGCCGCCCGTGCCTGCGATGCCGCCTACGGCATGCGCACGGCGCTGCGTGAGCTCGGCGACCCGCAGACCTCGGTCGGCCCCGTGACGCTGAAGATGCACGTCGGCATCCACGCGGACACGTTCGACTTCTTTCTCGTCGGGGAGTCGCACCGCGAGCTGCTCCTGACGGGGCCGGCCGTGACCCGCACGGTCGAGATGGAGTCCGGCGCCGAGGCCGGCGAGATCCTGGTCAGCGACGAGACCACGGCGACGCTCCCCAGGGACGTGCTCGGCGAGAGCAAGGCGGGCGGCCGTCTGCTCGAGGCCTCGCCGGGCGTCTACGGTGGCATCCAGCCACTGCCGCCGCTGGAAGGGCTCGACCTCGCGCACTGCGTACCCGCCCAGGTACGCCGTGTCGTCCAGGACGGCAAGGCGGAGTCGGAGCACCGGCAGGCCTCCGTGGCATTTGTCCACTTCGGCGGCGTCGACGACCTCCTGGCCGAGGAAGGGCCGGACCGGGTCGCGGAGGCGCTGGACGAGCTCGTCACCGGCGCGCAGCGGGTCGCGGAGGAGCACGGCGTCACCTTCCTCGAGACCGACATCGACACCGACGGCGGGAAGATGATCCTCGTCGCCGGCGCGCCTTCGACGGCCGGCGACGACGAGGAGCGCATCCTGCGGACGGCCCGCGGCATCGCCGACCTCGAGACGCAGCTGCCGCTCCGGGTCGGCACCAGCCGCGGCCGGGTTTTCGCCGGCGAGGTCGGGGCGCGCTTCCGGCGCACGTACACGATCCTCGGCAAGAC
>DASSQG010000024.1:0-9737 GCA_035702625.1 Gaiellaceae bacterium | reverse complement strand
CGGCGTCGGCGAGCTGCGCGACGACCTCGTCTCGCTGCTCCCCGAGGGCCCGCCCTACTACCCGGTCGAGCAGCGCACCGACCTCGCACCAGAGCTGCAGATCGCCGAGCTCGTCCGCGAGAAGGCGCTCCAGCTCACGCGCGAAGAGGTCCCGCACGCGATCTCGGTCGAGGTCGACGAGCTCGGCGAGAAGGTCGTCCGCGCGACGATCTTCGTCGAGACCGAGTCGCAGAAGCAGATCGTCGTCGGCAAGTCCGGCTCCGTCGTCAAGCAGATCGGCACGCGCGCGCGGCCGGAGATCGAGCTGGTGCTCGGTCACCCGGTCTTCCTCGAGCTGACCGTCAAGGCTCGCCCGCGCTGGCGCCGTGACGAGGCGATGCTCGAGCGGCTAGGCCTCTAGCGGTGGAGCTGCTCGTCCTGCTCGACGTCGACGGGACGCTCTTCCTCACCGATGACCCGCTCGCCGGGACCGCGCTTCGAGAGACGCTCGAGTCGGTCTACGGCATCGAGCTGCCCGAGAACGCGATCGAACGCGTCGACCACGCGGGGCAGACGTCGCTGCGGATCGCCCGCCTCGTCCTGCGCGACGCCGGGCTCGCAGACGAGGAGATCACGCCGCGCCTGGCCGCCTGGTGCCCACGGTTCGCGGAGCGATATTGCGAGCTGCTGGAGACCGCGGACACGAGCGGCTGGGAGCCGGCTCCCGGCGCCGAGCAGGCGCTGGAGCGCCTCGCCGCCGCGGGTCACCGGCTCGCGCTCCTCACCGGCAACCCGGAGCCGATGGCACGCGCGCGCATGATCCGGCTCGCGCTCGAGCGGTTCTTCCCGGCCGGCCAGGGCGCGTTCGGCTGCGACGCCGAGGATCGCACCGACCTGATCCGGATCGCGCGCGGCCGCGCAGACGACTGGTCGGCGGACGCGACGGTCGAGATCGGCGACACGCCGCGCGACGCGAGCAGCTCCGCCGCAGCCGGGATCCACTCCGTCCTGGTCGCCCGCGACGGTCTTGCGGGCGCCGTCTCGCGCCTGCTGGCCTCGTCGGCCTAGACTTCGAGCCATGGCACAGGCGCCGGCGCTTCCGACCGGGTTCGAGCTCCCGCTCGAGCCGCGCCTGCCGCGGATCGGCAGCATCGACCAGGTCGCGCTCGAGGAGCGCGCCGCGACGCTCGCCAAGCGGAGCATCAAGCGCGAGGCGAAGGTGTTCGCGCTCGAGCTCGCGGTGCGCATGACCGACCTGACCACGCTCGAGGGAGCCGACACGCCGGGCAAGGTCGCCGCGCTCGCCTCGAAGGCGGTGCGGCCGGATCCGTCCGACGCGAGCGTGCCGTCGGTGGCCGCGCTCTGCGTCTACCCGAACCTCGTCCCGACCGCGGTCGAGCGCCTGCGCGACAGCGGGGTCAAGGTCGCTTCCGTCGCGACCGCGTTCCCGTCGGGCCAGTCGCCGCTCGAGGCGAAGCTCGACGAGGTGCGCTGGGTCGTCGAGCACGGCGCCGACGAGGTCGACATGGTGATCGACCGCGGCTCGTTCCTCGCCGGCCGCTACGCGAAGGTCTACGACGAGATCGTCCGCGTGAAGGAAGTCTGCGGCGAGGCGCACCTGAAGGTGATCCTCGAGACCGGCGAGCTCGGCACCTACGACAACGTCCGCCGCGCGTCGCTGCTCGCGATCGCCGCCGGCGGCGACTTCATCAAGACCTCCACAGGCAAGCTCTCGAGCGCCGCGACGCTGCCGGTCGCGCTCGTGATGCTCGAGGCGATTCGCGACGTCTACGAGGAGACTGGCCGGCGCGTCGGTTTCAAGCCTGCCGGCGGGATCCGCAACGCCAAGCAGGCGGTCCAGCACCTCGTGCTCGTGCACGAGACGCTCGGCGTCGACTGGCTGACGCCCGATCTGTACCGCTTCGGCGCCTCCTCGCTGCTGAACGACATCCTGATGCAGCTGCGCAAGGAGAAGACCGGGCGCTACCAGAGCCCGGACTACTTCACGATCGACTGAAGAAGGCCCGGCCGGAGCCGGGCCTCTCCAAGCTTCTACAGAATTCCGCGGTCGGCGAACGCCTGGTGCACCGCGTTCGCGGCGGCCGTGCCGTAGAGCGACTGTGCCGCGGCGACGGTCCGGTTCGCGAGGTCCGGCATCGACGTGCCGGTGTAGCCGTTCGTCCCCTGCAGGATGATCGTGTCGGCCTTCACGTGGCCGAGCGCCTGACGGATGTCCCAGAGCGCGCGCGACCAGATCTGGCCGTCGTGGTGTACCTCGCCGTTGAGGTCGCCCGGGTAGTGCAGGTTCGTGTCCAGCCGGCGGAGGCAGTGCACCGGCCCCGGCGTGTACGAGGTCGAGTCCCAGTCGGCAACGCACGGAAGCGGCTCCTGCTCGGGCACGCCGAGCTGCTGCGAGACGACGTCCGAGACGGTGACCGCCCAGTAGTCGCCGAAGCCCTCGCTGATGGCGCCGTTCTCCTCCGGAGCGAAGTTGAAGTTCTGCGACGAGTGGATCGCGTGGCCGTACTCGTGCAGGATCACCTCCGCGTCCTCGGCGTCGTCCACGCCGCCCTTGCCGTAGCGGATCTCGTTGATCGGCTGGTCGGTCTCGAACGAGTTGTCGTAGCCGAGCTGGTTGATGCGCACCTTCTGCGGCTGGTTGTCGATCCCGGGCCGCGTGACGCCGAAGCCGAGGCTGTGGATGTACCTCTGCGCCTGCGTGATCCAGTAGTACGCCATCACCTGCTCGAACTCGTCCTGGTGGCGCGTGTAGGCGAACGTGTTCGTCGGCGAGTACGCCTGGTTGCCGGTCGAGCTGTAGACGGTCGCGTAGTCGCCGTGCAGGAAGCCGCTGCCGTCGAGGTTCGTCAGCTGCACAGCATGGTAGGCCGCGGCCGGGACCGCGGCGTCCGAGTCCTTCTGGTCGGTCAGAGACTCGTCGCCGAGGCTCTGCACCGGGTTCGGCACGAACACCATCCCGCTGCCGGTCGAGCTGCCCGAGCCCGGTTTCGTCGCGCCCGCCACGGTCACGATCGCCGCGCACGCGGCGAGCACGACCATGCTGATCAGAAGCCTGCCCCGCATAAAGACCTCCCCAGGTCGCCTTGCCTTGGTTCCCTCGCGCGGACCGTACCGGCGAGGCCGTGTCGCGTCCAGAGGCGGCTAAGCTAGGCCGCGAGTGACCGAGCTCGAGCGAAAGCAGGATCGCGCCCCGATTCCGGCCGACTGGACGTACGCGCCGGCGCCCGAGTCGCGTGACATCGTCCAGCTGCGCGAGCGTTATGGGCACTTCGTCGGCGGGGAGTGGATCGAGCCGCAGGAGACCTACGCGACGATCGACCCGGCCAACGAGGAGCCGCTCGCCGAGGTCGGCCAGGCGACCGACGAGGAGGTGCAGACGGCGGTCGGCGCGGCCCGCGAGGCATACGACAACGGCTGGTCGGCGCTGCCGGGCTCGGAGCGGGCGAAGTACCTCTTCCGGATCGCGCGCATCCTCCAGGAGCGCTCGCGCGAGTTCGCGGTGCTCGAGTCGCTGAACGGCGGCAAGCCGATCAAGGAGTCGCGCGACGTCGACCTGCCGCTCGCCGCGGCGCACTTCTTCTACTACGCGGGCTGGGCCGACAAGCTCGAGTACGCCTTCCCGAACCGCACGCCCAGGCCGCTCGGTGTCGCCGGCCAGATCATCCCGTGGAACTTCCCGCTGCTGATGCTCGCGTGGAAGGTCGCGCCGGCGCTCGCAGCGGGGAACACGGTCGTGCTCAAGCCGGCGGAGACGACGCCGCTCTCGGCGCTCCACTTCTGCGACGTCCTGCGCCAGGCCGAGCTGCCGCCCGGCGTCGTGAACATCGTCACGGGCGACGGCCGCAGCGGCGCCGCGATCGTCAAGAGCGAGGTCGACAAGGTCGCCTTCACGGGCTCGACCGACGTCGGCAAGGCTATCCAGCGCGAGCTCGCGGGCAGCGGCAAGAAGCTGACGCTCGAGCTCGGCGGCAAGGCGGCGAACGTGATCTTCGACGACGCCGCGCTCGACCAGGCGGTCGAGGGGATCGTCAACGGCATCTACTTCAACCAGGGCCACGTCTGCTGCGCGGGCTCGCGCCTGCTCGTGCAGGAGTCGGTCTACGAGGACGTGATCGACAAGCTCAAGCGCCGGCTGACGACGCTGCGCGTCGGCGACCCGCTGGACAAGAACACCGACGTCGGCGCGATCAACTCCAAGCAGCAGCTCGACAAGATCACGGAGCTCGTCGCGAGCGGGGAGGAGGAAGGCGCGTCGATCTACCAGCCGCCGTGCCGCCTCCCGGAGAAGGGCTACTGGTTCGTGCCGACCGTCTTCACCGACGTCGCGCAGAGCTACCGGATCGCGCAGGAGGAGATCTTCGGCCCGGTGCTCTCCGTGCTCACCTTCCGCACGCCGGACGAAGCCGTCGAGAAGGCGAACAACACGCCGTACGGGCTGTCGGCGGGCGTCTGGACGGAGAAGGGCTCGCGGATCCTCTCGATGGCGCAGCGACTCCGCGCCGGCGTGATCTGGGCGAACACGTACAACCGCTTCGACCCGACCTCTCCGTTCGGCGGCTACAAGGAGAGCGGCTTCGGCCGCGAGGGCGGCCTGCACGGACTCGAGCCCTACCTCGACTTCGAATGAGCCGGCTGCCGGTCAAGAAGACCTACAAGCTGTTCGTCGGCGGCGAGTTCCCGCGCTCCGAGTCGGGCCGGACCTACGAGGCCGAGGGGCAGAACGTCGCCCGCGGCTCGCGCAAGGACCTGCGCGACGCGGTGCGCGCGGCCCGCGGGGCGTTCCCGAAGTGGGCCGGCATGACCGCCTACAACCGCGGGCAGGTGCTCTACCGCGTGGCCGAGATGATGGAGGCGCGTCGGAGTGAGTTCGCCGACCTCTGCTCCGGGCCGAAGGAGGTCGACCGCTCGATCGACCGCTTCGTCTGGTACGCGGGCTTCGCCGACAAGCTGGCGCAGGTGATCGGGTCGTCGAATCCCGTCGCGGGCCCGTACTTCAACTTCACCATTCCCGAGCCGCAGGGCGTCGTCGGGATCCTGGCGCCCGACGAGCCGGCGCTCGCCGGGCTCGTCTCGCGCATCGCGCCGCCGCTCGTCGGCGGGAACGCCGTCGTCGCGGTCGCATCGGAGTCGCACCCGCTCGCCGCGATCGAGCTCGCCGAGGCGCTCGCCACCGCCGACGTCCCCGGCGGCGTCGTCAACATCCTCACCGGCCTGCGCGAGGAGCTCGCGCCGTGGCTCGCCGGGCACATGGACGTGAACGCGATCGACGTCACCGGCGCCGACGGCGAGGTTGCGGAGCTCGAGCGGCTCGCGGCGGAAAACGTGAAGCGCGTGGTGCGCGGCGCGGCCGACGACCAGAGCGCCTGGGAGATCTCCCGCTTCCTCGAGCTGAAGACGGTCTGGCACCCGATCGGCGTCTAGTTGACCCACACGGGCTAGGACCGCGGACGTCGAACGGTCGTCTGAATATCCATGGAGTACCCGATCACGCTGATGGAGCGCGAGGACACCGATCACCGGGTCGAGCTCGTCTACCACGGGCCCGACGCGCGTCACAAGGTGACGGTTCACGTCTACTGGCACTCGGGCGAGTTCCCGGACTTCGCCTTCGTGGTTCACGACGACAACGTCCTGGACGCCTTCCACCACCCGCACGTCCACCAGTCGCTGGCCGCCTGACGGAGGCGGAGCAGCACGGCCGCCGTTTCCGCCAGAATTGGCGGCGGTGAACGGGGCACGCCGCTTCAGCCAGGCGATCTCGGAGGGCGACGGGATCTCGATCGTCGTTCCCGTCACGGACCCGGCAGACGCGCGCCGGGCCGAGGACGAGGGCGCCGAGGCGATCGCCATCCACGGCGCGGTTCACGCCGTGCGCGAGGCGACGAGCCTGCCGCTCCTCTGGCGGCCGCACGGGATGCCGCGCGACGCGCATGCCGCCGACGCCGACGCGTGCGTGCTCGTCTACGCGGAGCTCGAGGACGAGGACGGCCGGCTCGAGGGGGCCTACCGCGAGGCGGTCGAGCTCGGGCTCGAGTGCGCGGTGGAGGTGCGCGACGAGGAGGAGCTCGCGGCAGCGCTCGAGCGGCTTGACCCGGAGATCTTCCTGCTCGCCGGGGCCGGTGGCGACGACGGTCCGTTGGAGTGGGCGCTCGACCTGCTCCAGGACGTGCCGGCCGGGAAGCTGGCGATCGCCGACCTACCGGTCAGCGGCCGCGACGAGGTCGCGGAGCTCGAGCGGGCGGGAATGGACGCCGTGATCGTGCCCGGCGGGAACGTTGCCGAGCTCGTCGGCGGAAACGCGCCCGAGGTCTAGCCCGGGCCCGGCGGCGGCGCCCGCCGAGCGCCGCCGCGTCGAGGCGCTCCGGGGCGGACCGAAGCTCGCGCTCGCGGCGATCCTCGCCGGCGCGGCCGCGCTGCGCGTCATCGGCGTCGCGTACGCCCACCCGTTCTCGCTCTTCAGCCCGGACGAGATGAGCATCGTCCCGCGCGCCTGGCACATGGCGCACGGCGGCGGGCTCGACCCGCACTGGTTCGACTACCCGACGCTGCTGATGTACGTGATCGCGCCGTTCCAGGCGTGGCAGTCGCACCCGTCGTACCTGACCGCCCGGATCGTGGTGATCGTGCTCGCGCTGGGCGCGGTCGCGGCGTCGTGGTGGCTCGGCCGGCGCGCGTACGGCGACCTCGCCGGGATCGTCGCGGGCGCGGCCGTCGCGGTCGAGACGACCCACGTCACCTACTCGCGCATGGCGGTGACCGACGTGCCGCTGACGCTCGGCGTCGCCGTCTCGCTGACGCTGCTCGTGATCGGGCGCATCGAGCTCGCCGGCCTCGCCGCCGGCATCGCGACGAGCTTCAAGTACCCGGGCGTCTTCCTGCTCGTGCCGCTCGTGCTCGTCGGCTGGCGCGAGTGGCGACGGACATTGGTCGGGATCGCGCTGTCCGCGGTCGCGTTCGCCGCCACGAGCCCGTACTTCATCGTGCACTTCAGCAGCGCCTTCGCCCGCGCGCGCCAGGTGCAGGACATCGCGCGGCACGGGTGGCTCGGCTTCGAGCACGACCACATCGCGCCGATCGCGTTCACGGGCCAGCTATGGAACGGCTTCGGGCCGGTTCTCCTGATCTGCGTCGCAGGCCTCGTCCTGGCGCTCGTACGCCGCACCCGCACCGACGTGATCCTCGCGTCGTTCGTCATCGTCTACTTCGCCGACCTCTGCACGCTCGGGGCGCACTTCGACCGCTACACGCTGCCGCTCGTGCCGCCGCTGGCCGCGCTCGCCGGCCGCATGCGCGCGCTGGTGCCGGTGACCCTGCTGCTCCTCGTGGTGCCGCTGACCTGGACGATCCGCGACGACGCCCGCCTGACGAAGACGGACACCCGTGTCGTCGCCCGCCGGTGGGTCGAGCACAACGTGAAGGGCTACGCCCGGATCGCCGTCGACCCGTCGCTGCCGCCGTTCACCAACAGCTACCGAGTGGTCAAGCTCGACCTGCCGCTGCCGACCGAGGCCCAGCCGGATCGCGACCGCAACCTCCACCGGCTCCGGCTGGAGGACGTGCGGTACATCATCGTCACGGGCGCGGTCGCCGACCGTGTGCTCGCCGCGCGGGAGGACTACCCGTTCGAGGCCCGGTTCTACGACAGCCTGAAGCGGCTGAAGCGCGTCTTCTACGTCGGGAAGGACCAGGGAGACCTGAACGGCCCCTGGGTCGCGATCTACCGGCTACAAACCGCCTAGCCGAAGAAAGCGCGGGCGACCTCGAACCAGTCGTCCGGCACCGTCTTCAGCTCGGACGTCGCCTCCGCCAGCGGCACGTCGACGATCGCGTCGCCGTGGAGCGCCGCCATCCGGCCGAAGCGGCCCTCCTGGACGAGGTCGGCGGCCTTCAGGCCGTAGCGCGTCGCGAGGATGCGGTCGCGTGGCGTGGGGGAGCCGCCGCGCTGCACGTGCCCGAGGACGGTGACGCGCGTCTCGAAACCCGTGCGCCGCTCGATCTCCTGGGCGAGCTGGGCCCCGACGCCGCGCTCGGAGAGCCGGATGTGTCCGAACTCGTCGACCTCGGCGTTCTGCACGTCGTCGCCGCCCAGCTCGTAGCCCTCGGAGACGACGACGATCGAAAAGTCCTTGCCGCGCGCGTGCCGGCGCTCGATCTCCTTGCAGGCGTCCTCGATCGAGACCGGCTGCTCCGGGATCAGGATCATGTCCGCACCGCCGGCGATGCCGCTCATCACGGCGATCCAGCCCGTGTGGCGGCCCATCACCTCGACGACCATCACGCGGTTGTGCGACTCCGCCGTCGTGTGCAGCCGGTCGATCGCCTCGGTGCAGATGAAGACCGCGGTGTCGAAGCCGAAGGTGTAGTCGGTCGCCGAGAGGTCGTTGTCGATCGTCTTCGGGACGCCGACGACCGGGAAGTCGTGCTCGGCGTGGAGGCGCGTCGCGACGCCGAGTGTGTCCTCGCCGCCGATCGCGACCAGCGCGTCGAGGCCTTCGGCCGCGAACGTCTCCAGCACCCGCTCGACGCCGCCGTCGACCTTGTACGGGTTCGTGCGCGAGGTGCCGAGGATCGTCCCGCCGCGCGGCAGGAGCCCGTTGATCTCGCGGTTGCCGAGCGGCTCGAGCTTCCCCTCGACGAGCCCGCGCCACCCCTCGCGGACGCCGACGACCTCGTGCCCGCGCACGAACGACCGCCGGGCGACGGAGCGGATGACCGCGTTCAACCCGGGGCAGTCGCCGCCGCCGGTGAGGATCCCGACCTTCACGGCGCCATCCTACGAGGGCCGAACGCGCCGCCGCGTGAGGTGCCGAAGGTGGGAATCGAACCCACACGGGGCGCAAGCCCCACCGGATTTTGAGTCCGGCGCGTCTGCCAGTTCCGCCACTTCGGCTCGACCCAAGCGTAACGCCAGGAAGGGAGCGGGCAATCCGAGTTGAAAGCGCCAGCGGTTGTCTCGATACTGCCCCGCAACGAAGCCGCACTCCGGCAGGCGCCGGGGCATCTTCGCGGACACGGACACGGACACGGGCGATGGAGGAGGAAGAGTGACGAAACGCGTTTCGATTGGATTGCTCCTGGCATCCGTCGGCGCGCTGGCCCTGATTGCGGCCGGCTGCGGCGGCGGGAGCAAGAGCAGCAGCAGCAACGGTGGCAGCGGTGGCGGCGGTGGCGGCGGCAAGGTGTCCGCGCTGCCGGCGTCGTCGTGTGCGCCGATCCAGTACAAGGGGTCTGGTGACGCCGACACGCTGATCGCTTCCGACCTGCCGATGCAGGGCGGCTCGCGCACGCAGACGGTGCAGATGACGAAGGCGATCGCCTACGTCCTCAACCAGCAGGGGTGGAAGGCAGGCAGCCACAAGGTCGCCTACCAGGCATGCGACGACGCGACGGCCCAGCTCGGCAAGTGGGATCCCGACAAGTGCAGCGCCAACGCGCATGCGTACGCGTCGAACAAGCAGCTGCTTGGCGTCATCGGGACGTTCAACTCGGGCTGCGCCGCGATCGAGATCCCGGTCCTGAACCAGGCGCCGGGCGGCGGTCTCGCCATGCTTTCGCCGGCCAACACGTACGGCTGCCTGACCGAGCCGTGCGCCGGTGACGAGCCGGAGAAGTACTACCCGAGCGGCACGCGCAACTACGCGCGCGTCGCGCCGAGCGACCCGAACCAGGGCGCCGTCGACGCGGCGTTCCTGAAGAGCAAGGGCGTGAAGCGCGTCTCCGTGCTGAACGACAAGGAG
>DASSQG010000023.1:0-6969 GCA_035702625.1 Gaiellaceae bacterium | reverse complement strand
GGCAGCTCGCCCTCTTCGCCCTCGACGGCCTCTTCTTCCGGCTCGACGATGCGCGTCGGCATGGTCACCGTCGCGAGCACGGTCTCCTCGGGGTCGTCGAGGTACGCGACGCCTTCCTGCGCGCGCAGGTCGGCAAGGCGGAGCGTGTCGCCGATCGCCATCCCGCTCACGTCGAGCTCGAGGTGCTCGGGAATCTCCATCGGCAGCGCCTCGATCGTCACCTCGCGGTTGACCTGCGAGAGGACGCCGCCCTCCGTTACGCCGACCGGCTCGCCGACCAGCTCCACCACGACGCGCGCCTGGATCGGCTGGTCGAGGCGGACCTCGTGGAAGTCGACGTGGGTGATCCCGCCCTTGACCGGATGCTGCTGGTACTCCTTGAGGATCGACGGGTGCGTCGTCTTCTGGCCCTCGAGCACGACGTCGAGGATCGCGTTGAGGCCGCCGTCGCCGGTCAGCACGCGGCGCAGCTCCCGCTCGGGGACGCAGATCGCGTGTGGCGTCTTGCCGCGCCCGTAGAGGACTCCCGGAATCAGCCCCTGCTTGCGCAGGCGGCGGGACTCCGCTGAGCCGCGGCTCTCCCGCTCCTGGACGGTCAGCTTTGCTCGTTCTCCGGCCATTCGGCGGCGCAGTGTACCTACGCCCGCGCGAGTACCTCCTCGAGCGCGTCCGTCGCCAGTGCGACCGTTGCGACGGCGGAGGCCTCGATCGCCTGCTCGTGACGCGCGGTCAGCGGCAGCGATTCGAGCGTCCGGTCGAGGTGGTCGCGGTGGCCAGGATCCAGCTCGCCGTGCTCCGAGAACGTGCGGAAGGCCTCGCGCGGGAAGCCGGTGCGCTCGATCAGCAGCTCGACGAGCTCGTCCGCAGGCGGGTAGCCCTCCATCACCCCGACGTACCCCAGGAACGCGACCGGGTGGTGGTGGACGATCCAGTAGTACTGCGCGCCGACGAGGCTCGCGACCGCCGGCGACGGCATGCGTCCGAGCACCTGCGCGCGCTCGAGGCCGAGCAGCTCGAGGTCGTCGAGCAGCGTCTCGTCGTGGCCGAGCTCCTCGTCGACGTGCAGCTCGAGATAGTCGGCCAGCCCGGCCGGGTCGTCGCCGAGCGCCTTCGTCTCGGCGAGCGCGACGCGGGTGAGCGGCACGGTCGCGCGGATGATCTGGTGCTGCGCGACGAGGTACTCCGGCCAGAGCTCCCGCAGGCGCGGGTCGTCGACGAGGCGGGCGCACGCCTCGGAATACGGGCCGATGACGAGCTCGAGCTTGCCGCGGAAGCGAGCGCTGGGCGTCAGTGGAGCGCGAACGTCTTGAAGTGCTGCTCGCAATCGCTGAGGGCGGCGCCGACCTTCTCGAGCACCGCGATCTCCTCGGGCGTGAGGTTCACGATCACCTCGTACGCCCGCTCCGGCATGTCGTCGAGTGCTCGGTGCGCGAGGTACTGCGCGACGTGATCGGGGATGTGGCGGCGGCCGTGGCCCTCGCCCTTGTGCTCCTGCATCGGGCTCCCTTCCGGTCGAAGGGCCGGAATATCCAGGCCGGCCGCGGCGCTGTCAAGCAGTGAACCCGCGCGCCCGGGCGAGCGACATGACGTTGCCTTTCCGTTCGAAGCGCGCCGCGGCCTCCGACGCGGCCGCCCGCGCCTCGTCTGCCCGTCCGGCGAGCGCCATGACCTCTGCGAGATCGAGGAGCGCATCGCCCTGCGCGTTGAGGACGTCGGTCCGCTCGACCATCTCGACTGCCTCCCGGACCATCCGCTCCGCCGATTCGTGCTCCCCGCGGCGCGCGAGCAGCTTCGCGCGGGCGGTCCGCCACAGGACCTGCGAGGAGACGTCGTCAGGCGCGGCGGCCTGCTCGCTGGCGCGGCTGAACCGCTCGGCTTCCTCGTCTTCGCCGGCCGCGATCAGCGCGTGGGCGAGGAATCCCGCGATCGTGGAGAGGAATCCCTGCTCACCCATCTGCTCCAGCGCGTCCACGCTCGCGCGCAACGTCTCGATCGCAGCCGCCGGGTCGCCGGCCACGTGCTCGATCAGGTACGCCTCCTGCGCTGTGTTCGCGGCCCAGAGCTTCAGCCCGAGCTCCTCGAGCGCGGCCGTACCCTCGGCCCGCAGCTCCCGCGCGAGGGCCAGGTCGCCGCGCATCGCCTCGAGCACCGAGCGCTCGACGCTGCACCAGGCCCGGATCGTCGGGTCGTCGCCGGCCTGCCGCAGGAACTCCTTCGCCCGGTCGATGCCCTCCTCGGCGGGAAGCGGGCCGAAGATCGCGCTGATCAGCAGCCACCCGATGCTGTCCGCGCGCTCGCCGGCGTACCCGCCGCGATCAGCGTGCTCGAGCCCCCGCCACCACGCTTGCTCCGCTTCGCCCATCGAGCCCAATAGCCCGCCCTCGACGCGGCCGAGCAGGTTCCACGCCTGCGCCAGGGTGTAGTCGTCGCCGAGCTCCTCTGCGGCGCGAAGCGCCGCCCGCGCGTCGTCGAGCAGCCCGTCGCTATGCCCTCGCAAGACCCGCAGCGTGCAGAGGCCGAGGAGCGCCCTGGCCGGACGGCGGCCGCTCAGCTCGATCGCGTCGCCGAGCGCACGCGTCCCCTCGGCGATGTGCCCGCGGGTCGCCCAGAACCCCCAGAGCGCGGTGGCCAGGCGCAGCATCAGCTCGCTTTCGCCCGCCTCCTCCGCCCAGTCGAGCGCCGCCCGGAGGTTCGCGTTGTCCGCTTCGAGCAGGTCGAACAGCGCCGCCTGGTCGCCCGTGCGCGACTCGAGGTCGACGCCCTCGGCGACCGACAGGAACAGCTCGGCGTGGGCCCGGCGTGCATCCGCCAGCGTCCCTTCCACGTCGAGCAGTGAGAGCGCGAACTCGCGAATCGTCTCGAGCATCCAGAAGCGCGGCTCCCCGTCGGCGTCGGGCCGCTGGCGGAGCAGGCTCTTCTCGACGAGCGACTGCAGGCCGTCGAGCACGTCGATCTCGATCGCGTCGCAGAACGCTTCCGCCTCGTCCAGCCGGGAGCCACCGACGAAGACGCCGATCCGCGCGAACAGCTCCCGCTCCGCCTGCGGGAGCAGCTCGTAGCTCCACTCGATCGTCGCGCGCAGCGTGCGCTGGCGCTCGTCGAGATCCTGCGCGCCGCCGGTGAGGAGCTTGAGCCGCCGATCGAGCCGGCGAAGCAGCGCGGGGGGCGGCAGGCTGCGGATGCGCGTCGCCGCGAGCTCGATCGCGAGCGGCAGGCCGTCCAGCCTCCGGCAGATCTCGGCGACGGCGGCCTGGTTCTCCTCGGTCACGTCGAAGTCGAGCGCGGCCGCATGCGCGCGCTCGGCGAACAGGCGCACCGACTCGGCCAGCTCGAGCGGCGGCACTGGGTACGTGCGCTCTCCCGAGAGGTGGAGCGGCGTTCGGCTCGTGACCAGCAGCTTCAGCCGCGAGGCGCTCGCGCTGAGCCCCGCGACGGCGGGCGCCGCGGCGAGCACCTGCTCGAAGTTGTCGAGGACGAGCAGCAGCTGCTTGTCGCCCAGGTAGCCGTCGAGCGTCTCGAGCACCGTCTCCCCCGGCTGCTCGCGCAGGCCGATCGTCCGCGCGATCGTGGGCGCGACGAGCTCCCAGTCGCGCACGGGCGCGAGCGAGACGAAGAAGACGCCGTCCGGGAACTCCTCGACGACGTCGGCGGCGAGCTGCAGCGCGAGCCGTGTCTTCCCCGTGCCGCCCGGGCCCGTGAGCGTCAGCGCCCGCAGGCCGTTCGTCAGCAGCGCCGCCGCCTCCTCGAGCTCGCGCTCGCGCCCGATCAGCTCGTTCGGCTGCACGGGCAGGTTCGTCGGGCGGTTGTCGAGCGTCTTCAGCGGCGGGAACTCCGCCGGCAGCCCGTCGACCTCGAGCTGGTAGAGCCGCTGGGGCTGCGAGAGATCCTTCAGCCGGTGCTCCCCGAGATCGTGCAGGCGCGTCCCGTCGTCGAGGAGGACCCGCGTCGACTCGGAGAGCAGCACCTGACCCCCGTGCCCCGCGGCCATCACGCGGGCGGCGTGGTGGACGTCGAGCCCGACGTAGCGGCCGTCCACGAGCCGGGGCTCGCCGGTGTGCATGCCCATGCGGACGCGCAGCTCCTCGTCGCCGGGCCATCGGTGCTCGGCGAGGGCTCGCTGCCCGGCTTCCGCCGCGGCGGCGGCGTCGCGCGCCGAGGCGAAGGCGACGAAGAACGCGTCGCCCTCGCTGTCGACGATCATGCCGTGGTGCCGCTCGAAGGCGCCCGCCAGCAGCCGGCGGTGCTCGCCGAGCAGGTCGGCGTAAGCGTCGCCGACGCGCCGGAGCAGGCGCGTCGAGCCCTCGATGTCGGTGAAGAGCAGCGTGACCGTGCCGGTCGGAAGCTCGGCCATGGCCCTGCGAACTATCGCCGTTGCGACGGCTAGGCGGTGAGGTCAGCGGCGAGCTCGTCGAAGGCCGCGACGAACGCGTCGCAGTCCTCCTCGGAGTGCGCGACGGAGAGCGTCCACTCCTCCTCGCGCCCCGGCGTCATGTAGATGCCGCGGTTCATGTTGTAGAGCCAGGCAAGGTCGGCCAGCTCGCCGTCCTGGTTCGCCTTGAACGACTCGTAGTCGACGACCGGCTCTGGCGAGAAGGTGACGCAGCCCTTGGCGCCGAGGCCGACCGCGTAGCCCGGGAGGTTGTGGCGCTCGATCACCTCCTGGCAGCCGCGCAGGAGCCGCTCCTCGCGGGCGTCGATCAGCTCGTAGGCGTCCGGCGTGAGCACCTCGGTCAGGCTCGCGCGGGCGGCGGCCATCGCGAGCGGGTTCCCGTTGTAGGTGCCGACCTGGTAGACGCTGCCGGCCTCGACGGTCTCGAACGCATCCTCGGTGGCGCCGATCGCACCGGTCGGCAGGCCGCCCCCGAGCGCCTTCGCGAGCGTGACCATGTCCGGCGTGACGCCGAACCGCTCGACCGCGCCGCCGGCGGCGATGCAGAGGCCGGTCTTCACCTCGTCGAAGATCAGCAGCACGCCGAGGCGCTTCGTCAGCTCGCGGACCGCCTCGAGGTAGCCCGGCTCGGGGAGGATCACCCCGAGGTTCATCATCGCCGGCTCCATGATCACGCAGGCCGGCGGCCGATTCTCTTCGAACAGCGCCTCGATCCGCCGCTCCATCGCGCCGGCGTCGTTGAACGGCACCGGGATCGTCAGCTCCGCGACGGACTGCGGGATCCCGCCGCCGTACGGGAGCGACTCGTAGCTCTCCCGGTTGCCGATCCGGTGGTAGGGGACGCCGATCGAGACCATCACGTAGTCGTGGTGGCCGTGGTAGGAGCCGAAGATCTTCACGATCGTGTCGCGGCCGGTGTGGGCGCGCGCGATGCGGATCGCGTCCATCGTCGCCTCCGACCCGGAGTTGACGAACCGCCAGCGCGGGAGCCCCCAGCGCCGCTGGAGCTCCTCGGCGACGACGATCGCGTCCTCGGTCGGCGCGGCGAAGTGCGTACCCAGCTCCATGCGCTCGGTCACCGCCCGCGTGATCGCGGGATGCGCGTGGCCCTGCGGCATCGAGCCGAACGCGTTGTGGAAGTCGGCCCGCTCCGTGCCGTCCACGTCCCAGACCTTCGAGCCGACGCCGCGCTCGAGGTAGATCGGCCACGGCTCACGCGACTGGTACGCGGAGGCGACGCCGCCGGCGAGCGCCCGCCGTGCGCGCTCGAACATCGCGCGCGAGGCGGGCGTCGAGTCGTCGAGCCGGCGCTGCTCGCGCTCGGTCAGCTCGGCGACGCGCGCGCGGTCGATCTCTGCGGTGGTGCGAATGCTCATCGTCCAGGAGTCTCGTGACGGGCGGGCGTTCCGTCAAACGGTCGGCTACTCGAGGTTGCGGAGCTCGGCCTCGGCGGCTTCGCGTTTCTCGGCGGCGGACGCCGCCGCGGCGGCGGCTTCGTCGGCCCCGCTGCGCAGCGCGGCCGCCTCGGCGTCGGCGCGGTCGGCTTCGCGGGCGGCGGCGCGGGCTTCCTCTTTCCGCTCGCGCTCCTCGGCCCGCAGCTCCTTCACACGCTCGCGCGCCGCCTCGAGCGCTCGGCGGCGCTCGCCACGGTCGTCCTTCCGCTTCGGCTGCTTGCGCTTCGCCGGCGGCGCCGGCGACAGACCTGTGAGGGCATCGAACCCCGGCGGCTCGAGCTCCTCGGTCAGCCGGCCCCGCGCGAGCAGGTCGCGGCCCTCCGCCGTCAGCGAGGCGGCGCGCAGCGTCTGCACGGCGCGCTCGACGGCCGGAGCGCCGGCGTGCTCGCGTGCGGCGAGCCCGCGCAGCGCAGCGGCAAGCCGCTCGAGTGCGTGCTGCTCTTCGCGCCGCGCCTCGGCGAAGTCGTCGGCCGAGCCGCCGGCCTGGCTCGCGGCGAGCGCCTCGCCGGCGTTCAGCAGGCGCTTGACGTCTAGCTCGCGCTCGTGCGCCAGCCGGTTCGCCAGCCAGACGGGCAGCGTCGGTTTGCGCAGCCCCTTGACCTCGTCGGCCAGCTCACGCTCGCCGTCGCCGCGCAAGCGCCTCGCCGCTTCGTCGCGTGCCGCCGTGAACTCGCCGAGCGGCAGTGCGTAGAGGCGGTCGAGCTGCTCGCCGAGCGCGTCGCTCACGACCGCCTCAGTGCCCGCCGACGGACAGCGCGAACAGCTTGCCGTCGGAGTTGCCGACGTACACCGTTCCGCCGGCGACCGTCGCGGGGGCGTAGAACAGGTTGAAGCTCGTGTCCTGAAACGAGAAGAGCTCGGCGCCGTCGGAGGCGCGCAACCCGTAGAGGATCGAGCCGGCCGATTCGAAGACGACGCCGGGGACCGCGGTGAGCGCCGCGGTCGGGTCGCCGCCGCGCACGCACCGCTCCCACGCGAACCTGCCCGTCGAGGGATCGATCGCACGGATGCTGTCGGGGCAGGCCCGTCCGTGGATCCGCGTCACCTCCCCCGCGACGTAGACGTGCTCCCCGTCCCACGCACTCGACGCGATCACCTCCGGCAGCGACGCGATGGGCGCTGTCT
>DASSQG010000022.1:0-2756 GCA_035702625.1 Gaiellaceae bacterium | reverse complement strand
TGCGAGTGGCGGCCGAACAGCTGCTGGAGCAGGAGCTCGAGCACGCAGGGGACGACGAGGATCAGCGCGATCGTCCGCGGGTCGCGGCGAAGCTGCCGGAGCACCCGAAGCGCCACCGCGCCCGTGACGCGCGGGTTCATTCGGCCGCCTCCTCGACCAGGTGCAGAAACGCCGAGTCGAGGTCCTGCCGGCCCGTGCGGGCACGAAGCTCGTCCGGGGTCGCCGACGTGAGGAGGCGTCCGTCCCGCAGCAGGAGCAGCCCGTCGCAGCGATCGGCCTCGTCCATCACGTGGCTCGAGACCAGCAGCGTCGCGCCCTCCTCTGCCAAGCGGTGGAAGAGCCTCCACAGGTCGCGCCGCAGCACGGGGTCGAGGCCGACGGTCGGCTCGTCGAGCGCGAACACGTCCGGCTCGCCGAGCAGCACCGTGGCGAGCGACACGCGCACGCGTTCCCCGCCGGAGAGGCTGCCGACCACTCGATCGGCGTGCCCTTCGAGCGAGACGGCGGCCAGGGCATCGTCCACCGCCGCCGCGGGTCGGTCGAGCACGCGCGCGAAGAAGCCGAGGTTCTCGCGCACCGAGAGGTCGCCGTAGACGGACGGCGCCTGCGTCATGTAGCCGACCCGCGAGCGCAGTGGCGGCGAACCGGCGGACAGCCCGAGCACTTCGACCGAACCGCCGGCCACACGCTGGACGCCCACGATCGAGCGGATGAGCGTCGACTTGCCACTCCCGCTCGGTCCGAGCAGCCCGGTGACCGATCCTTGCGGGATCTCGCAGCTTAGGCCGGGAAGCACGGTCGTCCGTCCCCGGACGACGCGCAGGTCCCGCACGCGGATGGCCGGTGGAGTCACCGGGCGAGGTTACGACACGGCCGCGGCCGCGCCGTCCGACCGCGTCACCCGGCGCGTTGCCGGAAGCCGTGGTGGTTGCGCCGGAGATGAACCCAACGGTGCTGGGCCGGCACCGTCGCGGCGCCGACGACGAGGCCCAGCGCGACGGCGGCCGCGATCACGTAGCCGCGCCGTCTCCGCCCGGGCACGGGAGGCTCGTCGATGGTCACGTCTCGCCTGCCGTCGGCGAACGCGCGCCTGAGGTACACGAGCGCGTGGATGCCGAACAGCACCAGCCACACGACCGACGCCGGCCCGTGCAGGCGGCGTGCGACCACGAGTGCGTGTCCGTGGAGGAGACCCATCGCGATGCCGCTCGAGAAGAGCACGACGGTCGCCACCACGAACAGCGGCGCGAGCAGCCGCATCGCGAGCTGCGGCGCGCCGTGCTCGACGTATGCGTCGCTGCGCGTGTAGTAGCGCGCGAAGCGCCATGCGGTGCTCGCGAGCTTCAGCACGACGGCCGGGATGAGCGCGAGCCCGACGAAGACGTGCAGCGACATGTGGGAGTGGACGCCGAGCAAGATCGTCGCCAGCTCCACCGCGACCGGCCCGAGCAGGAGCAGACCGACCAGCGCGGTCAGGCGCGCGTTGCCGACGGGGTTCAGCCGGCGCGCCACTCCCGCTCCAGGACCGCGTAGACGAGCAGCGTCGACCACTCGCCCTTGAACCAGTCGGCGTCGACCAGGCGCGCCTCGCAGCGGAAGCCCAGGCGCTCGAGCAGACGCCGGACGGAACCGTTCCGCTCGTCGGCCTCGGCGAAGACGCGGTGCACGCCGAGCCGCTCGAACAGCTCGGTCACGACCGCCCTCACCGCCTCGGTCGCCAGGCCTCTGCCCTGGCTCGCCGGCGCCAGCGTGACGCCGAGCTCGGCGGTCGCCGGCTGATCGGTCGCGACACGCACGGCGCAATCCCCGCGGAGCTCGCCCGTCTCCCGGTCGACGATCGCGAGCTGCAGCCACTCACCCGGTCGCCCGAGCTCCAAGCCCTGTTGCGAGCGCAGGAACGCCTCCGCGGCGGCCATCGAGTAGGGGTCGTCCCAGGTCTGGTAGCGCGCGACCTCGGGATCGCTGCGGTAGGCGACGAACGTCTCGAGGTCGTCGACCCGAAACGGCCGTAGGCGCAGGCGCTCGGTCGCGATCTCGATCGCGGTCACGGCCCCATGATTCCCGACGCGCCCACGTACCATCGCCACGTGGCCGAGGACCTCGTCATCCGTCCCGAGCGCGACGACGACCATGACGAGATCGCAGCGGTCGTTCGCGGAGCATTCGTGACGCACCCCGACGAGGTCGCGGCCTTCGTCGAGGGCATCCGTGCCTCGGAGGAGTTCGTCCCGGAACTGGCGCTGGTCGCCGAGGACGCCTCCGGGGTGATCGCCCACGTGATGCTGAGCTGGGTCGGTGTCGTCGGCGGATCCCGTCCGAGGATCCTCAACCTCACGCCGATGTCGGTTCGGCCCGACCGCCAGCGCATGGGCGTGGGGTCGCTGCTGATCCGGGACGCGCTCGGCCGCGCGGAGGCGGCCGGCGAGCCTGCGGTGATGGTCGAGGGCATCTCCGCGTACTACCCGCGCTTCGGCTTCGAGCGGGCGAGCACGCTCGGCTTCGTCGCGCCGCACCCGAAGATCCCGGACGAAGCGTTCATGCTCAAGCGGCTCCCGGGGTACAGCCCCGACCTCGCCGGCCGGATCGTCTACCCGGCCGCGTTCGACGTGCTCGGCTACTGACGCTTCCGCAATATTGGTCTTGTCCTATTCGGGTATGGTCGAAAGACTACCGGCGTCGCCTTCTACCTGCATATTGCCATCTTTAGGTCGAAGGACACTGCCCCGCTAGCTCAAGAATTGGTCCTATCGAATCAT
>DASSQG010000021.1:0-19687 GCA_035702625.1 Gaiellaceae bacterium | reverse complement strand
TCGGGGGCGATCCACGAGATGTACTGGTCGCCGCCCGCGACAGGGCCCCCGACGCCGAGCCGGAACGGCGGCAGCATTCGTGCCAGGGCACCGTCGGCGCGATCGAGGAGCACGCCGGTTCGGAGCATGACGACGCGGATGCCCAGCCTCGAGGCTGCGCCCGCCGCCTGCTCCCACGCGTCGCACACCTCGGCGAGGAAGCCCGTCCCGGGCGGAGCCCCTTCGTCGAGCCGTTCGTCACCACGTGCTCCGTAGTACCCGACGGCGGACGCAGAGACGAGGACGCCGGGTCGGGGCTCGCACTGCTCCAGCCCTCGCACGAGGTTCGCGGTGCCGAGCTCGCGGCTCGAGCGGATGCGGTTCTTGCTCTCCTGCGTCCAGCGTTGGGCGATCGGCTCGCCTGCCAGATGGACGACGCCGTCGCGGCCCGCGAGCGCTTGGGCCGGCGCGGGCTCGGTCCCGGGATCCCAACCGAGCGCGTCGACGCCGAGCAGTCGTTGGGCGTCTTCCGGGCGGCGTGAGAGCACGGTCACCTCGTCGCCGCGCTCCTTGAGCGCGGCGACGAGGTTCGTCCCGATGAGCCCGGTGGCTCCTGTGACGGTGATGCGCATCGTCGACGTCAGGGGATGAGCACCTTGTTGATCACGTGGATGACGCCGTTCGAGGCGAGCATGTCGGCCTTCGTCACGACGGCGCCGCCGACGATCACCTTGCCACCCTTGACGCGGATCTTCAGCGACTTGCCCTGAAGCGTCTTCGCCGAGCGCAGCTTCATCGCCTGGGCGGCCGTGACCTGGCCCTTGACGACGTGGTAGAGGAGCACCGCGCGCAGCTTGGCCTTGTTCTTGGCCAGAGCAGCGAGCGTCGCCTTCGGCACCTTCGCGAACGCCGCGTCGGTCGGCGCGAAGACGGTGAACGGCCCCTTCGTCGCGAGCGTTCCGGCGAGACCGGACTTCTTCAGCAGCGCCGTCAGCGTCGTGAACGTCCCGGCCGCCTTCGCAGTCGCGACGATGTTCTTCGGCGGGATCAGGACCTTGTCGATGACGTGGATGACGCCGTTCGAGGCCATCACGTCGGGCTTCGTGACCTTCGCCTGGTTCACGAAGACGCCGCCCTTGTTGACCTTGATCAGAACCGAGCTGCCCGCGAGGGTCTTCGCCGCGCTGAGCTTGACGACGTCCGAGGAGGTCACGCTGCCGGCGACGACGTGGTAGAGCAGCACCGCCTTCAGCTGTGCCGGGTGCTTCGCCAGCGCGGCGAGCGTCGCCTTCGGGACCTTGGCGAACGCCGCGTCGGTCGGAGCGAAGACGGTGAACGGGCCGCCGGTGGCGAGGGTGTCCGCGAGGCCGGCCTTGGTCAGCAGCGACGTGAGCGTCGTGAACTGCCCGGCGGCGATCGCGGTCTGGACGATGTTCTTCTCACCCGTCGAACGTGACGCGGACGAGGCGGAGGCAAAGGCGCCGAGCGTCGCGGCCGCCAGCGCGGCGACTACGAGCAGGGCGATCGTGCTGCGCATGCGTTTCATCTTCGTGTCCTTTCGTTCGTGTCAGGCGGCTGCAGGAAGCAGCACGCGGTCGATGACGTGGATGACTCCGTTCGAGGCTTCGATGTCGGCGGTGACGACGTGGGCGTCGCCGGCCACGACACCGCCGTTGGCCGCAAGCGGCAGAGCGGTGCCCTGAACCGTCGGGGCGGAGGACAGCGCTGCCGCCTCCGCGGCGGAGACCCGCCCGGGGACGACGTGGTAGGTGAGGACGTCCGTCAGCTTCGCCGGGTCGGCGAGCAGCGACTCGACCGTGCCCGCGGGCAACTTCGCGAACGCCTCGTCGCTCGGCGCGAAGACCGTGAACGGGCCTCCGTCCGCGAGCGTCTCGCCGAGACCGGCCGCGTCGACGGCGGCCAGCAGCGTCGTGAACGATCCCGCCTCGCGGGCCGTCTCGACGATGTTCTTGCTCATGTCGAGCTCCTTTCGTACGCGACCGACCGACGGTCGGCCGACTTCTCCGACAACTCCCGCAGCTCGCGGGCTTCGTGCTCGGCCTGGTAGCGGCCGTCGAGGATCGCGCCGTAGATCGGCAGTCCGAGACCGATGGCGACGATCACGGTGACGAGGGCGCCCAGCCCGAACAGCAGGCCGGGGCTCATCGCGACCTGCCCTGGGCCAGCACGCCGAGGGCGAGGATCGACGGCACCCAGAGGCCGACGAAGATGCCCTGCTCGTGGTGCCCGGTGAACCAGAGGCTCACCGAGAGGACGAACGACACGAACGCGCCGAGCAGGATCAGCCCCTGTCCGAGCACATCGAACTGACCTGCGGCCGTGGTGGCCTTCTCCATCGCTCCTCCTTTGGACGTACTCTCTACAAACATTGGACGCGACTGTACAAGACGACGGCCGCGGTTGTCAACTGTCTGTCGAATGTGTGTAGAATGATCCGGTGAGCATCGACACCGGAGCGCTGCGGATCGGCGAGTTCGCCCGTCGGGTAGGCGTCAGCCCCGAGCTGCTACGCGCCTGGGAGCGCCGCTACGGGCTGCTGCAACCGGTCCGCTCCGAGGGAGGCTTTCGCCTCTACACGGCCGACGACGCCCAGCGGGTCGAGCAGATGAAGCGCGCCCTCGACGAGGGCCTCTCGGCCGCCGAGGCGGCACGCCGCGCTCTCGCGCCGGCACGGTCGAGCGACCCGGCGCTCGAGCACGCCCGCGGGCGGCTCCTCGCCGCAGCACGCCTGTACGACGAGGCGGCCGTCCACTCGGCCCTCGACCAGGCGCTGGCGGGCTTCGCGCTCGAGACCGTCCTGCGGGAGCTGATCCTCCCGGCGCTGCGCCAGATCGGGGACGAATGGGAGCGCGGCGAGCTCGAGGTCGGGGAGGAGCACTTCGCCACCACCCTCATCCGTGAGCGGCTGCTCTCGCTGTCCCGCCTCTGGAGCCGCGGCGGCGGGCCGCTCGCCGTTCTCGCGTGCGCGCCCGGCGAACGCCACGACATCGGCCTGATCGCGTTCGGCCTCGTCCTCCGCTCGCACGGCTGGCGGATCCTCTTTCTCGGCGCCGACACGCCGATCGACGCCCTTGCCAAGGCGGCCGCCGCGCTGAAACCGCAGCTCGTCGTCGTCGCGAGCATGGACGGCGTGCTGCTCGACGCCGTCGCCGGCGAGCTGCGGCGGCTCGCACGCTCGACGCAGCTCGTGCTCTCCGGCGCCGGAGCATCGGAGGAGCTCTGCGCGCGGCTGCGTGTCGACCGCCTCGACGGCGACCTCGTGGCCGCGGCCGGGAGCGTCGCGCGAGCATGACCTCCCGAACGCGGATCCTCCTCACAGGCGCGACGGGCTACGTCGGCGGCCGGCTGCTCACGGCGCTGCTCGAGCGCGGCGAAGACGTCCGCTGCCTCGCCCGGCGCCCGGCGGCGGTTCCTCCCCACCCCGGACTGGAAGTCGTGGCGGGGGACGTCCTCGACGAGGACGCGGTGCGCCGCGCGCTCGACGGCGTCGGGGTCGCCTACTACCTCGTCCACGCCATGGGCTCGGCCGACTCCTTCGAGCAGCTCGACCGACGCGCGGCGACGATCTTCGCCGCCGCAGCGCGCGACGCCGGCGTGAGACAGATCGTCTACCTCGGCGGCCTCGGCTCCGGCCCCGAGCTCTCACCGCATCTCGCGAGCCGCCAGGAGGTCGGCCGCCTGCTCGCCTCCACCGGTGTCGAGACGATCGAGTTCCGCGCCTCGATCGTGATCGGCTCCGGCAGCCTCTCGTTCGAACTCGTCCGCGCGCTCTCCGAGCGGTTGCCGGTGATGATCACGCCGCGCTGGGTGCGGACGCGCGCACAGCCGATCGCCGTCGAGGACGTGGTCGCCTACCTCGTCGCCGCGCTCGACCTGGACTCCCGCGGCAGCGAGGTGTTCGAGATCGGCGGAGCTGACGTCGCGACCTACGGCGAGCTGATGCGGGAGTACGCGCGCCTCCGCGGGCTGCGCAGGCTCCTCGTCCCGGTGCCCGTGCTGACGCCGCGCCTCTCGAGCCTGTGGCTCGGGCTCGTGACCCCGGTGTACGCGCGCGTCGGCCGCAAGCTGGTCGAGAGCCTGCCGCACGAGACGGTCGTCCGCGACCCGAGCGCGCTCGAGCGCTTCCCGGTCCGGCCACGCGGCTACCGCGAGGCGATCGCGCGGGCGCTCGCGAACGAGGACCACCTGACCGTGGAGACGCGCTGGTCCGACGCCTTCAGCGCGGCCGGGCGGTCGAGCTGGCTTGCCGGCCCGTCGATGAGCGGTCGGCTCGTCGACGCTCGTGACCGCGACGTGCCGGTGCCGCCGGCGCGGGCGTTCGCGCCGATCCGCCGCATCGGCGGCCAGGCCGGCTGGTACTACGGCGACGCCCTGTGGCATCTGCGCGGGTTCCTCGACCTGCTCGTCGGCGGGGTCGGACTCCGCCGCGGTCGGCGCGATCCCGAGACGCCCGCGGTCGGCTCGGCGCTCGACTTCTGGCGTGTCGAGGCGTACGAGCCCGACCGGCTCCTGCGCCTGCGGGCGGAGATGCGGCTGCCGGGCCGGGCGTGGCTGCAGTTCGAGGTGGACGGCGACGGGCGGGGCTCACGGATCCACCAGACCGCGATCTTCGACCCCACCGGGCTCGCCGGGCTCGCCTACTGGTACGCGCTGCTGCCGATCCACGCCGTCGTCTTCCGGGGAATGCTCGCCGGGATCGCGCGCGAGGCGACCCGCGACGCGGCACGCTCGTTCGCGTACCGCCACGCGTCGGCCTAGCCCTCGCCGATCCGCCGGCCGCCCGGCGACGTCGGGGAGGTCAGTCCGGCAGAGCAGCGACGCCGGCCGCGACCGCAAGGGAGCCGTTGTCGCGTCTCGCGAAGAGGTAATGCGAGACGAGCCACTCGCGGCCGCCGCGGTAGCCCCACAGGCCGGCGCAGGCGAGGAAGAAGACGCGCCACTCCGCGGCGCCCTTCCGGCCGACGAGGCGCGCGACCGCGGCGTGGTTCCCGTCCAGCCGCTTCAGCCACGCCTCGGCGGTTCGCGCGTAGTGGAGCCCGGAGACGCGCCAGTGCTGCTCGAGCACGAGGTCGCGGTCGAAGCGGGGGAGCAGGTCGTCGGAGGGCATCGTCCCGGCCGTGAAGAAACGCCGCGTCATCCAGCCGTCCTCGTAGGCGTACGCGAAGCGGTCGTGCGAGAAGACGTGGCAGAAGAAGCGACCGTCCGGCTCGAGCCAGGAGGCGATCCGCCGGAGGAGTGCCTCATAGTTGCGCATGTGCTCGAGCATCTCGACGGAGAGGATCCGGTCGAAGCGCTCGTCGAGCTCGAGCCGGTTCACGTCGGCGGTGAGCACGCGCACGTTCGGCAGCCGCAACGACTGGATGTGCTCCCGCTGCGGCCGGGAGTTGGAGACGGCGAGGATGCGTGCGTTCGGGTACCGCTCGGAGAGCCAGCCGGTCAACGAGCCCCAGCCGCAACCGAGGTCGAGCAGCGTCATCCCGTCCTCGACGCCTGCGCGCTCGCACGTGAGCGCGAGCATCGCCTCCTCCGCCTCGGCGAGCGTCGTCACGTGCCGCGGCCAGAGGCAGGAGCTGTACTTGAGGCGTGGCCCGAGGACGAGCCGGAAGAACCCGGGCGGCACCTCGTAGTGCTGCTCGTTCGGCTTCTCGACCTGCTCGGCGATCGGGGACGCGCGCAGCAGCTCGACGAAGGCCTCCTTCGCTTCCGGTCCGCGCCGGCGCTCGCGGCGCAGCCGCGTCGCGCAGGCGGCATGGATCCCCGCGCGCAGGAGCGGGTCGGGCACGCGGCCCGACGCGATCAGACGGTCGACGAGCGCGTCGGCGGCCATGGCACGAAGACCGACGTTCGCGCCTGGTAGCGGCGGTAGGCGTCCCCGCGCGAGCGCAGCGACGACTCCTCCGCCGGCGGCACGCCGGTGACGAAGAGGACGAGATAGAGAATGAGGGCGGGTGCGAGGAACGCGAGCCAGCCCCACGGAGCCGCGACGGCGATCAGCGCGTACGCGACCCAGGTGAGCGTCTGGAAGAAGTAGTTCGGGTGGCGCGAGTAGCGCCAGAGGCCGCGGTCCATGACGCCCTCCTCGCCGGACGCCCTGAAGGCCGCGAGCTGCCGGTCGGCAGTCCACTCGAGCGTCGCGGCCACGATCCAGAGCACGAGGCCGATCCACTGGACGGGGGCGAGCGTTCCGCTGCGGTTGAAGCTCGCGAGCAAGGCCGGGACGGAGAGGATGGCGGCCAGGAACGCCTGCGCCTGGTAGAAGATCGCGAAGGTCAGCTGCTCGCGTCCCCGCTCGCGCCAGCGCCGCCGGAGCTCCCGGTAGCGTCCGTCCTCGCCCTTGCCGAGCCGGTTGCGAACGAGCGAGGCGATGCGGAGGTTCTCGAGCCCGACCGGTAGCGCGATCGCGAGCCGTTGCACGAGCGAGCCGGGCGCCAGGGCCGCGTAGAGGACCGCGCACAGGACGAGCGAGGCGCCCCAGCCGGCGTCGACGGCCGTCGCGTCGCGCGTCCGCCGCTGCCAGAGGTAGAGCACGGCGAGGAGCGCCGCCGAGAGGGCCCAGCCCAGCAGCCAGAGCTGCCAGCGGTGCTCGATCACGCCGCCGTCACCGCCCGCTCGAGGCGCTCCGTCAGGGCGCGGGCAGTCGAGATCGTCGGCCGCTCCGGCTCGACCGCGATCGGCTCGCCCACCACGATGCGGATCCGCGTCGGCCACGGCAGCGGCCGCGTCCCCGTCAACCGGACCGGCACCACGGGCGCGCCGGTCGCGAGCGCGAGCCGCGCCGCGCCGCGGTGCCAGCCGATCTGCCGCTCCCGCTTCGACGTCCCCTGCGGAAAGATCCCGAGCAGCGCGCCGCTCTCGAGCAGCCGCGCCGCCTCGGAGATCGCCGCCCGGTCCCCGCCGCCACGCTCCACGGGGAACGCGTTGAGAGCCCGAAGCGCCGCTGCGAGCGGCCGCGTGCGGAACAGCTCCGCCTTCGCCATGTAATGAATCTCGCGTTCCGTGACGACCCCGAGCACGAACGGATCCCAGATCGACTCGTGGTTCGCGACGAGGATCGCGGCCCCGCTCGCCGGCACCCGCTCGGCGCCGACGACATCGACCCGGTACGCACGCCGCAGCAGCTCGCGCAGGCCGAGCCGATCCAGGAGCCGGTACGCGTTCACGCGTGGCTCCCGGCGCGCGCGAGGAGAAGCTGCGCGTCGCGCAGCGCACGTGTCCGGAACGCCGCCTCGCAGAAGGCGAGGTAGAACTGCCAGGTGCGCTCGAAGCGGCGGTCGTAGCCGAGCCTTCGCACCGCGTCGATCCGCTGGTCGAAGCTCGCGCGCCAGCGCCGGAGCGTCTCGGCGTAGTGCTCGCCGATCTCGTCGACGCCGTAGATCGCGAGCCGCGAGTGGCGCGCCGCCGCGTGCGTGAGCGCCTCGAGCGACGGGATCAGGCAGCCGGGAAAGACGTAGCGCTCGATCCAGTCGGGCGTCCGCCGGTAGCGCTCCCAGCGCTGCTCGGGAACGAGGATCGACTGGACGGCCGCGCGGCCTCCCGGTGCGAGGACGCGGTCGATCGTCGCGAAGAACGTGCCGAACTGATCGGCGCCGATCGCCTCGACCATCTCGATCGAGACGACCTTCGTGAAGCTGCCCTCGACGCTGCGGTAGTCCTGCTCGAGGATCTCGACGGGCAGCCCGTGCGTCCGCTCACGCGCGACGACGGCCTGCTCGTGCGAGATCGTGATCCCGGTTACCCGGCAGCCATGCCGCTCGGCGGCGTGACGGGCGAATCCGCCCCAACCGCAGCCGATCTCCAGGACGTGGTCGCCGGGGCCGAGCTCGAGGCTGCGGCAGAGCCGCTCGTATTTCGCGTGCTGCGCCTCGGCGAGCGACATCCCCGGACGCTCGAAGACGGCACAGGAGTAGGTCATCGTCTCGTCCAGCATGAGCGCGAAGAGCTCGTTGCCGAGGTCGTAGTGGTAGGCGATGTTGCGGCGCGAGCGGGCGAGCCCGTTCCGGCGGCGCAGACGCGGGCGCAGCCCGAGGAGCCGTCGCACGCCGACATGGCGCTCTGCCATCGCATCCGCGTTCCGGAGCAGCAGCTCGAAGAGCGCGACGAGGTCGTCCGCGTCCCATTCGCCCGCGGTGTACGACTCGCCCAGGCCGAGCTTCCCGCGCGTTGCGAGGCGGCGGAAAAAGGCGGAGTCGTGGATCGTGAGCCGGACAGGCGCGCCGTGGCCGAATCGACGCGTGCCGCCGTCGGGGAACTCGACCTCGAGCGTGCCGCCCTCGAGGCCCGCGAGCGCGCGCTCGAGCAGCGCGGCCGCAGCGCGCTCGAGGGGACGGCCGCGGGCGGCGACGGGCTCGGCGCGTACGCTCACGAGCGGACGCTCCCCTCGCCCGGGACGAACGGCGGTTTGTGATGGAACGGCACTCGCTTGAGCCAGAGTCGGAGCGCCTCGAAATGGATGAGCGCGATCACCTGCAGGGGCTGGAGTGGGTAGCGGAGCAGGAGGCGAGCGAGCGATTGGTCGCTCAGCTCGCGGCGACGGGCATGGAGGACGGCGGTCAGCGGCCGGGCGCCGTCCTGGTCGCGGACGTGGATGCGCGCCCACACCTCCTCCCCGGGCTGGGAGAAGGCGTACTCGTAGCTCTGGTCGAGCCCGAAGAAGGGTGAGACGTGAAGCCGTTTGCGCTGCTCGTAGCGACGCTCGGGCCCGCGCAGCACCTCCGGGAGCCGCTCGCCGAAGGTGTTGTTCAGCTCGGCGATCATGCAGGCGAGCGAGCCGTCGCCGCGATAGCACCAGTAGAAGCTCACCGGATTGAAGACGTAGCCGAGCACGCGGGGCTGGGTGAGCATGAGCACGCGCTCGACCGAGGGGTCGTCGGCGAGGTCGAGCACCGCCTGCTTCAAGGGCTTCGTGCCGTCGAAATGGTCCTGGTCGCGAAGGGTGACGACGTTCGGACGGTTGACCGAGAAGAGCCGGAGCCGCCGCGCCAGCGCCGGCAGCTCGTCGAGGTCGAACAGCCAGTACGACACGGGGTAGCGGAAGACGTGGCGCGTCGGTGCGCGCCGCGAGTGCAGCAGGGTCCCCGTGTAGAGCGCCGACCTCACCACGCCACCCCGAGCGCGCGGGCGGCGGCGACCCCGCTCGCGAGGCCGTCCTCGTGGAAGCCGTTCCCGAAGTAGGCGCCCGCATAGTGGGTCCGGCCACCCGCGAGGCGCGGCAGCTCGTCCTGCGCGCGCAGCGTCTCGACCGTGTAGAGCGGGTGCTCGTAGACCAACCGCTCGAGGACGTGCTCCTCCGGGACGTCCTCGTTCAGCGTCACGCAGTAGTCCCGCTCCGCCGCGAGGGCCTGGAGCCGGTTCAGGTGGTAGGTGACGGTCGGTCGGCCGTCGTCGCCGCGTCGGTAGTTCCAAGACGCGCGGGCCGCGGCAGTCCGCGGCAGAAAGCGCGAATCGCTGTGCAGGATCGCTTCGTTGGTCGTGTAAGCGAAGCCGCCGAGGACCCGGCGCTCGTCCGCGGTCGCGTCCTCGAGCAGCGCGAGCGCCTGGTCGGCATGCGTCGCGAGTACCACGTGGTCGAAATGCTCGACGCGATCCGCGACCCGAATCTCGATGCCGTCCGGAGAGCGGCGCACAGAGCGCACGTTTTCCCCGAGCCGCAAACGGTCGCCGAGCCGGGCGGCGATCGCGTCGACGTAGCGGCGGCTTCCGCCGGTGACCGTGCGCCAGCGGAAGCGGCCGAAGCCCAGCATCCCGTGGTTCGCGAAGAAGCGGATCGCGTACGCCGCCGGGAACTCGAGCGCGCGCCCCGGCGCCGTCGACCAGAGCGCCGACGTCAACGGCACGAGGAAGTGGCTGCGGAAGCGCTGCGAGTACCCGTGCGCGTCGAGGTAGTCGCCGAGCGACTGCGACTCGTCCCCGGGGCGCGCCGTCCGCAGCCAGCGACCGATCTCCCAGAGCAGCGAGAGGAACGCCGGGCGGACCGCGTTCCGGGGCTGTGCGAACGGCTGCCGTCCGGAATACTCGAGGCCGCAGCCGCTGCAGCTGAGCGAGAACGACATGTCCGACTCGTGCGTCTCGACGTCGAGCTCCCGGAAGAGCCGCGTGAGCAGCGGGTAGTTGCGCTCGTTGTGGACGAGGAAGCCCGTGTCGAGAGCGAGCCCGTCGTGGACGACCGTGTGCGCGTGGCCCCCTGCGCGCCGGTCCCGCTCGAGGACGTGCACGTCGTGAGTGGGCGCGAGGGCGTAGGCCGCGCCCAATCCGGAAATGCCGCTACCGACGACCGCAATCTTCATCGCTTGATACACTATACATAACTTGGACGAAAATTTTACACCGATGCCGTTTGCGACCGTGCGTCCGAGCACGAGTCGGATCAGCCAGGCCGTCACGCTCGTCGCCGTCGTCGTCCCGCCGCTCGGCCTGCTCTCGGCGATGGGCCTGCTCTGGGGCGTCGCCTTCCACTGGCTCGACCTGGCGCTCCTGGCCGGCTTCTACGTCGTCTGCGCGTTCGGTACCACCATCGGTTTTCACCGCTACTTCACCCACCGCGGCTTCGAGACCAGCGCGCCGGTGAAGGCCGTTCTCGCGATCCTCGGCTGCATGACGATGCAGGGGCCGGTCACCCAGTGGGTCACCGACCACCGCAAGCACCACGCCCTCTCCGACAAGCCCGGCGACCCCCACTCGCCTCATGTCGGCCACGGCGACGGCGCGCTCGGCGCCGTCCGCGGCTTCGTCCACGCCCACGTCGGCTGGCTCTTCTCGAACCTCGGCATGGAGCAGGGGCGCGAGTACGGCAAGGATCTCTACGACGACCGCATGCTCCGCCTGATCGACCGCGCCTACCTGCTCTGGGTCGCGCTCACGCTAGGTCTCCCGTTCGCGATCGGCTACCTGGTCGGCGGCAGCGTCGAGGCCGGCATCGCGGGCCTCGTCTGGGGCGGCCTGGTTCGCATCTTCGCGTACCAGCACGCGACCTTCAGCGTCAACTCGATCTGCCACATGTTCGGCCGCCAGGACTACCGCTCGCGCGACGAGGCGCGCAACAACCGACTCGTCGCCCTCCTCGTCTTCGGCGAGGGCTGGCACAACAACCACCACGCCTTCCCCGCCTCGGCGCGCCACGGCCTCGACCGGGGGCAGGTCGACGTCTCCTGGTGGGTGATCCGCGGCCTCGAGCGGCTCGGGCTCGTCTGGAATGTGAAGGTGCCCGACGCGACCCAGCTCGAGCGGCGGCGGCTTCAGATCGCCTCGAGCTGAGCTGCGACCCGCCGCTCCCACGCCCCGGCGCGAGGGAGCGGCACCGGCCGCCCCCAGTGCGCGCGCAGCGCGATCCCGTGCAGCGCGCCCTGGATCAGCTCGTAGCGACCCGCGACGCCGAGCGCGCGGGCGCGCTCGAACCCGCGTCGAGAGCTCGCCGGCGAGACGCCGGGGATGCCCGGGAGCCAGCGGTCGAGCGAGCCGTGCAGGACGTCGAGCCGTTTGCCACGCAGCGGCTCGAGCGAGAGCCGGTCCGGAATCCAGGGCGCCAGCCCGAGCACGCGTTCGACCGACGGCTCGTCGGCGGCCGAGATCGCCACCGCCCCGCCCATCGAGAAGCCGAGCAGCAGCGCCCGCTGCGCGCCGGCCCCCTGCACGGCCGCGCGCGCGTCCTCGATACACGAGTCCAGCCGCCGCCACGACTTGACGCGGTAGCGAACCTCGGCGAAGAGAACGTCTCGAAACCGGGGCGCGAGCCGGCGCACGAGCCACTCGAGCGACGCGCTCCAGGTTCCTTCCACCTCTTGCGCCTGGCCGCCGTTCACACAGACGACCGCCGTCGACCCGCTCCCGCTGAGGCGCAGCTCGGCTCCCGTCGGCAGACGCACGACCTCGACCGCGACGTTCGCCATCACCCCGAGCGTGCGAGGCGCGCGACGAGACCGTCGAGCGCAGCGTCGCCCATGCGCTCGAAGGTCGAGCGTAGGAACGGCTCGGCGACGCGATAGACGCCCTTCAGCCGCAGATCGGCCTCGTAGGCGACGCGCGTGCCGCCCTCATGCGGGGCGACCGAGATGACGTCGTCCGAGAGCGCCTTCTCGCCTTCGCCGCGCAGCGCGACGCGCGTCCCTTCGAGGAGCTCCGTGACGACGTACTCGAACCGCTGACGCCGACCGCGAAAGAGCGCGACCACCTCGAACCGGCTGCCGACCGCCGTGGGCGCCGGCGTCAGCCGCCGCGCCTCCACGATCCCGGGATCCCACTCGGCCGCGTTCGCGAAATCGGACAGGTACGCGAACGTCGGCTCCGCAGGAGTGGCAACCTCGACCTCGCGCCGGTAACGCACGCGGCAATCGTAGGCGTCGGAAGCGCGGCGGCAGGCAGCCTCCTCCTGTTTGCTGGATGGCTCGGGTCGTGTTCGTCACGTGGGACGGTGCGGGCAACGTGTCGGTCGCCCTCGGCATCGCGCGGGCTCTTGGCGAGCGACATCACGTGGTGACGATCCTCGGTCCGGCGTCTCGGCGCCGGTCGATCGAGGAGACGGTGTTCCGCTGGTGTGCATTCCCGGGCTCGGCCGCGACCAAGGCGCGATCGCGCAACGCGTCGCCGAGCTCGGCCTCGGGATCGCGCTCACGCCCGATGCCGGCGCCGACGAGATCCAGGCCGTTGTCAGGTCGGTCCCCGACGACCGCGCCTACCGCCGACAGGCCGCGCCTTTGAGCGCCGCTGCGGCAACTCCGACGGCGCGGGGGCCGCCGCAGACGTCATCGCGCGAATGGCGCTCTCGCGGTAGAGCGATCTCGACTACGCGGTGGCGGTCGCGACGTGCGCCACCTGCGGGAACGCGAACTCGCGCTCGCGGACGAAGGTTGCGAGTCTCGTCGCCAGCTCGTCGACGACGAGCGCGCTCAAGCGGTCGCGCTCGAGCGGGTCGTACGGCTCGAGCACGGCTGCCAGCGGCGTCGCCTGGAGCTGGAAGCGCACGTACTCGGACACCGAGGGGTAGCGGCTCGTCTTCGCGACCGTCTCGATCCGGACGGCAGCGAGACCCGCCTCCCGGAAGAGCACGGCGAGCTCGTCGGCATCGGCGAGCGCATGTTCGTTCCGCTTCGCGAACGAGGCGCCCTCGCCGAACTGCCGATCCAACGCATCCGAGAGCGCCTGCGCGACCGGGTTCCGCTCGAGCCCCGCGAAGACGCTCACCCCTACTCGCCCAGCAGGGGCGAGCACCCGCCGCAGCTCCCGGACCGCCACCGACTGATCGGGAAAGAACTGCAAGCCGAACTGGCACAGCACGACCCCGAACTCGCCCGCCTCGAACGGAAGCGCGAGCGCACTCCCCTCCCACCACTCGATCGGCGCAGCGCCCACCGAACGGGCAACGCGGAGCATCTCCGGGTTCAGGTCGAGCCCGACCACACGCCCGTCGTTCCCGACGCGCTCGGCCGCGGCCCGCGCGACCACCCCCGTCCCACACGCCACGTCCAACAAGCGATCGCCTCGCCGCACCTCGACCCGGGAGACCAGATCGACCGCCCACTGTGACGTCACGGCCGGAACCAGGTACCGCTCGTACAACTCGGCCGCCGAACCGCGCAGCTGCCACTGCTCAAGATCGCCCCGCACACCGCTCCCGCGACGACGCTCAGGATCTCCTCCCGGATCCTGGCACGAAGACGCACGTTCCGGGGTGGTTGACGTGCTCCGAGCCGTCCGACTAGCGTCGCCCCTGGATGGCCGATGCGCTGGATGTGCTGATCGTCGGCGCCGGGCAGGCCGGGCTGGCCGTGAGCCACGGGCTGACTGCGCTGGGCGTGGAGCATCTCGTGCTGGAGCGCGGAAGGGTGGCCCAGACGTGGCGTGACCGCTGGGACAGCTTCTGTCTGGTCACGCCGAACGAGACGATCCGCCTCCCGGGCGCAACCTACGCGGGCGACGATCCGGACGGGTTCCTGCAGAAGGCGGAGGTCGTCGATCACTTCGAGCAGTGGGCCGGCTCGTTCCGCGCTCCCGTCCGCGAGGGTGTCGCGGTCACGTCGCTCGAGCTCTCTGACGGCCAGGGCTTCGTGCTGGAAACCTCCGCCGGTGCGCTTCGGGCGCGATCGGTCGTCGTCTGCACGGGCGCCTACCAGCGGCCGTACCGGTCGACGCGCCCGTCAGACGGCCTCGTCGAGCTCGATGCCCAGGCGTACACGAACGAAGCGGCGCTTCCGCCGGGCAAGGTGCTCGTCGTCGGCAGCGGACAGACGGGCTGCCAGCTCGCCGAGGAGCTGAACGGGGCGGGCAGGGAGGTCACCCTCTCCTGCGGCCGCGCCCCGTGGGCGCCGCGGCGCCTCGGCGGACGCGACACCATCTCGTGGCTGGTCGACGCCGGGTTCTACGAGCAGACGGCAGCCGACCTACCGTCGCCGGCGGCCCGGCTCGCGGCGAACGTGCAGGTCACCGGACGCGACGGCGGCCACGACCTCAACTACCGCACCCTGCGCGAGCTGGGCGTCACACTCGTCGGACGCTTCCTCGGCGCGGAGGAGGGGCACCTGTACTTCGGCGCGGATCTGGCCGACTCGGTCGCGTTCGGCGACGCACGGTATGCCGACCTTCGCACGCTCGTCCGCGAGTACTGCGCTCGTGTCGGGATCGACGCCCCCGAGCTCCCCGACCCGCCGCCGTTCGACCCGACGGCACCCGACCGCCTTGCGGCCGACGGCTTCGGCGTCGTCCTCCATACCTGCGGCTTCCGGCCAGACTATGCGTCGTGGATGCGCGTTGACGCCTTCGACGAGCTCGGGTTCCCCCTACACGACGACGGCGCCAGCTCGACCGCTCCCGGTCTCTACTTCTGCGGCGTCCACTTCCTGCGCAAGCGGAAGTCGTCGCTCCTGATGGGCGTGGGCGAGGACGCGGCGATCACCGCGGAGGCGATCGCCGCGCGTCACGCCTGAAGGATCGAATCGCGACCGCCGACTCGAGCGCTCAGTCAGAGCGGCCGACGGCGTAGTTGAGCGCCGTCGCGTACAGCGTCCATGCGAGGTAAGGAGCGAGGAGGGCGCTCGCCACGCGGTCGTGACGCCGCGCGCTGGCGATCTCGGCGGCGACCGCGACATCCAGCGCGACGATGATGGTGAGCGACGCTCGCCGCGAGCGTCGTGCGAAGAAGGCCGAGGGCCACGCTGCGTTCAGCACCAGCTGAGCGCCGTGGAGCATCAGCGGCGTGCGAGCGCCCGTGCGCGACAGGCGCCATGCGGCGACCGCCATCGTGGCGTACAGAAGCGACCACACCGGAGCGAACGCGCCGGCCGGCGGCGCCCACGACGGCTTGTCGAGCTCGTCGTAGATCTCAGGCGCGCGCCGCGAACCGAGGTCGCCGACGATCGCGGCGGCGGCCGAGCCGCCGAAGGCCACCACGACCCTGAGTGCTGAACGTTTCATGCGACTCCTCCCGCTCAACGTGATTGTGCGCCGCTGGAGCATTCCCTACGACGGCGACGCCACGCACTGGGCAGGGCTGCTTGTCCCGGCGGTGATTGCGGTGCGCGCGGTGCCGCTTGATTGCCCGCGATTCCGCCGACCATTGCGTCCGCCGCCGCGAGGCCTGCGTCGATCAGATCGTGGCCCTGCTGGCCCAGGACGACGCCGGTGATCGGTGTGCGGTGGCCGCGTAGCACGCGAATCGCCCGGAACGCGAAGCAGCCGCCGGCTGCGGAATCGGAGCCGGTCTTGACGCCGACGAACCCGTTGCGCCGGAGCAGCGTGTTCGTGTTGTGGACGACGCCTGCGACAGGCAGCGTCGCGCTCGGCGTGGCGACGATCTTCGCGAACAGCGGCACGCGCATCGCCTGCTCGACGATGCGCAGCTGGTCGGCGGCGGTCGAAATCGTCGCGTTGTCGTAGCCGCTCGGGTCGGTGTAGCGGGTGCTCGTCATGCCGAGCGAGCGCGCCGTCGCGTTCATGCGCGCCACGAACTGCGAGGTCGTACCGGCGTCCCACTCCGCGAGCACGGCGGCGATGTTGTTCGCCGACGGCAGTAGCAGCGCCTGGAGTGCCTGGCGTTCCGACAGCTCTTCGCCGTCGACGATCGACACGACCGACTCCCCTTGCCCGCTCCGGCGATCGGTGTCGGCGACGTCGTCGTCGGTGAGCGTGATCGTCGGCCCCTCGTCGCCCACGCGCAGCGGATGGTCGCGCAGGACGAGATACGCCGTCATCACCTTCGCGAGGCTCGCGATCGGCGCAGCGTGCTGGTTCGGGCCGACCTGAACCGGCGATCGTCCGATCTGGACCGCAGCTTGACCGTTTGCCGGCCAGACGACGCCGGCGGCGGCACGGTGCCGAGCTGGAGCGATGGTGCGCTTCCGCGTCTCTGTCGGCGTCGACGACGACCGAAATGGATGCGCGACGGATGCCGCGACCACGACGGCCGCGACCAGTGCGATTGCGAGCCACGTGCGCCGGAATCGGACCGGCTCCGAGGCCGGCCGGGCTTGCCCCCTGTGAGCCACGCTCGCAGCCTTGCCCGGAGCGTGTTGCGAGCGCGTATCGCGTTTTCGATACGCCGGCGATATGCCGCCGCTCTTACCATCGGGGCGTGCGCGTCTTGATCGTCGAGGACGAACCGCTCATGGCGGAGGCCATCCGCGACGGCTTGCGCCTGGAAGCGATCGCCGCCGACATCGCAGGCGACGGCGAGTCGGCCCTGAGGCTGCTGAGGTTCAACGAGTACGACATCGCCGTCCTCGACCGGGACATCCCCGGTCCTTCCGGCGACGAGATCGCGAGACGCATCGTCACCTCCGGCAGCGGCATGCCGATCCTCATGCTCACCGCTGCCGACCGCCTCGACGACAAGAGCAGCGGCTTCCAGCTCGGAGCGGACGACTACGTGACGAAGCCGTTCGAGCTTCGCGAGCTCGTGCTGCGCCTCAGGGCGCTCGACCGCAGGCGCGCCCACGCGAGGCCGCCGGTGCGGGAGATCGCGGGTCTCCGGCTGGACCCGTTCCGCCGAGAGGTCTACCGCGACGGTCGCTACGTGGCGCTGACGCGGAAGCAGTTCGCCGTGCTCGAGGTCCTGGTCGCCGCCGAGGGCGGTGTGGTCAGCGCGGAAGCGCTTCTGGAACGAGCGTGGGACGAGAACGCAGACCCGTTCACGAACGCGGTGCGCATCACCGTCTCCGCGCTGCGCAAACGGCTCGGCGAACCGCAGATCATCGCGACGGTGCCCGGCGTCGGCTACCGCATCGACGCCGGGCCAGACGCGCGGGAAGTCGGAGGAGCCGATGGCTAGAGCGCCCGGCCTGAGTGTTCGGCTCAAGCTCACGCTCAGCTACGCCGGCTTCGTCATGCTCGCCGGTGCCGTGCTCCTCACGGCCGGGTACTTCTCGCTCTCGCGCGGCGTCCATCCAGGGGTGATCTTCCTGGTGGAAAGCCACGCGGCACTGCTGCGCTACTTCGCTCCGATCGCAGCCGTCGTGATGGCGTTCCTGCTGCTCTTCGGCCTCGTCGGAGGGTGGCTGCTCGCCGGTCGCATGCTCGCGCCGCTGACCCGAATCACCGATGCCACACGCGAGGCGTCCGCGGGATCGCTCTCCCACCGGATCGAGCTGCAAGGCCGCCAGGACGAATTCCGCGAGCTCGCCGACAGCTTCGACACCATGCTCGAGCGGCTCGAAGCGCATGTCGCCGAGCAGCGGCGATTCGCGGCCAACGCGTCCCACGAGCTGCGGACGCCGCTAGCGATCACGCAGACGCTGCTCGACGTGGCGCGCAACGCCCCGAACGGCGACGCCGAGCTCGTCGACCGCCTGCACGCCGTCAATGCGCGAGCGATCGACCTCACGGAAGCGCTGCTCCTGCTCAGCCGCGTCGACCAACGATCGTTCGACCGCGACCCGGTCGACCTGTCGCTCGTCGCGGAAGAGTCGACCGAGACGCTGCTCCCCGTCGCCGAGAAACGAGGCGTCACCGTCGAGACCGCGGGCGACGTCGCCACCAGCCTGGGCTCGCACGCGCTCCTGCTGCAGCTCGTGACGAACCTGGTGCACAACGCGATCGTCCACAACCTCCCCGACGGCGGCCGCGTCTGGGTCACGACGAGCGCCAACCCCGTGGACGCGGTGCTCACCGTCGAGAACACCGGCGCCGCCCTCGGCGAAGACGTGCTCACGACGCTGGCCGAGCCGTTCCAGCGAGGTTCCCAACGGACTCGCACCGACCACGCAGGCGTCGGCCTCGGCCTGGCGATCGCCAAGAGCATCACCCGCGCCCACGACGGAACGCTCACGCTCGCGTCGCGGGCCGGCGGCGGACTCCGCGTCACCGTGGAACTCCCGGCGTCGCCTGCCGACGCGTGGGCTATGCGCTCGGACAGGTGCGATGATCCTCGCGCCCGGGCTCCGTCTCTACGCACATGAGCGAAACAACCTGCCACATGTCGATCTCGCTCGACGGCTTCGTCGCCGGGCCCGACCAGAGCCTCGAGCAGCCCCTGGGCCTCCGCGGCATGGAGCTCCATCACTGGCATCTCGACGAGCCGCTGCACGACGCCGACGCCCGCGCGCGCGACCTGTTGTTGCGCCCGCGCGGCGCGTACGTGATGGGCCGCAACATGTTCGGCCCGATTCGCGGTTCGTGGTCCGAGGACTGGCGCGGCTGGTGGGGCGACGAGCCGCCGTACCACGCGCCGGTGTTCGTGCTCACACACTACGAGCACGACCCGATCGAGCTGGACGGCGGAACGACGTTCCACTTCGTCACCGACGGGTTCGACGCCGCGTTCGCGCGCGCGCAGGAGGCCGCCGGCGACCGCGGAGTGGACATCGCCGGAGGTGCCTCCACCGTGCGGCAGGCGCTGGCGGCGGGCGTGATCGACGAGCTCGTCCTCGACTTCGCCCCCGTCCTGCTCGGTGGAGGAGAGCGCATCTTCGACGGCGTCCCGGATCCGGGCTTCGAGCTCGTCGATGTCATCGACTCGCCGCGTGCCACGCACGTTCGCTACCGCGTCGGCACCCCACGGTCGTGATCTCGCCCCCGCGCTCTAGGATCGTGTTTGTGCGTGGAGCGGCCCGTGCTGGCCGGGCTACGTCTCCGAGACCGGCTTCGCCCGCGGGTTGGGCCACCAACGTCGGCGGCGCCTGGCACCAGCTCGACCTGCGACCGTCCCGGCCGGCTGCGACGCGGTCCCGAAAACCGGTACCTCACCGGGATCGCCGTCGACCCGGCCGACCAGCGCCACGCCTACATCTCGGTGTCGGGCTACGCGCGGCACTGGATGGTCGGACCGGACGATCCGGGCGTCGGCCACGTCTTCCAGACGACCGACGGCGGAAGCGGGTCGGCGTCGGCCTCGCGCACACGATCGTCGCCGACCTGAACACCACCCCGGACGGGCGTCTGCTGGCTGCGACCCACGGTCGCAGCCTGTGGGCGATCGCGCTGGCCGGGCTCGGTTAGCGACCTCGGCGCGGGGAGCCGGCACCGCCGCGTGTCGGCTCCCCGCGCGGGTCCGGTTTGCCGTCGGCCGCCTGCCGGTATCTGACCTGCGTGGGCGCAGCGGCAGCATCGACGGTGGCCGAGGCGGCGTGCAAGCGCCTCGGCGGCGGCCAAGTCTCGAGGGGGAAGGCGTTGCTCGCCTCCGCGGTCGTCGGCATCGGCGTCGCGGTCGCGGCGTACAAGTTCCTCCGCTCCGGAGCGGAGACCGCGAGCTCGTCGTCGGCCTGACGAG
>DASSQG010000020.1:0-3098 GCA_035702625.1 Gaiellaceae bacterium | reverse complement strand
AGCCGCAGGCGAGCGCCTGCGCGATCGTCGAGGTCGCGCGCATCACGTCGACCACGATCCCGAGCGGCGCAGGGGTTGCATCGGCTGGGGTGAACGCGACGTGACAGCGCATGGCCGCACTACGCTAATCGAGGTTTCCCCAGTGCCCTACTGCTATCGACACCCGAACCGCGAGACGTTCGTCTCGTGCTCCGAATGCGGCCGGCCGATCTGCGCCGAGTGCATGACGCCGGCGCCTGTCGGCCAGCGCTGCCCCGAGCACTCCGGCAGGCCGCAGGGCGCGAGGCGCGTGTCGGCCGGCGTGCGGCGCGGCTCGTTCGAGGGCGTCGGCGCGATCTGCACGAAGACGCTCGTCGCGATCAACGTCCTGATCTACCTGATCACGTGCGCGCAGGGCGGCGGGCTGAACGCGCCGGGCGGGACGCTTTTCACCAAGTGGGTCCTCTTCGGGCCGGCGGTCGCGAACGGCGACTGGTGGCGGCTGATCACGAGCGCCTTCCTGCACGCGAGCCTGCTCCACATCGCGTTCAACATGTACTTCCTCTGGTTCGTCGGCTCGGCGGTCGAGCAGGCAATCGGGCGCGGGCGCTTCCTGATGATCTACTTCGTCTCTGCGCTCGCCGGCTCGGCGGGGGCGCTCGTCTTCACGCCGAACACGCCGACCGTCGGGGCGTCCGGCGCGCTGTTCGGGCTGCTGGGCGCCGCGTTGATCCTCGAGCGGCAGCGCAACTTCGTGCTCGGCGGTTCCGCGCTGGCGCTGATCATCATCAACCTGGTTCTCAGCTTCACGCTCTCGAACATCTCGGTCGGCGGGCACATCGGCGGGCTGATCGGCGGCATCCTCTGCACGCTCGTGCTGTCGAAGTTCGGACGCGGCCACGCGGCCTACAGCCCGGTCGGACTGTGGGGGATCGCCGGCGTCGCAGGCGTCGCCGTGCTGAGCATCGTGGTCGCGCTCTACGCGGCCTAGCCCGAGCGTTCCACCGAGTACACGCGGTCGAGCTTGTCCTTCCAGGCCTTGTCCGTGCCGGGGCCGCCGTCGACCACGTCCGCGTAGCCGTCCCACGCCCAGATCGTGTCGTTCCCGGTTCCGCCGTAGACGCGGTCGCTCCCCTGGTCGCCCTGGAGCTTGTCGGCGCCGGCGCCGCCGAAGAGCACGTCGCTGCCGTCGCCGCCGTTGAGGCTGTCGTTCCCCGGCCCGCCCTTGAGGACGTCGTTGCCGCCGTTGCCGTCGATCACGTCGTTCCCGCCGAGCCCGCAGATGACGTCGTGGCGAGGCGTCCCCACGAGGATGTCGGCGCCCGGCGTGCCCGTGATCGTGCAGGCGCCGGCGGCGTGGTGCATCGCGTGGGCACTGCGCACGAGGAAGAGCGAGACCGTCAGCATCAGCGCGGCCGTCGCCTTGACTCGTTGCTCCTGAGGGTTCATCTTCGCGGCACCTCCGAACGATCTCCACGGGAGATCGGCACGAACGGCACGGGCGGCCATCCCTCGGGCGGGGATCCGCGAGACTGTCCGGGTGAGAGTGATCGCCATGATCGCCGCCGCCCTGGCGCTCGCGCCGGCGGCCGAAGCCCGCGTCTCGCTCGGCGTGCTCGGGAACACCGGCCGCTTCGCCGCGCAGACCGGTCAGCACTCGCAGGTGAGCCACGTGATCCTCGGCTGGGGCCAGGGCGCGAGCTGGGGCGCCCGGCTGTCAGTGGACTTCGCCTCGCACGGGCCGGTGCCGATGGTCGGCTTCACGACCTCGCGCGGGTGGCCGCACCCGTACGAGGCGATCACGCCGCTCGCGGTCGCGAACGGGAAGGGCGACGACTACCTCGGCGGGCTGAACGCTGCAATCTCGAGCTGGGCCAGGCCGATCTTCATCCGCCCATGGCCCGAGATGAACGGCCACTGGAACGCGTACTGCGCCTACACGGCGACCGGCCGCTTCAAGGGCGCGACGCACTCGACCGCCGCGTACCGCAAGGCGTTCGCGCGGATCTACCTGCTGCTCCACGGCGGCACCGCCGACCAGCTGAACGCCCGCCTACGCGCGCTCGGCCTCCCGGGCGTGACGCACGACTACGCCGTCAACCCGAGCCCGACGCTGCGCGTGGTCTGGAACCCGCAGGGCTACGGCAGCCCGAATCTCCCAGGCAACAGCGCGCAGGCGTACTACCCGGGCAACCGCTACGTCGACGTCGTCGCGAACGACCTCTACGACATCGGCGGCAAGGCCGAGTGGGCCGCGAACGACCGCCTCTACCGCGCGCACCCGTCCAAGCCGTACGCCTTCGCCGAGTGGGGCCTCTGGGGGATCGACGACCCGGCGTTCGTCAAGCGCATGGGCGGCTGGGCGAAGACCCACCGCCGCCTGATCCTGCTCGCGAGGTTCGAGAGCCGGCCCGGCTCGATCTTCGACCTCGCGAACAAGCCGGCCAGCCGAGCGGCGTACAGGCGCTACATCACGCCGCTCGGCTGAGCTCGAGCCGTCCGCCCTCTAGGCGGGCCGGCTCGTGATGTGGACGTAGATCTTGCCGTCGCCGCAGTCGTCGCGAAGCGCGACCTGGCCGGTTCTCCCCTCACCCGACCACGAGACCTCGGAGTCGTGGTCCTCGAGCTCGTCGAACAGGACCTTGTAGCCGGCCGCGTCGAACTCCTTCTTGTACTCGTCGTGGGCTTCCTTGAGGTCGCCCTTCCAGTACCCCTCGACGAGGTTCGTCGGCCCCTCGGTCGACTGCCTCGTCAGGGTCGTGTTCTCGACCATCGGGAAGCTGGGCGGCAGCTTCGGCGTGGCCTTCAGCGGCGACCCGCTGCATGCCGCGAGCGCCTGCGGGTTCGCCTCGGTGTCCGTCTCGGTCTTCTTATCCCCCCCGCCGCAGCCCGCCACGCCAAACGCCAGCGCTGCCAGCACCCCTAGCACTGCCCCGTACTTCATTCGATCCTCTCCAGGATCCCCCGCGCGGACTGTAGTCGGATCAGCCGCCGGACGCCACGGCCTCGACCCCGACGTCCTTGAGCGCGGCCTGCGCAGCGGCCAGGCGGGCGAGCGGCACGCGGTAGGGCGAGCAGCTGACGTAGTCGAGGCCGAGGCGATGGCAGAACGCGACCGA
>DASSQG010000019.1:0-15409 GCA_035702625.1 Gaiellaceae bacterium | reverse complement strand
GAGTCGTCGGCCGAGCCGGCGAGCCCGCTCGAGCCGTCGGCGAGCGGCCCGTCGAGCGCGGCGAAGACGGGCTGCGCGTAGTCGCGGTTCGCGGCGTTGGTCGCCGTCACGGTGTCGTAGGAGACGAGCACCGGGTGGCCGGTCGAGGTGTCGACGGTCGCGGAGTCGCCGCCGCCATTCCCCGGGCCGCCGCCGCCGTTGCCGTTGACGGTCGGGTCGAAGCGGACGTACAGCTTGTACGACGGGTCGTGCGGGAGGAACGTCACGTGCATCAACACCGTGTTGCGGCCCGGGTCGGTCAGGTAGTCGGTGACGATCCGGTACTTGCCGCTCTTCGCCGTCGCCGTGACCCGGCACGCCATCCCGCCCGAGCCCCGCAGCGCCTTCGCCGTGTACGTCGTGTCGCGGGTCTGCAGGTCGGTGAAGGTCGAGCCGTCGCTGACCTCGTACTGCAGCGTCTCGACGTTGGTGTTGTCGATCGTCGGGTAGTACGTGTCGCTGAGGACGCCGTTCGCGATCGTGTACCAGACCTTCGACGTCCGGTTCCGCGCGGTGCCGAGGCAGTCCTTACGGGCGAGGTCGAAGTGCGAGAGGTCGCCGTGCGAGACCGGGGCGCTGACCGTCAGCACGTGGGTCGCGCCGTCGTAGCTGAACGTCACCGGCGCGTGGTCGAACGGGACCGTGAACGGGATGTTCGGGCCGTTCGGGACGCCGCCCGCGCCGTAGTTCACGTCCCAGCTCTCGTTGACCGCGACCTTCGCCGCGTACGAGCCGGCGGGCAGCGCCGTCGTCTGGAACGTCGCGGTGCCGTCGCCGTCCGGATCCTCGAGCCAGGAGCGCAGGCAGGCGGGATCCCAGTCGCCGGAGCAGCCGAGCTCGGATTGGAAGTCGCCCACCGCGACCGGCACCGGCGTGCTCACGCTGTCGGTGATCCAGTGGGTCTTGTGGTCGTAGTAGAACTTGACCGGCCCGCCGGGCGCGGCCAGCGGGATGTTGTCGCCCCCGGCCACGGCATGGAGGCCGTAGTTCTCGTCCCACGCATTGTTGAGCGCGGCCTTGTACTGGTAGTTCCCGGCCGGCAGCGAGAACGTCCCCTGCCAGACGTCGTCGTTCGCGTCGTAGGTCAGATGCGTCGCCGCGCAGGCCGGGTCCCAATCGCCGGAGCACCCGGCCTCGGACTGGAGATCGCCCGCGACGGTCACCGACGTCGGGTCGGGCGTGCTCGACGCAGAGGTCGCGGGCAGCAGAACGAAGACGGCGGCCAGCAGCGCCAGAAGCACACCCCGAGGCAATGCCCCTCCCGGCACGGGCGCGAGGATACGCCTGTCGATCCCTGTCGTCCAGGCCTACCCGAACGTGAAGCAATAGGCCTCGGCACCCTCCTCGAGGAAGGCGATCTCGACCGTGCGATCCTCGACCGACCCGCGCTCGCGTACCAGTTGGTAGAGCCGCTGCTGCCGAAGCATTCCGTTCCCCTGCTCGTCGACGTCGAAGCCGTGGGCGTCGCCCGGCGGCTCGCCGTCCACCGTGACCCGGAACGGGATCGAGGCGTCCCGCGGGCGCGGCCCCAGCACGAGGTTGACGTCGCGCGCGTGAAAGCGGAACGCGAGCCGTGCGCCCCGCTCGTTCGCCACGCTCGCGCGCGACTCGACCGCCCAGCGGCCGGCGAGCGCCCACTCGTTCAGGTTCAGCGGCTCCGGGATCACGTACTCGCGCGGGTCGTCGAGGGCAAGGTCGGAGCTCGAGGCGAAGCTCTGCCCCTGCTGGTAGCCGAGGTAGGTCTCCGGCGACCTCAGGTGCGACCAGTCGGCCTGCACCTCGAACCCTTCCGGCTCGACCGCGACGAGCTCGTCGTCGACCCGGTCGTGCCCGGCATCGCGCAGCAGCCGCTGGACGACGCGCTCGCACTCCTCGTAGCCGCCCTCGCCGTAGTGGTGGTGCCGGATCCGGCCGTCCATGTCCGCGATGTAGACCGCCGGCCAGTAGCTGTTGGCGAACGCGTTCCAGACGCCGTAGTCAGGGTCGAGCGCGACCGGGTACCGCACCCGCATCTCCTCGACCGCCTCGCGCACGTTGTCGGGGTCGCGCTCGAACGGAAACTCGGGCGTGTGGACACCGATCACGACGAGACCGTCGCTCTCGTACTTCTCCCACCACGCCCGCACCCAGGCGAGCGTCCGCAGCCAGTTGATGCACGTGTAGGTCCAGAAGTCGACGAGCACGACCTTGCCGCGCAGCTCGTCCGGCGTCAGCGGCGGCGAGTTGAGCCAGCCGGTTGCGCCCTCGAACCCGGGCAGCCGGCCCTCGAACGGCAGCGGTTCCGCCTCGGTCCGGGAACGGTTGAACAGGCTCACGCCGTCCCCCTGACGCCGCGGAAGGCTGCACGCAGCTCCTCAGCGAAGAGCTGCGGCTCCTCCCAGGCCGCGAAGTGCCCGCCACGGGCGGCCCTGTTGAAGTAGGTGAGCCTCGGGTAGCTCAGCTCGACCCAGCTGCGCGGCGCCTGGAAGATCTCGTCGGGGAACGTCGTGAAGCCGACCGGCAGCGCAACCTCGGGCGGCGTCTGGCCGGCCGCACGCGCTGCAGCCTGCGCCTGTCCGTTCTCCCAGTACGACCGTGCGGCGGACGCGCCGGTCCCGGTCAGCCAGTACAGCGTGATGTTGTCGAGAACACTCTCCCGCGTGAGGTTGCCGGTCTCCGGCTCGCCGAGGAAGGCGCGGGAGATCTTGTAGTAGCTGTCCGTGTCGTGGTCGAGCATCCAGGCCGCGAGGGCGATCGGTGAGTCGAGCAGGGCGTAGCCGATGGTCTGAGGCCGCGTCGCCTGCTCGAGGAAGTAGCCGAAGCCGCTCGTCCTGAAGGTGGCGATCTCGCCGAGCGCGGCACGCTCCTCGTCGGTCTCGCCCGGCGGCGGAGTCGCCGCGCCCAGCGTGGTCACGAGCAGGTTCATGTGGATGCCGAGCAGCCCGTCGGGCGCCTGGCGCCCCATCGCGTCGGTCACGGCGGCGCCCACATCACCGCCCTGGGCGACGTAGCGCGAGTACCCGAGGCGGTGCATCAGCTCCGCCCAGGCCTGTGCCATGCGACCGACGTTCCAGCCGAGCTCTTCCGGCTCGCCGGAGAGGCCGTAGCCGGGCAACGACGGAAGGACGAGGTTGAACGCGTCGCCCGCCTCGCCGCCGTTAGCGGTCGGGTCCGTCAGCGGGCCGATCGCGTCGAGGAGCTCGATCACGGAGCCCGGCCAACCGTGGGTCATGACGAGCGGCAACGCGTCCTCGTGCTGCGAGCGGACGTGGATGAAGCGGATCTCCACCCCGTCGATCTCGGTCGTGAACTGCGGCAACGCGTTCAGCCGCTCCTCGACCCGCCCGAAGTCGTACTCGCCCGTCCAGTAGTCCGCCAGCGCCCTCAGCGCCGGCAGCTGGACGCCCTGCGAGCGGTCGTCGACGAGCTCCTTGCGCGGCCAGCGCGTCGACGCGATCCGACGGCGGAGGTCGTCGATCTGCTCGTGGGCGAACTCCACGTGGAAGGGACGGATCTCGGTGGCGGTCTCGACGGTGGCGCTCATGGCGGCCTCCTTCAGCGCAGCGCGCTGAACGCTGCACGTAGCTCGTTTGTGAAGAGTTCCGGTTCCTCCCAGGCGGCGAAGTGCCCGCCCCTGTCGACCTCGTTGAAGTAGGCGGCGTTCGAGTACGAGTGCTCGAACCAGCTGCGAGGCGTCCGCCAGATCTCCCCGGGGAACGTCGTGAACGCGGCCGGAACCGGGACGTCCGGCGGCGGCGCCTGGCCCGCCCCGGGAGCGTCCGGCCCGTAGGCCTCCCAGTACGACCGCGCGGCCGACGCGCCGGTGCCGGTCAGCCAGTACAGCGTGATGTTGTCGAGGATGTTGTCGCGGGTGAGGTTCCCCGTCGGCCGGCCGTCGACGAAGGCGCCGGCGATCTTGTAGTAGGCGTCGGTGTCGTGGTCGATGGTCCACGCCGCGAGGGAGACGGGCGAATCCAGCAGCGCGTAGCCGATCGTCTGCGGCCTGGTGGCCTGCTCGACGAAGTAGCCGTTGCCGCTCGTCTGGAACGTCTTGATCGCGGCCAGCGCTGCCTGTTCCTGCTCGCTCTCCGCGGGCAGGGCGGCGACGTCGTTCAGCGCTGGCACGAGCAGGTTGGTGTGGATGCCGACCAGGCCGGCCGGCGCGAGGCGGCCCATCGTGTCGGTGACACCGGCACCGACGTCGCCGCCCTGGGCGACGTAGCGGTCGTAGCCGAGCCGCGCCATCAGCTCGGCCCACGCCCGAGCGACCCGGTCGAGGTTCCAGCCGAGCTCGGTCGGGCGGCCGGAGAACCCGTAGCCGGGCAGGGACGGCAGCACGAGGTGGAACGCGTCCTCCGCCGAGCCGCCGGTGACGGTCGGATCCGTCAGGGGGCCAACAGTGTCGAGCTGCTCGATCACTGAGCCCGGCCAGCCGTGGGTCATGATCAGCGGCAGCGCGTTCTCGTGCTGCGATCGGACGTGGACGAAGTGGAAGTCGACGCCGTCGATCTCGGTGGTGAACTGCGGCAGCGCGTTCAGGCGAGCCGCGACGCGCCCGAAGTCGTAGTCGTCGAGCCAGTAGCGCGCGAGCTCCCGCGTAACGTCCAGCTGGACGCCTTGCGAGCGGTCGCCGACGAGCTCCTGCTCGGGCCAGCGCGTCGCCGCGATGCGGTTGCGGAGGTCGTCCAGCGCCTCCTCCGGAACCTGGATCTCGAACGGGCGGATCGCGGTCGCGGACTCGACCTGCGTGCTGCTCATAGGTTGGCCTCCGTCGCTAAAGGGATGGGCTACGACACGCAATAAGCCGCCGCGGCGCGAACCCAAGAAGCAGCCCGCCCCAGCCCCGACCGCTCGTGCGAGAATCCGAACCGCCGGCAACCTCGGGGAGGGTGGTGGCAAGGACTCGGGTATCGGCTGCGGCGCGATCGCGTGCCTCGGTGAGGATCGACGAGCGGTTGACCCTGCGGCAGGAGCGCGATCTCGTGGTCGGGGCCGAGGCAGGCGACCAGGACGCGTCGCGCCGGCTCGTCGAGGCCTTCCTCCCGTCGATCCGCCGATTGGCGGGCCGATTCCCGGTGGCGGTCGGGATCGAACGCCAGGAGCTCGTCCAGGAAGGAGTCGCCGGCCTACTCTTCGCAGTGCGCCGCTACGACTCGAGGCGGGAAACGGCGTTCTGGGCGTACGCATCCTTCTGGGTGCGCAAGGCCATGCAGGAGCTCGTCGCCGAGTTGGCCAGGCCCGTTGCGCTTTCCGATCGCGCGGTTCGCGCCCTCGCTCAGCTCCGGGCGGCGCGCCGGGAGTTCCTCGCGGCCCACGGAAACGAACCGACGGACGACGACCTCAGCCGCGCGACCGGGCTGACGCGGGCGCAGGTCGAGAGCCTCTGGGCGGCGGAGCGTCGGCCGCGAAGGTTCGAGGAGCAGGTCGGAGAGGCCGAGAGCGCCCCATCGCTCGGAGACGCGATCGCGGATCCCGTCGCCGAGCGCGACTACGACGCGGTGCTCGACCGCATCGAGATTCGCGAGGTGCGGAGCCTCGCCGACGCGCTCGACGAGCGGGCGCGCGCCGTGCTGCGCGCTCACTACGGGCTCGGTCAGCCCGCGCGCACGCTGAACGAGATCGGCGCCGGCCTCGGCGTCACGGCCGAGCGGGCGCGCCAGATCGAGGCCGACGCCCTCCGCCAGCTGCGAGACCGGCTCGCACGGTCTGCCGTGGCCTGACGGTCAGAAGGCGGCGCCGAGCGCGCCGCTCACGACGAGCCCGACGATCGACCACATGGCGACGTACGGGATTGCGTAGGCCACGGCGCCGAGGACGATTCGCCGCTCGCCGACCGGCTTGCCGCCGACGAGCCGGGCGAAGGCCGCGACGAGGATCGGGTTGGCGACTGCGGCCGCGAACGCGTACCAGCGGTCCGAGCCGCGCTGAAGCCAGGCGACGGGATGGCGCATCAGCCGGCTCGCCCTCATTGCCTCGAGCCTCGTCTCCATCCGCCCGCCGTTGCGGGTGGACCAGTCGTCCCAGCCACGGTCGAGCCACCGGCAGCACGCGATCACCATCAGCACGACGGCCCCGACGGCCACGCAGTAGACCGGCACGAGCCGGAACGCGCCCGCGAGCAGGGCGATCGGGGCGCCGACGAAGACGCCGTCGAAGAAGGCGAAGGCCATCACGACCGTGCCCGCGAACGCCGAGCGCATGCCGTCGGTATCGGCAACGCGCGGGCGCGGCTGGAGGCGCCTAGCGGCCGGCTGCGGCTTGGCGCCGGCGGGCGACGGTGTCGAGCGTCACGGCGGCGAGCAGGATCAGCCCCGTCGTCACATACTTGATCCAGTCGGCGGAGCCGACCAGGTCCGTGCCGTTGCTGATCATGCCGATGATCAGCCCGCCGAAGAGCGCCCCGACGACCTTGCCGCGACCGCCGAAGAGGCTGACGCCGCCGATCACCGCGGCGGAGATCGCGTCGAGCAGGATCGTGCCGCCGCCGAACGTCAGGTCGACCGAGTTCAGGCGCGAGGCGAAGATCACTCCGCCCATGGCGGCGCAGGACCCCGAGATGACGAAGCACAGAATCCGGATCAGCTTCACGTTGATGCCGGCCCGCCGTGCAGCCTCGGCGTTGCCTCCGACCGCGTAGACGTGGCGGCCGAAGATCGTTCGGCCCGCGAGGTAGGAGAAGAGGACGACGATGAAGAGGAGGATCAGCCCCACGAGCGGCACCCCGCGGTAGTGGTTGCAGACGGCGACGGCCCCGAAGGCGAGACCGCCGTAGAAGACGACGCGGAGCACCGCGAGCGCGACGTTGCCGGTCGGCAGGCCGGCGCGCCGGCGGCTCAGGTACGCACCGAGCGTCGCGATGGCGAGGCCGCCGGTGAAGACCGCCGCGACGATCCAGCCGGTGTTCTTGGTAAGGACGTAGTTGGCGACGTCGTTCACCTGCTTGTCCTGGATCCCGATCACCCCCTGGGTGCCGAGCAGGTTGATGATCATCCCCTGCGCCACGAGCAGGCCCGCCAGCGTGACAACGAACGACGGGACGCCGAGGAACGCGATGATCGACCCCTGCACCAGACCGATGGCAGCTCCGACTCCGACCGCCAGGCCGATCGCGACGAGACCCGGGTAGTCGTGGCTCGAGCCGGCCACCTGGAACTCCGCGACCACGACGCTGGCGATGCCGCTCACGTAGCCGACCGAGAGGTCGATCTCGCCGATCAGGAGGACGAAGACGATTCCGATCGCGATGACCGTCGTGCCTGCCATTTGGCCGATCAGGTTCGAGAAGTTGACCGCGGTGAAGAAGATGTTCGTCTTCGCGGTGAAGAACACCGTGATTGCGATGATCCCGACGAGCACCGGCAGGAAGCCGACGTCGCCGCCCTTCAGCGCGTCCCAACGCCCACGCGCGATCGAGGCGAGGCTGCCGTCGACCGCGGCCGCTTGGACTTCCGCGGGCGCGGCGGAGCTCACGGGGATGCCTCGGCGGCCGGCGTCCCGGACGTGATTGCCTGGACGATCTCCTGCTCAGATGTCTTGTCGCGCTCGTAGACGCCGACGTTGCGGCCGAGACGGAGCACGGTGATCCGGGTTGCGACCTCGAAGACGTCGATCAGGTTGTGCGAGACGAGCACGACTGCGATCCCCTGCTCGGCGAGACGCTTGACGAGATCGAGCACCTGGCGGGTCTGCGCGACTCCCAGAGCCGCGGTCGGCTCGTCGAGGAACACGACGCGGTTGTTCCACATCACGGCGCGTGCGACCGCGACCGATTGGCGCTGGCCGCCCGACAGCGTCGCCACGGGCTGGCGCACGGAGCGGATCGTTGTCACGGCGAGCGACTTGAGCGTCTCGGTCGTCCGCTGCTCCATCGGCGCCTCACGCAGCCGGTAGAGCGGGTCGTGCTCCTCCCGGCCGAGGTACATGTTCTGGACGACGTCGAGGTTGTCGCAGAGCGCGAGGTCCTGGTAGACGACCTCGATCCCGAGCTTCGCGGCGTCCTTCGGCCCGTGGATCGAGACTTTCTTGCCGTCGAAGAGGATCTCGCCGCTGTCGATCGAGTAGATACCGGCGACGCACTTGATCAGCGTCGACTTGCCGGCGCCGTTGTCGCCGACCAGCGCCATTACCTCGCCGTCGCGGACATCGAAGTCGACGCCCCGCAGCGCCTCGACCGAGCCGAAGCTCTTTCGCAGACCCTGGATCTCGAGGGTTGCGGTCCGGGTCGCGGTCGGGGCGGCCATGACCGCGTGTTTGTATCACGGCCGGGGCACCGCGAAACGGGTGCCCCGGCCGTGAATGCTTCCTATTTGCAGTACTTCGCGTACTCGCCGGTGCAGACCTGGCTCTTCTTCAGGAAGCCGTCCTTGAAGAGGAGCTTGTAGTTCGACTTGGTCACCCACACCGGGGTCAGCAGGATCGACTTCGTCCCGCTCACCTTGCCGTTCACGCCCGGCACCTTCTTGTGCTTGATGATGGCGATCGCGGCTGCCGCGGCTGCCGCGGCCTCCTTCTTGACCGACTTGTAGACCGTGCCGGTCTGCCAGCCGGCGAGGATGAACTGGACGCCGGTCGGCGTCGCATCCTGGCCGGTCAGCGGGATCGGCTTCAGGCCGTGGGCCTTCAGCGACGCGACGACCGCGCCCGCGATCCCGTCGTTGGCCGACGCCACGCCCTGGATGTTGTTCGCGTTCCGGGCGAGCATCTGGTCGAAGATCTGGCGAGCCTTGATCGGATCCCAGTTGGTCCACTGGTCGCCGGCGGTCGCCAGCTTGAACGTGCCGTTGCTGTACAGCGGCTTCAGCACCGAGTCGTAACCCGACTTGAACAGGTGCGCGTTGTTGTCAGTGAGCGCGCCGTTCAGCTCCGCGATCACGGGATGCTTCGAGTACGTGCCCTTCGCCTTCAGACCGGCGACGAGGCCCTTGCCCTGCAGCACGCCGACCCGCTTGTTGTCGAAGGAGACGTAATAGGCTGCCTTGCTGCCGACCACGAGGCGGTCGTAGTCGATCACCTTGGCACCCTGGCTGACGGCCAGGTTGGTGATCGACGTACCGGACGCCGGAGTGAGCTGGTCGAGCAGGATGACCTTGGCACCCTTCGCGAGGCACTGCTGTGCCTGCGACTTCTGCTTCTGCGGATCGTTCAGTGCGTTCAGCACCTGAGCCGGCACGTTCGCCTTCTTGAAGGCCGCCTTCAGGTACGGAGCGTCGAAGAGCGTGTAGCGCGTCGAGGACTTGGTGTCCGGCAGCAGCGCACACGCCTTAATCGACGCTTTGGCGGACGTCGGCCGGGCATTTGCGCTTGCCGCGATGAGCGCGACAAGAGCAAGCCCGACGAGCGCGACGACCGCCGAGCGGCGTGCGTTCTTCACTGGGGTTACCTCCCTAATTTTGAATGACCCGGTGGTTTGGTAGCACGAATCTCCAACCACAACAACCTAGAACCTGAGCATGAGCAGGCCTTAGCCCGTCTGGGGTGATCGTGAGACCATTGTCAGGTGGTTAGACGAGCGATTGCCGCACTCGTTTGCGGCGCGGTCGCCTATCGGCTGCTCCTGCGGCATCGTGTCCTGACCTGGGGCGCGACCGAGTACGAGGCCGCGGCGCAGCTGCCCGGAGACGAGCTGCTCGAAGACGCGGCAGGCGTCGCGACGCGGGCGATCACGATCGACGCGCGGGCCTCGGCTGTCTGGCCGTGGCTCGCTCAGATGGGCCCGCGCCCGCGCGGCGGCGCGTACACCTACGACTGGATCGAGAACCTCCTCGGGCTCGACATGCACAGCGTGGACGACGTGCTGCCGGAGTTCCAGGACCCGCAGGTGGGCGACGAGCTCGGGTACGGCGCGAACCGGATGCGTTTCGAGCGCGTCGAGCCGGAGCGCGTGCTCGCCCTGCGCTCGACGGACGGCAACTGGGTCTGGAGCTTCGTGCTCGACGAGCAGGACGGGAGCACGCGCTTGATCAGCCGCAACCGCTTCCGCCTGCCGCGTCTCCGCGACAAGGTCGGGATGCTGCCGATGGAACCGGGCTCGCTCGTGATGGAGCTCAAGATGCTGCGCGGGATCAAACGGCGGGCCGAAAAGCTCGCCCGCACCGGTTAGCGGCATTCGTTGCAAATTCGCGGCCTGGGTGGGAAGATCGGCCGACGCCACAGCGTCTAGCGGGGGTATGCGCCGTTTCTCTCGGCGGCGCAGAAACCGAAGGAGGCAGAATGGACGAGAGATTCGGAAGCGTCCGCCTCAGCGACTCGGCCGCCGTCGGCGACGGAACGCTCGTCGCCACGCTCGAGCGGGCCGAGGTCGAGAAGGCGCTCCAGTCCGACGAGCCCGTCGATCTCCTGCTCGACGTCGAGCGGGTTGCGGCCGACGGCACCGGACGGGAAACCGAGCGGATCGCACTCGGGTGGGAGCCCGAGGACCTCGAGCGCCTGCTTGCGCAGGGCGGCGGTGAGATCACGCTCACGTTCGACGAGGCGGAACTGCGGCAGCTTCTTGACGCCGACGTCGACGCGCACGGCATGCGCGAACGGCTCGCCGTCGTGACCGTGGTCGCCGGCCTTGCTGTTGCCGGCGCGGGCAGTGCGGCCGCGATGGTCGGCGGCACCGCGCAGGACGGTGCTGCGGGCACGCAGGCAGCCGTCACGCACGTGACGGCATCGGAGGTCAGCACCGGCCTGACGGCTGCGGCAGCCGGCCCTTCGCAGGCCGAGCTGCGGGCCGACGCAGTCCGCGGTGAGGCGCTCAACCAGCAGTACGGCCTCGGCACCGGCCCGACAGCGGCTGAGCTGCAGGCCGACACGGCCCGCGGTGAGGCGCTCAACCAGCAGTACGGCCTCGGCACCGCACCTGCCGCCCCGTCGGAGATCTCGACGGGCGTCGTGCCGCAAGCCGCGCCGATCACCCCGGAGGTGACGGCGGGCGTCGCGTCGCAGCCGACGGCCACACCGGCCTCGAGCGACCCCTCGTGGACGTCGCCGAGCCCGGAGACGCTGGCCATCGCGGCCGGGGCGATCCTCGCGATCGCCGCACTCGGGTTCGCCGCTCGCAGCCAGCGGCCAGGCCCGCGTCCCGCGTAGTCCGCTTTCGGGAGCCCGGGCACTCGTCCGGGCTCCCGACGGCTCAAGCCGTCGCTTCCGCCGCTTCCGGCTCGGTCGCTTTGGCCGCGCGGATCGCAAGCGCCGAGCCGGCGGCCGCGCCGCCCGCGACCAGCGCGGCCCAGTGCGCGCCGCGGCGCTCGGCACCGAGCGCCGCGTCGAGCGACAACCGCCCGGGGCCAAGGTCGCCGAGCGCCACCGCGCTCGCGAGCAGAAGCAGCTCGTAGCCGCCCGTCCCGACTTTGACGCCGTCGCGCCAGACGGCCGCGCGCAGCGCCGTCACCATCACGCTGCCGAGCGCGGCCGCGGCAGCCGGCGTCGCAAGGCCAAGTGCGAGCAACGTCCCTCCTCCGGCCTCGGCGACGCCCGCCGCGAGCGCCTGCCGGCGTCCCGGCCGCAGCTCGAGCGACTCGAAGAACTGACCCGTGCCGTCGGGACCGTGGCCGCCGAACCAGCCGAACAGCTTCTGCGTTCCGTGCTCGACGAAGATCGCGCCCACCGTCGCGCGCAGCACGAGTCGTCCGAGGTCGCCCATGATCGTTCTCGCTGCCCGGTCGGCAGAGGCTGAAACGCAGCGTCTAGGCTCGCGGCGTGCTCCTCTACGAGAACCCGGACTCGGGCAACTGCTACAAGATCCGGCTGCTGCTGGCGCACCTCGGGATCCCGTACGAGCGCCGCACGCTCGACGTCGTCGACCGCTCGAACCGGCCGGAGGTGCTGGGCGGCCTCAACCCCGCGCTGCGCGTGCCGACGCTCGTCCTCGACGACGGCCGCGCGCTCGGCGAATCGGGCGCGATCCTCTGGTACTTCGGCGACGGCACCCGCTTCGTGCCCGACGACGCGTACCTGCGCGCGCAGGTGCTGCAGTGGATGTTCTTCGAGCAGTACGAGCTCGAGCCGAACATCGCCGTCGCCCGCTTCTGGCTCGTCTACTCGGGCCGGCCGGAGGAGGCGCGCGACCGGCTCGCCGAGTGGCACCGCAACGGCAACCGCGTCCTCGCCGCGCTCGACGCGCACCTCGACGGACGCGACTGGCTCGTCGGCGACGGGATCACGCTCGCCGACATCGCGGTCTTCGGGTACACGCACGCGGCGGAGGAGGGCGAGTTCGACCTCGAGCCCTACGCGAACGTCCGCACCTGGCTCGACCGCGTCGCGACGCAGCCCGGCCACGTCTCGATCGACGCCTGAGGGGTCAGTTCAGGGGGTAGCGACCTCCTTCGGGACGTTGCCGATGAGCGTGAACAGGACCCGCATCGCCCTATGGCCGCCGTCGGCGGTGGGCCCGAACATGCACGGGCAGCCGCCGTCGATCACGGTGATGCCTTGTTCGCGTCCGTACTCGGCAGCCGACTCGGAGACGCTGCCGCCGCCCGGGCCGCGGTGCATCCAGACCCGCTCGATTCCGAGCTCGGCGCACTCGTGCATCGTCTCCTCGGCCACCTCCGGCCTCGTCGCGATGACGACCGCCTCGACGCCCCCCGGGATCGCCGCGAGGTCGTGGTACGCCCGGTCGCCTTCCACCTCGTCGGCGTTCGGGTTAACCGCAAACACCTCGTAGCCGCGCTCGCGCAGGCGCCTGTAGACGACGTTGCCGCCGTGGCCGCCCGGCGTGCGCGAAACGCCGGTCACCGCGACACGCTTGTGACCGAGGAACTCCTCGGCCGCTTCCTTAATGGCAGTCATCCGGCTCCTCCTTTCGGCCGGATGGTCACCCCGAGTGGCGCCGAGGGAATCGGTGTGGACGCGGAGCCCGCTGCGTCGAACTACGGAGCTCTGGACGCGTGACGCGCGGGCCGGCCGGAGCCGGCCCGCGCGTTGGAGGTGCTACTTCAGGCGGTCGGCACGCAGTAGGCGTAGACCGTCAGGCTGACGCTCTGCTGCGAGTTGCCCTGCGTCTTCGCCCTGGCGATCCAACCGGCGAAGGCGGCGGTCGCGTGGCTCTCGAGCACGCTCGGCGACGTCGCGCCGGCCTCGGAGAAGCCGCCCGAGATCGCGATGTGGTTCGCGGGGCACGTCGCCGTCGCGGTCACGATCGCGTTCGCGTCGACGATCGTCGACGTGTCGGTCGCGGTGACGACGGACGAGCCGTTGAGGCCGTCCGCACCCGCCGGGCCCTGCGGACCCTGCGGGCCGGCCGGACCCTGCGGGCCCTGGAGGCCCTGCGGGCCCTGAGCGCCGGTGTCGCCCTTGGCACCCGTGTCGCCCTTGGGGCCGGCAGGTCCCTGCGGACCCGTGGCTCCGGTCGCCCCTGCGGGCCCGGTCAGGCCCTGGGCACCGTCGAGGCCGTTCAGGCCGGGCAGGCCCTGCAGGCCCTGCAGGCCCTGCAGGCCGGCGGCGCCGTCAGCGCCGGCGGGACCCATCGCGCCGGTGTCACCCATCGGACCTGCAGGACCCATCGGGCCGGCTTCGCCGGCAGGACCCATCGCGCCGGTCTCACCCATCGGACCGGCAGGCCCCATCGGGCCGATCGCCCCGGCGGGCCCGGCGGCACCGTTCGCGCCCGCCGCTCCCTGCTCGCCGCGAGCACCGGCAGGACCGGCCGGGCCCTGCGGGCCGGCCGCGCCGGGAATCCCACGCACGCCCCGCATCCCGTGACCGAAGATGTCGGAGACGCGGTAGCGCTTCCACCCGGCAGCGCAGGTGTTGTGCTGGCGCCGCGAGATGACCTTGATCAGGCCGTTGTGCTTGTTGACGCAGACGAACGTCCGCTGGAAGCGCTTGTTCTGAACGAGCGAGCTTCCAAGGGCCGTCGAGCTGGCCGCCAGAACTGCAACGCAGGCAGCCGCGATCCACCAAACCTTCTTGCTTCGCATGTTTCTCCCTTTCCCCAGAGGGCCGTGCGCCGCCGAAGCTGACCCACGGTCCAGTTCCCGACGCAGGGTGCGTGCGGCGGGGGTTCGGGAGCACTGCCGGACGGCTAGGTCCAGCAGGCCGATCGTCTCGACCCTGGTAAGGGGAGGAGGCAGACGCGCGGCCCGCCTCCTCCCTTTCAGGCCTAGTGGATGGTGAGCGGAGCGGAGGCGGCGACGTCGTACGGAGTGGTGTCGTTCTTGTTCAACTGGACGACGTAGTCACCCGGCTCCACCTTCGGCGGCCCGGACGCGTCGATGTCACCCTGCGTCTCCGCCAACGTGGAGACCGGGAAGTCGACGTGCACGGTCCGGGACTGGCCCGGGTCGAGCGTCACCCGCGTGAACCCGACCAACCTCTGCGGCGGCACGACCACGCTGCTCACCGGCTGGGCCACGTAGACCGGGACGATGTCCGTCCCGCTGCGAGAGCCGGTGTTGCCGACGGTGAAGGTCGCAGTCGCCGTGCCGTGACGCGAGACGTTCGGCGTCACGGAGAGACCGGTCGTCGTGAAGGTGGTGTACGACAGGCCGAACCCGAACGGGTACAGCGGGTTGTAGGCGTGCCCCTGCCCGGAGCCGGTCCCCGGCAGCTGGTCGAAGAACTTCGGCTGGTCACCGAGCGGTGACGGTGCGTTGCCGTTGAAGTCCCCACCGGGCGCGGCGGCGTCCGACGGCCAGCTGATCGGCAGCTTGCCGCTCGGGTCGAGCTTGCCGAAGATCGCGTCGGCGACTGCCTGGCCCGCCTCGGTGCTGCCCTGGTAGGCCATGAGAATCCCGGCCGCGCTCTCCGCAGCGGGCCCCAGGCCGACCGGGCGTCCTGCGATCACGACGACGATCACCGGCTTGCCGGTGGCCTCGAGCTGCGCGATCAGCGCCTTCTGGTCGGGTGGCAGCTGGGGCGCCGGGTTGTCGCCTAGCCCTTCGGCGTATGCCTTCTCGCCGACCGCCACGACGTACGCGTCCGCGGGTGTGCTCGCGGCGGTGGTGCCGTCCGGTACGTAGACGGCGTTGGAGTCGTCGTTCAGGACTCCCTTCTGCACGGTCGTACCGGGCGGGATCTGGTCCGGCGGACCCATGCAGCACACGTGGCCCGCACCGAAGACGCCCTGCCAGCTGACGCTCCATCCGCCGAGCTGGTTCGTCATCGAGTCGGCGCTCGGGCCGGTGACGACGACCTTGGCGGTCGTGGGGAGCGGCAACGTGGCGTTCTGGTTGCGCAGCAGCGTCATGGACTCCCGCGCGGCGTCGAGCGTCCCGCCCCGTCCGGCAGTGACCGCGGCGTTGGCCGCGCTCGCGTCGACGCACGGCGTGTTCGGATCGCTGACGCACGGCTGGTCGAAGAGACCGAGCCGGAACTTCAGCGTGAGAATCCGACCGACCGCCTCGTCGATCCGCCGCATCGAGATGGCGTGGGACTCGACGTCCTGGATGATGGCGGACTGCCA
>DASSQG010000018.1:0-10394 GCA_035702625.1 Gaiellaceae bacterium | reverse complement strand
CTGGAACCGGGCCGACCCGCTCGCGAGCCTCGTCGTCGCCGGCCTGATCTTCTGGTCGAGCGTCTCGCTGCTGCGCGAGTCGAGCCGGATTCTGCTCGAGGTCGCGCCCGAGGAGCCGCGCGAGGTCGCCGAGGCGATGCTTGCCGTGCCGGGCGTGACCGACGTGCACGACCTGCACGTCTGGACGGTCGGCAGCGGCTTCCCGTCGCTGTCGGCGCACGTCCTCGTCGAGCCCGGCGCCGACTGCCACGCGATCCGGCAGGAGCTCGCCGACCTGCTGCGCGACCGCTTCCGGCTCGACCACTCCACCCTGCAGGTCGAGCACGCGCCGGCCCGCTCCGGCAAGGCGGGGCTGCCGCTCGTCCGCCGGTGAGCGGCGCCTGGTGGATCTGGCCCCTGGTCGCCCTGGCGGTGCTCGTCCTCGTCTGGGTGACGCTCGTCATCGCGCTCGCCTTCGCCGGCCGGCGCGAAGACGCCCGCGCGCTCGCCACCTTCGTCCCGGACTGCGTCGTCCTCGTCTCGCGCCTGCTGCGGGACACGCGAGTTCCCCGCCGGCGGAAGCTCCTCCTCGCCGGCCTCGTCGGCTATCTCGCGCTGCCGTTCGACCTCGTCCCGGACTTCATCCCCGTGGCCGGGCAGCTCGACGACGCCCTCGTGGTCGCGCTCGTCCTACGGCGCCTCGTGCGCTCAGGCGGCGAGCAGCTCGTTCGCGAGCACTGGCCCGGCCCCGACCGCTCGCTCGAGCTCGTCCTGCGCGTCGCCGGGACCTGAAGCGCAACGGGCGGAGGCGCGTCGATTTGCGGCTTCGAGCCGGCGCGGTTCGTCGGGCCGGTGCGGAGGCACACCGGCCCGACGCGAGCGGACGGCCGACCTACGAGCCGTCACGCTCGATCTTCTTGCCGGCGGGCGTGAGCGCGTCCCAGCCGGCGCCGAACAGCGTCGATCCTTCGCCCGTCGTCTCGCCGCGCGTCGTGTCCTGCACGTACAGGTAGAGCGGGTGCCCGGCGTAGGTGACCTGGCGGGCTCCGTTCGACCGCTTGATCGTTCCGAGCAGCGCCTGCTTGGCTCCGCCGCGCGCCATCGGCTTTCCGTGTGCGATCAGCGGCGGCCAGAACGCGGCGCACGCCCCCGAGCACGCGCTGTGCCGGCGGGAGTCCTTCTCGAACAGGTAGAGCGTCCGTCCCCGAGCATTGGCGACGACCATTCCGAGGCCCGTCTTGGCCGTCGAGACGGTCGTACGGCTCGAGGTCGACGCGCCGGCCATGGCGACGCTGAGACCGGCGAGGGAGAGGGCCGCTGCTACCACGATGACCAGTCCTGTTGCCTTCATCGTCAGCTCCTCTTGGAGTTAGTGCTTGCTCACTTAGCTACGCGGCGCGGGCCGCGCACGGTTTTCGACGGGCTCGAATAAGCTCACCTTCCGTGGGCGGGCTCGAGGGCAAGACCGCGATCGTCACCGGCGCCTCGAGCGGGATCGGGGCGGCCGTCGCGCGGGCGCTCGCGGCGAACGGCGCGCGCGTTGCCGGCGGCGCCCGCCGCGCGGAGCAGCTCCAGACGGAGATTGCGCTCGAGCTCGACGTGACGGATTCGGCCGGCTCGGAGCGCTTCGTCGAATCGGCCGTCGAGCAGCTCGGCGGGCTCGACATCCTCGTCAACAACGCGGGCCTCGGACTCGGCCGCGACCCGTTCGACGCCGGCACGGAGGAGGACGAGGAGACCGTGCTGGAGACGAACGTCCACGGGCTCCTGCGCATGACCCGGCTCTGCCTGCCGCACATCCGCGACGGCGGCCACATCGTCAACATGGGCTCGATCGCCGGCCGCCAGCCGTACGAGAACGCGGCCGTCTACATCGCGTCGAAGTACGCCGTGCGCGGCTTCACGTACGCGCTGCGCGAGGACCTGCTCGGCCGGCCGATCCACCTGACGACGATCGACCCCGGCCTCGTCGAGTCGAACTTCTCGCGCGTCCGCTTCCGCGGGGACGAGGAGAAGGCGGCCGCCGTCTACGCGAACACCCAGCCGCTGACGCCGGACGACGTGGCCGAGTGCGTCGTGTTCGCTCTCACCCGCCCGCCGCACGTGAACGTCGACGAGCTCGTCGTCAAGGCGCTCGCGCAGTCGACCCCGGTCAGGATCGTCCGCGAGAGCTGATGGCCCTCACGATTCTCGAAGGCTCGACCTTCTGCATCTGCGACGAGCTGGGCGACATCGACGCCCAGGCGAACGGCTTCTTCGCCGACGACACGCGCTTCCTCTCGCGGCTCTGCCTGACCGTCAACGGCGCCAAGCCGCTGCTGCTCTCGTCGGGCAAGGTCGAGTACTTCTCGGCCGCGTTCTTCCTGCGCAACCCGATCGCCGGCGGGCTGCCGCCCGACACGCTCTCGTTCGTCCGCCACCGCTTCGTCGGCGACGGCATGCAGGACACCGTCGTCGTCCAGAACCAGGGCCTGGCGCCACTTGCGTTCGAGCTCGGGTTCGAGCTCGGCACGGACTTCGCGGACATCCTCTCGGTCAAGGAGCACGACTTCGCCCTGGGCGATCCCACGCGCGCCGCCCCGCTGCCCGAGCCTGCTCCCGGCCGCTACGAGTCCGAGCACAACCAGTTCGTCTTCGCGGAGCCGAACGGCGAGGGTGCCGCGCGGACGCAGGTGATCCTGTCCCAGCGCGGCGAGGTCGAGGGGCAGAAGGTCGTGTACCGGCTCGAGCTGGAGCCGCGCGAGAAGTGGGAGCTGCGGCTGGACATCCTCGCCTCGATCGACGGCGACGCGGTCGCGCCGCGCACGGCCGAGCGACGGTTCGGCGAGGAGCAGACACGCGTGCGCGAGTCGCTCGCGGCCTGGCAGCTCCGCGTGCCGCAGGTGCGCGCCGACTGGGAGCAGCTCGACGACGCGTTCTTCCAGTCGGTCGCCGATCTCGCCTCGCTGCGGATGCGCGGCGGCGGCCGCACCGGGAGGATGCCGGCCGCCGGCATGCCGTGGTTCATGACCGTCTTCGGGCGCGACACGCTGATCACGTGCCTGCAGACGCTGCTCTTCGGGCCCGAGCTCGCGCGCACGGCGCTCGAGGTGCTGGCCGAGCTGCAGGCGCGCGACGACAACCCGGACGTCGACGGCGAGCCGGGCAAGATCGTCCACGAGCTTCGTTCCGGCAAGGCCGCCGAGAAGTGGTTCCGCACCTACTACGGCACGGTCGACGCGACGCCGCTCTACCTCGTGCTGCTCTCGGAGGTCTGGCGCTGGACGGACGACTCGTCGTTCGTCCGGTCGCTGAAAGAGCCCGCCCTGGCGGCGCTGCGTTGGATCGACGAGTACGGCGACCGGGACGGCGACGGGTTCGTCGAGTACGAGCGGCGCACGCCCCGCGGGCTCGCGAACCAGTCGTGGAAGGACTCCGGCGACTCGCAGCGCTTCCACGACGGCACGTTCGCGCCGACGCCGATCGCGCCAGTTGAGGTGCAGGGCTACGTCTATGACGCGAAGCTGCGGACGGCCGAGCTCGCGCGCGAGGTCTGGCGCGACCGCGCGCTCGCGGAGCGGCTCGAGCGCCAGGCCGAGGAGCTGAAGCTCGCGTTCAACGAGCGCTTCTGGACGAACGCGCGCGGCGGCTACTACGTCTTGGCGCTCGACGGCGAGAAGCGGCAGGTCGACTCGCTCTGCTCGAACATCGGGCACCTGCTCTGGAGCGGCATCGTCCCGACCGAGCGGGTGGACGCGGTCGTCGACCAGCTGATGGGCGAGGAGCTCTGGTCGGGCTGGGGCGTGAGGACGATGTCGACCGGCGACGCCGGCTACAACCCGCTCTCGTACCACAACGGCACCGTCTGGCCCCACGACAACTCCCTGATCGCGCACGGCCTCGGACTCAGCGGCCGCTGGCCCGAGGCGCAGCGGATCGTGCGCCGCATGCTCGGCGCCGCCTCACACTTCGGGAACCAGCTGCCGGAGGTGTTCGCTGGCCTGCCGCGGGCCGAGACGCCGTTCCCGATCGCCTATCCCACCGCCGCGCGCCCGCAGGCCTGGGCGGCCGGGACGCCGGTGCTGCTGCTGCAGGTGCTGCTCGGCCTCGAGCCCGACCGGCGCCGCCACCAGCTGCTCACGCGTGCGCCCGACGAGCTGCCCTCGTGGGCGGGCCGTTCGCTCAGGCTGACGGGCATCCGCGCGTTCGACCGCACCTGGGACGTGCGCGTCGAGCACGGACGTGTCACCGTGGACGAAGCATGAGGATCGCAATTCTGAGCCCGCCCTGGTTCCCGGTCCCGCCGACCGGCTACGGCGGGATCGAGTGGATCGTCTCGCTGCTCGCCGACGGGCTGACCGACGACGGGCACGACGTCACGCTCTTCGCCTCTGGCGATTCCCACACGCGGGCGAGGCTCGCGTACGTCTACGACGAGGCGCCGAGCGAGCAGATCGGCCGCACCATGCCCGACCTGCGGCACGTGCTCTCTGCTTACGAGCGGGCAGAGGACTTCGACGTGATCAACGACCACACGGGCCCGCTCGGCGCCGTCCTGGGCGCGCTCGTGGAGACGCCCGTCGTCCATACCGTGCACGGCCCGCTGAACGGCGAGCCCGGCGAGGTGTACGAGTCGATCGCGCGGGTCGCGCCGCAGGTCGGCCTGATCTCGCTCTCGCTCAACCAGCGCCGGCCGAAGCCCGACCTGAACTGGGTTGCGAACGTCCCGAACGCGCTCGACCTCGAGCACTACCCGTGCCACCCGCACAAGGGCGACTACCTGCTTTACCTCGGCCGGATGAACCGCGAGAAGGGCGCGCACCGCGCGGTCTGGCTCGCGATGGAGCTCGGCCTGCCGCTCAAGCTCGCCGGCAAGATGCGTGAGCAGCGGGAGCAGGAGTACTTCGCCGAGCTCGTCGAGCCGCATCTCGGCCATGGGATCGAATACCTCGGCGAGGTCAACCACGGCACGAAGGTCGAGCTGCTGCAGAACGCACGCTGCACGCTCTTCCCGATCGACTGGGAGGAGCCGTTCGGCCTCGTCATGATCGAGTCGATGGCCTGCGGTACTCCGGTGATCGCCACGCGGCGCGGTGCGGTGCCGGAGGTGATCCAGGACGAGCGCGGCGGAATCATCGTCGACGAGTGGCGCGAGGCGCCGGCAGCGCTCGAGCGGGCCGACGACCTCGATCCCGTCGAGTGCCGGCGCTACGCCGAGGAGCGCTTCGCGCCCGAGCGGATGGTCGGCGACTACGTCCGCGCCTACGAGGCCGCGGCGTCGGCGCGCCTCAGCACGTAGTTCGCGCGCACGTACTGCGGCTCGAACCCGGCCCGCAGGATGTTCCGGTACGAGGCGTTTGGCCTGCCGTCGACCGGCTCGCCGGTCTCGGTCACGACCACGCTGCAGCCGGCGTCCGCCGCAACGGCGATGCGCGCGGCGAGCAGCGCGCTCTGAGCGCCCCTGCCGCGGTGCTCCGGCACCGTCGCGCCGATCCCGACCCAGCCGATCTCGCCCTCGACGAACAGGGCGCCGGCGCCCGCCGGCTCGGCGCCGTCGAAGGCGACGAAGCAGTGCCAGCAGTCGCTCGACGCGAGCGCCGCGAGCCATTCGTGCGAGACGACCGGCGAGCCGAAGCCGCGCACGGCGGCGTCCGCGAACGGCTCACCGTCGTCGACCCGCTGGACGCGCAGGTCGGTCTGCGCGCGCGGCGGGTCGGCGGTCGGCCGGCTGAACTTCGTCCAGCCGTAGTCGGGGACGTGCGCGCGCTGCTCGAGCCAGCGCGCCAGCTCCGGCGGCTCGGCGTCGGGCGCGACGGCGACGTAGGCGTGGACACCGTCGAGGAAGGCGAGGGCGGCGTCGAGCTGTCCCTCGCTCGCCGGCCGGTCGAGCCCGAGCCCGAGCACGCGGTTGAACATCGTCACCTCGGACGCCTCGTCGAGCCGGAGGCAGAGCGCGCCGTCGACCTCGGCAGTGCGGGCGCCGACGCTCGGCGGCGCGGCCGCGTACAGGGCGCGGAAGGCCTCGAGCTCGCCACGCTCGACCGCATGCATCAGGTGGCGGGCTCGAAGGCGGGCCGCGGCAGCTCGACGGGGCCGCGCCGGCAGAGCGTCCGCACGTCGCGGACGAGGAGCACGGCGAGCGTGGCCGAGAGGCTGATCGTTCCGGCCGCGAACAGCGTCGCACGCGTGCCGATCGCGTCGGCGACCGGTCCCGCGATCGCCAGCCCGAGCGGGATCAGCGCGGCCGAGCCGAGCGCGTCGTACGAGTAGACGCGCGAGAGGCGGTCCTGCGGGATCTCCTGCTGCATGGTCGTGTCCCACAGCACGCCGAAGGTCTCGGTGCCGAGGCCGGCGACGAACGCCAGCGCGACCACGGCCGGCAGCGGCACGGGGACGCCGAGGCCGAACAGGAGCGGAGAGGTCAGCAGGAAGCCGAGCGTCGCGACGAGCAGCAGCCGGCGCGGGCGCAGCCGCAGCATCAGCACGCCGCCGGCGACGAGGCCGAGTGCCTGGATCGCGGCGATGAGGCCCCACGCTGCGGCGCCGCCGAAGTGCTCCTTCGCGACGGCCGGGCCGAGCACCCCCTGCGAGCCCTGCTCGACCGCGTTCACGAAGCCGAATTGGAGCACGATCGCCCAGAGCCAGGCGCGCGACGCGAACTCGCGCCACCCCAGCGCCAGGTCGGCGAGGAAGTGTGAGCACTGCATGTGGAGGCTCGACGGGATGTGCATCGCCGCCGTCAGCGTCGCGGCGACGAAGAACGTCGCGGAGTCGACGGCGATCCCGGTCGCGGGGCTCGTGGCCGCGACGACCACGCCGGCGAGCGCGCCGCCGACGATCCAAGCGCTGTTGCGCCCGAGCCGAAGGACGGCGTTCGCCTGCTGGAGCAGCGACTCCGGCACCGTCTGCGGGGTGATCCCGCTCGCGGCCGGGAAGAAGAACGCGCTGCTGGCGCCATTCACCGCCGCGAGGGCCGCGATCTGCCAGACGCGCGCGTGACCCGAGAAGAGGAGCGCCGCGACCGTCGCCTGGCTGAGGCCGCTGAGCACGTTGGACGCGACCATCACGTAGTGCCGGGGAAGGCGGTCGGCCCAGATACCGCCGACGAGCAGGAACACGAGCGTCGGCAGCGTGCGCGCGGCGAGGACGAAGCCGAGGTCGGCCTTCGAGCCGGTCAGGTCGAGGATCGCGAACGCCAGCGCCACGTTGGTGAAGGCGCTGCCGGTGAACGAGATCGTGCTGCTGGAAACGAGGAGGCGGAAGTCGCGCTCGTGGAGCGGCCCGAGGTCAGGCCGTCGCACGCTTGTCCCAGTAGCGCTTCAGTCCCGCGTACGACTGCCAGAAGGGCATCGCCTGCTCGTAGGCAGGGCGATCGTCGCCGAGGTCGCGCGCCGCGGCGTCCGCGAACTCCTCCTCGCTCGCGCCGTCGCGGACGCGCTCCGCCCACGCGCGCAGCCGCGACCGCAGCTCGCCGAGGTGCCGCTCGACGTCGTCCGCCACCCCGAAGTGGATCAGCGCAAGGCGCTGCGGAGCGCGCGCCTCGAGCTCGTCGAGCGTCCGCTCCCAGGCCTCGAGGTCGACCTCCGGCGGCGGTGTCGGAGGGAGCACGAAGTCGCTCGGCTGGATGCGCACGCCGGCCGCGTCGCCGACGTAGAGCGTGCCGTCCGCGGCGAGGTAGCAGACGTGGTGGCTCGCGTGTCCGGGCGTGGGGAACGTCGCGAGCCCGAGCGTCTTTTCGCCGACCGTGTGGACGTTCTCCTCGGGCACGGGCGCGAGCTCGCCCCAGAGGCGGTCGAAGTCGTCCCCGTAGAGGCGGCGGGCGCTCGCCTCGAGGCGGCTCGGGTCGACCAGGTGCGGCGCGCCCACCTCCGAGACGTGCACCTGAAGGCCCGGGTGTTCGCGCACGAGCACGCCGGCCGCGCCCGCGTGGTCGAGGTGGATGTGCGAGAGCAGCAAATGCCGCACGTCCTGGAGCTCGAGGCCGCGCTCGGCGAGCCGAGCCTTGAGCTCCGGCAGGCACGTCGTCGGCCCGCAGTCCTGCAGCGCGAGCCCGTCGTCGGTCTCGAGCAGGTACGAGCCGATCACACGTTCGTGGCCGAGGTGGCGCAGGTCTAGCGGCTCCGGGGTCGGCATGGCTCCGATCCTACGCACCGGCACCGGCGGGGCTGCTCGGCCGGGGCTGCGCGGGCGAAGGGAGGTCACGGTGTCTGACACTGGATTGCGGCGTGCAAGGCGCCGGGCCAGGCCAGCTTGTGGACGAATCGTCACTCTCACGGCACCCGTCTGACACCGGGTTAGGCGCCGAGGACGGCCGCGGCCCGCTCCTGTCTCAGACGCACCACCCACCACGCCACCATCACGATCGCGTGCGCCCGCGTCCGGTCGGCCAGCCTCTCGTCACCCAGCAGCCGCGCGTGCCCTACGTACAGCTCGTCCCGGGCAGCCGGGTCGTAGCGCGCCTGCTGCGGGGCCAGCACGATGTTCGCCGGGTCGAAGCAGGCGTCGCCGAGACCGGAGTTCTCTCGGTCGACGATCGTCAGCGACCCGCCGCTGCCGCGGAGAAAGTTCGCGAGGCTCGCCTCGCAGTGGAGAGGGCGTGGCGGGGCGGCGGCAGGTCGTCCGGCATGCGACGCCTCGCGAGGTCCACGACGCGGTCGCCATCGCCGTCGTCGAACAGCCGGAGCCGCCTGCGCGTCCTCGGCGATCTGGGGGAGGTCGACCCCGAGAACGGTCGGCGCGAGGCGCAGGTCAGAGCTTCGGCGAACCTCGGCGTACGCGTCGACGACCGCCCGCCACGCTGGCGAGTCGCCCGGCGGAGCCTCTTCGAGCGGCTTGCCCTCGACCCACTCGCTGAAGAGGACGTCGAGACCATCGACCCGCACGACTCCCTGCGGTGCCGGAGCGCAGCCGAGCCCCGCCTCGGCGAGGACGCGCAGGGCGGCGTCCTCCCGCGCGGCGCGTTCGCGCTCGTCGACCTGGCTCACCTTCGCCGCCAGCACGTCTGACGCCGAACGGACGCGGAAGACGACCCGTTCGAGCCGCGCGCAACGTCGTCGAGCTGCCAGCTGCCTTCGCGGGCGGTAGCTACGCCCTCGCGATAGCAGCGCGCGACGAGCGCCGCGAGCTCAGGTTCCGGCGGCAGCGGCCGACCGGACGAGCGCCACCTCGAGGTCGGCGACCAGGTCCTCCGCCGACTCGATTCCGACCGAGAGCCGGATCAGGTTCCGCGGCGCCGCGAACGGTGCGTCCGCGGTCGACGCGTGCGTCATCTGCGCCGGGTGCTCGATCAGGCTCTCGACGCCGCCGAGGCTCTCGGCCAGCTGGAAGATCTTCGTGCGGGCGCAGAGCGCGACCGCCTCCTCCTCCGACTCGCAGAGGAACGACACCATGCCGCCGAAGTCGCGCATCTGGTGCGCGGCGACCGTGTGGCCCGGGTGCGTGGGCAGACCGGGGTAGAGCACCTGCTCGACGCGGGGATGCCGGTCGAGGAAGCCGGCCACGACGTGCGCGTTCTCGCAGTGCTTGCGCATCCGCACGGCGAGCGTCTTGATCCCGCGCAGGACGAGCCAGCAGTCGAACGGCCCGGGCACGGCGCCGAGCGACTTCTGCAGGAAGTAGAGGCGCTCGGCGATCGTCGGGTCGTTCGTGGCGACGAAGCCGCCGATCAGGTCGGAGTGCCCGCCCAGGTACTTCGTCGTCGAGTGCAGCACGACGTCGGCGCCGAACGAGAGCGGCTGCTGCAGGTACGGCGAGGCGAACGTGTTGTCGACCACGACGAGCGCCCCGGCCGCGTGTGCGGCGTCGACCGCGGCGCGGAGGTCGACGATGTTAAGCAGCGGGTTCGTCGGCGTCTCGAGCCAGACGATCCGCGTGCGCTCGTCGAGGTGCGCGGCGAGGTTCGTGTTGATCTCTTCGGCCGGCAACCAGTCGAACACGTAGCCCTTCGGCTCGTAGATCTGGGAGAACATCCGGTAGACGCCGCCGTAGACGTCCGCGACCGCGACGACGCGATCGCCGGGGTTGACCAGGTGCATCAGGGTCGACGTTGCGCCGATCCCGGACGAGAACGCGATCCCGTGCTCGGCGCCCTCGAGCGACGCGAGGTTGATCTGCAGAGCCGTCCGCGTCGGGTTGGAGACGCGCGAGTAGTCGTACCCCTTGTTCTCGCCGACCGCGTCCTGGACGTAGGTCGACGTCTGGTAGATCGGGACGACCACCGACCCGGTCGCGGGATCCGGCTCCTGCCCGTCGTGGATCGCTCGGGTCTCGAAGTCCACGGCGCGATTCTACGGACGCCGCGGCGGGCGGCGGCGCGGTTGGGGACGAGCCCGCGAGGACATGCTCGAGCGTCACGAGCGGGCCGCCGAGGCCGGTCCTGCTCACGACCCTTGTTCTGTGCTCCGTCGACGTGTGGGCGCTCGACGACCGGCGGCTCG
>DASSQG010000017.1:0-7418 GCA_035702625.1 Gaiellaceae bacterium | reverse complement strand
GTCACCATCGCCCGTGAGATCGAGGTCGAAGACGTCTTCGAGAACCAGGGCGCGCAGCTCGTCCGGGAGGTCGCCACGGAGACCAACGACAAGGCGGGCGACGGCACGACCACCGCGACGATCCTCGCACAGGCGATCGTCCGCGAGGGCCTGAAGAACGTCGCCGCCGGCGCGAACCCGATGGCGCTCAAGCGCGGCATCGAGGAGGCGGTCAACGAGATCACGGACAACCTCAAGTCGCAGTCCAAGGAGATCTCGGGCAAGGAAGACATCGCCCGGGTCGCGACCATCTCGTCGCGCGAGCGCGAGATCGGCGACCACATCGCCGACGCGATCGACAAGGTCGGCAAGGACGGCGTCGTAAACGTCGAGGAGGGCCAGACTCTCGGCCTGGAGCTCGAGTTCACCGAGGGCATGCAGTTCGACAAGGGCTACCTGTCGCCGTACATGATCACTGACCCCGAGCGCATGGAGGCCGTGCTCGACGAGCCGTACATCCTGGTCGCGAACCAGAAGATCGGCGCCGTCAAGGACATCCTCCCGGTGCTCGAGCAGGTGATCCAGGCCGGTCGCCCGCTGCTGATCGTGGCGGAGGACGTCGAGGGCGAGTCGCTCGCGACGATCGTCGTCAACAAGCTGCGCGGCACCTTCACCGCCGTCGCGGTCAAGGCGCCGGGCTTCGGCGACCGCCGCAAGCGCATGCTCGAGGACATCGCGATCCTCAGCGGCGCCGAGGTGATCACCGAGGAGATGGGCCTGAAGCTCGAGAACACGAAGATCTCGCAGCTCGGCAAGGCCCGTCGCGTGGTCGTCGACAAGGACACGACGACGATCATCGACGGCGCCGGCGACACGAACGCGATCAAGGCCCGCATCAAGCAGCTGCAGGCCGAGATCGAGAACACCGACTCGGACTTCGACCGCGAGAAGCTCCAGGAGCGCCTGGCGAAGCTCGCGGGCGGCGTGGCCGTGATCAAGGTCGGCGCGTCCACGGAGACCGAGATGAAGGAGAAGAAGCACCGCGTCGAGGACGCGCTCGAGGCCACTCGGGCCGCTCTCGAGGAGGGCATCGTGCCCGGCGGCGGCGTCGCGCTCCTGAACGCGGTCGACTCGATCAAGCTCGACAAGTTCGAGGGCGACGAGAAGACCGGCGCGGCGATCATCCGCCGTGCGGTCGAGGAGCCGCTCCGGCAGCTGGCCGAGAACGCGGGCCTCGAGGGCTCGATCGTCGTCGGCCAGGTGCGCGGCGCGAAGAAGGGCCACGGGCTGAACGTCGACTCGGGCGAGGTCGAGGATCTCGTTGCGAACGGCATCATCGACCCGACGAAGGTCACGCGCCTGGCGCTGCAGAACGCGGCGTCGATCGCGAAGAACATCCTCACCACCGAGGCAATCGTCGCCGAGCCGCCGGAGAAGAACCCGGTCGGCGCCGGCGCCGGCATGCCGGATATGGGCGGGATGATGTAGGGAACGGGGGAAACCCGGTTTCCCCCGTTGGCCCCCTCGCTGGGGTCCACAGCAGAAGGGCCGGCCAAGCCGGCCCTTCTGCTTTTTCAGTTTCGGGTCGTTAGGTTCTCCCTCGATGGATGCGGTCGTCGCTTTCGTCGAGATCCCGCGAGGGTCTCGGAACAAGTACGAGTACGACGCCGAGCTCGGCCGGGTCGTGCTCGACCGGCGGCTCTTCACCTCGATGAGCTACCCCGCCGACTACGGCTTCATCTTCGACACACTCGGCGAGGACGGCGACCCGCTCGACGCCCTGATTCTCGTCTCCGAGCCGACGTTCCCGGGCTGCGCGATTCGCGTCCGCCCGGTCGGCGTCTTCCACATGGCCGACGAGAAGGGCCCGGACGAGAAGATCATCTGCGTCCCGTTCAAGGACCCCGAGTGGTCTGCGATCGCCGACATCCACGACATCCCGGCCGCCTATCGCGACGAGATCGAGCACTTCTTCCAGGTCTACAAGGACCTCGAGCAGAAGAAGACGGAGACGCGCGGTTTCGGCAACCGGTCCGAAGCGGAGCGGTTCATCGACGAGGCACGAGAGCGTTTCGCTCGGGAGAGCTAGTTCCGCCTGCCTAGCTGCGCATGAGGAGACCGGCCGCGACGGCGCCCACCGCGACGATCGCGCAGCTGACCAGCAGGATCGTGTTGAGGCCGCTGACGAAGGCGACGGTCGACGGGTGCGCGAGCGCCGGCCGGTTGCTCGCCACGCGCGTGCCGGTGGCGGCGACCGCCGAGGCGAGGTTGCTCCCGCGCGGGCCGATCGACGAGACCAGCGACGTCGAGATGCGACGCTCGAGGATCGCGCCGAGCACGGCCACGCCGACCGCCACTCCCGTCAGGCGGCACGCGTTGTTGATGCCCGACGCCATCCCGGTTCGCGTCGGGTCGACCGCGCGCAGGGCGGCAGCGGCGATTGCCGGGTTGGCGAGGCCGATCCCGACCCCGGCGACGATCAGCCCTGGCAGGAGCGCAGTCCACTTCGAGCTCGACGTCAGCCCGTGCATCAGGAGCAGTGCGATCGCGACGAGCACCAGGCCGCCCGCCAGCGACCACCTGAGCGAGAGGCCGGGCGCGAGCTTCCGCGAGAGCAGCGGCACGACGAACACGAACACCGTCAACGGCAGGAAGCGCAGGCCGGCGCCGAGCGGCGAGTAGCCGAGGACGCTCTGCAGGTAGATCGAGAGGTACGGGAAGAGCGCGAACATGCCGGCGCCGATGCAGAACGTCGCGAGCGAGATGCCGTCGAACGCCGGGCTGCGGAACAGGCCCAGGTCGAGCATCGGCCGCTCCTGAGCGTTCTCCACGAAGACGAAGACCATGAGCAACGCGCCGCCGGCGATCAGCGACCCGAGGATGACCGCGCTGGTCCAGCCTTCGTCGTTCCCGCGCAGCACGCCGAAGACGATCAGGAAGAGCGACGCCGAGAACGTCACGAGACCCCACACGTCCGCGCGCCGCGCGTTCGGGTCGCGCGACTCGGCCATGCGCGTCAGCCCCACCCAGAGCGCGAACGCGCCGACCGGGACGTTGACGAAGAAGATCGACCGCCAGTCGAGGGCGTCGGTGAGGATGCCGCCGACGAGCGGGCCGGACGCCACCGCCGCGCCGATCGTCGCGCCCCAGATCGCGATCGCGCCGCCCATCTCCCGCCCCTGGTACTCGTGCCCGATCAGGGCGAGCGCCGTAGCGAAGAGCGCGGCGCCGCCGACTCCCTGCACGGCGCGCGCGACGTCGAGCACGGCGATGTCCCACGCCAGGCCGCAGACGAGCGAGGCGGTCGTGAAGAAGACCACGCCGACGATGAACAGCAGCCGGCGGCCGTAGCGGTCGGAGAGCGCGCCCGCGGTCAGGATCAGCGCCGCGAGGGTCAGCGCGTAGGCGTCGACGACCCACTGCAGGCCGGTGAGGCTCGCGTGCAGCTGCTCCTGGATGTTCGGGAGCGCCACGTTGACGACCGTGATGTCGAGCAGGAGCATGAACGTCGTCGTGCAGACGGCGACGAGCGTCCAGCGGCGGTCGTGCCCCACGGGCTCCGGGTTCACCGCGCGATCTTAGGCGGGTCTCCAGGCGCTCCGGGGGCGAGTGGCTAGGGCCCTTCAACGACGAAACGGCCCAAGGGCCGTTTCGTACGAGGGGGATGGGGAGGTGGGTCGCGATGAATATCGGCGCCGCGCGAGCCGCCTCTCTCCCCCATTCGAGTGAAACGAAGGGCGCCTCGAGCGGCGCCCTTCGTCTCGGTTTTGCCTGTCCTACGGCGTCGGGTCGGCGAACGAGCCGCTGTAGATGTCCGTGTTCCCGAACGTCGGCGGGCAGTCCTGCTCGGGCGCCGGACGCGTCGGATCGGTCGCGTCGCCCGCGGCCTTCCCGTCTGCGACGTCCTGGCGGTAGGCGTCGATCGCGGGGCAGTCCGCTGCGTTGCGGGCGTCGTTCCAGGCCGCGATCGCGTACGTGTTCGTCGCGAAGACGTAGTCGTAGTCACCGAGGAACTCGTCGATTAGCGCGTTTGCGCTCGACCCGCGGGCGTCGCCCGTCGGCGCCCGGTGCAGATCCGACCAGGGCCCGATCGCGCCGGTGGACGGGTTGACGTCGGCGTGCCGCACCACGCCCTGGAACAGGCGCGGCGCCGTGGTGGTCGACTGCCACGGCTGCAGGAACGACATGTACGTCAGGTACGCGTCGCGGCCGTTCGGCGAGATGGCGATCGCCGGGAAGTCCGGCCGATCGCTCGCCGGCGACGCCACGCCTCCCGAGTTCCACGTGCGGCCCCCGTTCATCGAGGTGAGGACCTGGACGCCCTCGTTCGGCCCGGGGTTCACGTCGCTTGGCGTCGGCCCTTGCGACCACGCGAGCACGATCTCGTTGCTCGCGTCGGCCCCGCTCGGTGCGCCGTTGGCGATGTCGACCGTCGGGAACGAGCCGTCGCGGGCGCCGGCCTGTCCGTCGAAGGTCGCGTCGCCGGTGAAGTCCTGGAGCCCGGTCGACACGATGTGCGTCACGATCCTCGGCGGCCGCGTGAAGTGCTTGCCGCCGTCGGACGAGACGGTCATGAAGATCGCGAGCGTCCGCGTCGCGGGGTCGATCCCGTCCCAGAAGACATACACGTTGCCCTGGCTGTCGGTGTTCACGGCGCAGTCCTGGCGGCCGCGGATCTGGCCGTTGTTCACGGCCTGCGAGAGCTGCGTGTGCCCCCACGTGTCGCCGCCGTCGGACGAGTAGCTGACGACGATCGGCTCGGGAGCCGCGTTGCCGCGGCCGAACTCCTCGGCCGTCCCGCGGAAGGCGGCGTTGCACACGTACACGTTCCCGAACAGTGGGCTCGACGAGGCGTCGTCGACCGCGAGCATCTCGTGGTCGGAGAACAGTGCCGAGTTCTGCTTCGTCGCGATCACCGGCGCCATCCACGCCATGTTGACGCCGGCCTGCGCCGCCGCGTAGTTCTGGCTGTCGAGCCGCGAGACGCCGACGCCTTCGAAGCCCTTGAGCGGGCTCGCGCCGAGGCTCGAGGTGATGTTCGCGTAGTACAGCCGCCAGCCGTTGTCCCACGAGAACGACCCGTTCGCACCGCGCTGGGGGCCGAAGCCCACCGCGGGGTCGCCGTCCGAGATGAGGCCGACCTCGTCGTAGCGCGGCAGTGTTCCGATCGGGCCGGTCGACGGGTCGCAGTTGTCGGCCGGGACGGGCAGCGTGCCGACCAGGCCGAGGCAGTTTCGCGCCGAGAAGCCCGTGTACGTCGGCTGCTGCCAGGTCGTGCCGCTGTTGTTCGAGAAGTAGACGCCCGAGGTGCCGACGCCGAACGTGAACGGACACGTCACGTCGGTGCGGTTGTTGCACGCCTCGAGGTCGATCTCGTCGTTGACCCCGGCGGCGACGATGTTCGGGTCCGCCGGATTGATCGCAACTGCCGGTTCGTTCTGCTTGTTCTGCGAGAACGGCGTGCCGCTGTTGCCGACCGTGACGCGTTGGTCGGAGCTGAAAGCACCAGCGGCGGCCGTCACCGCGAGCGCCGCCGCCGCTACGAGCGGCAGGACGCGGAAGACGTTCCGCATGCTTCGCCTCCTCCCCAGGAAGGTGATAGACGCGCCGATACTACCGGTGAGCCCGACTCGCGGCCGCCGAGGGCAGCGCGGGCATCGCCGTCCCTACACTGAACTCGATGGCGACCGTCCAGACGCTGTACCGGCTCGACCGCGGCTACGTCGCAGTGACCGGGCCGGAGGCCGGCGACTTCCTCGAGCGGATGCTCTCGAATGAGGTCGTCACGCTCGAGCCCGGCGAGTCGCGCCTCGCGCTGCTCCTGACGCCGAAGAGCCGCATCATCGCGCCGCTGCGCGTCGTGCGCGAAGGGCCGGAGGCGTTCCTGCTGATCACGGAGTCGTCGCTGGGCGAGACCGTCGCGTCGGCGCTGGTGCGCGCGCGCTTCGCCGCGAAGTGCCAGATCGAGACGCGGCCGTACGTGGGGTACGTCAGCGTCGGACACGGCGACGGCGTCCCCGTCGACGACTACGGCGTCGAGGCCTACGAGTCGTGGGCCGTCGAGGCGCTCGACGCCGCCGACGCCGCGGAGCTCGAGCCGCTCCGGATCGAGGCCGGCACGCCGGCCTGGGGGCGGGAGCTCGACGAGACGATCCTCCCCGCCGAGGCCGGGCTCGACGAGACGCACGTCTCCTTCACGAAGGGCTGCTACCCGGGCCAGGAGCCGATCGCACGGCTCCACTTCCGCGGGCGACCGAACCGGCGGCTGCGGGTGCTCGACGTCGAGAGTGCAAGCGCTGGCGACGAGATCGTCCGAGAGGGAAAGGCCGTCGGCCGCGTCACGAGCGCCGTGCCCGGTAGGGCGCTCGGCTACGTCAGGCGCGAGGTGCCGGACGACGCCGTGCTCGAGATCGGCGGCGCCGAGGCGCGGCTCCGCTAGGACGCCGCCCTTCCGGCCGCGGCCAGTCCAGGCTCAACGACTCGCCGAGGTGCAGCGAGTGCCAGCGCTCCGCGAGCTCGTCGAGCGACGAGACGACCCGCTCGACGTCTCTGGGCTCCGCTCGCGCCGCCGTCTCCCGGTCGTCCCACTCGTCTGGGAGCGGCCTGCCTCGCAGCGCGTACCAGGACGCCGTACCGTTGTGCACCGGTCTTGCGGAAGATCACCCGCACGTGGACGAGGTACCCGGTGACTCGGGCCGTGTCTCGGAAGGCGTAGCTAGTCGTCTGAGCGAAAGCAGAGACCTTCCATCTCTAGCCGCGCCTTCTGCTCCGGCGGAACCGGAGTGTGGTAGCGACCAGGGATGTACCAGCGGAACGCTCGCCCGAGCATCGTCCGCTGACAGACGCACTCCGGCGGGCAACCGCACCGGAATCCGTGCGGGTTATGGAGTTTGCTAATCGCGCTCACAAAGCCGAGTGTACGACTCTGCTTCAAGCCGTAGCGGCGAGCGGAACCGGCGCCGGGAACCCCCTGCCGGAACGCTTCGCGGATGCGCTCGCGCGCGCCGGTCCCGGGTCACGGATCCACCGTGACTCAAGTCCGTGGCTCAGAGGCTTGAAAGCCCGCTGCGCGAAAGCCCGCGGGGTTCCGACCCATACGGCCGCAACCCCGCGGAAAGCGCCTGCTACGAGCGTGATTCGTGACCCGCCCTGAACCCACCTGAGCCGACCTGCCGTAGTGGCCTCGCAATGCGCCCGGCATGATTCGAACATGCGACCTCTGCCTCCGCAGGGCAGCGCTCTATCCCCTGAGCTACGGGCGCGCGAGCGCCAGTGTAGCCGCGCCTCGTAGGACAAGCTTCCGCGCGTGACGATCGCACTTCAGGTCGTGATTTCGGGCCTTGCCGCGGGCGGGGTCTACGGGCTGTTCGCGGTCGGGTACTCGCTCGTCTACCGGCTGACGGGGATCGTCAACTTCGCCTTCGGCGACCTCGTCGGGC
>DASSQG010000016.1:0-9012 GCA_035702625.1 Gaiellaceae bacterium | reverse complement strand
GCGTCGTTCACGACATGCAGGATCCCGCCCTTCCCAACGCTCGGGTCGAGGAAGACGGTCAGCAGGTCGTGCAGGCTCCCCGGCGGAAGCGTCGTCGGTACCTCGAACGCGTGCGCGGCGAAGATGTCCACGCCCTGGTTGAAGAAGCTGTAGCTCCCCATGCCGTAGCCATGGAAGCTCGACACGTCGTCGGCGACCTTGAACGCCGCCCAGCCGGGGACGCCTGGCGCCTCTGACCACGCGGCCTGGCTCGGCGGGTCGTAGGGCATCTCGTTCTGGAAGAAGACGACCCTCCCGTCCTCGCCGTTCCAGATCACTTCGTACTCTTGGTAGTGCTCGACGAACAGGCCGTACGCCGACACGTGGTCGCCGTTGACGATCACGCCCGTGTCGGCGGTGTTCTGCGTCCAGCCGACGCCGTTGCCGTGGTCGGCGCGCCAGGCCCAGATGTCGTCCAGGAGCACGTTGTCGCTGTTCACGACGAGGCTCGTCTCGGCCTTGCCGGGCGTCGCGCCGCCGATGCGGAAGAAGACGTCCTGGAGCGACGTCGGATCCGCCGGGTCGCTCTTGTGCGCGTGCGGCTTGCCGACCTCGAGCAGCACCGGCGAGCTCACCGGGCCGGCGTCGAACAAGAGGCCCGAGAGCTTCACGCCCGGGACGTCGGCGACCTCCATCGTCGCCTGGCCGTTGTCGGGCACGAGCGTCGGGAAGCCGAGGCCGAGCACGACCGTGTCCGGGCGCTTGACCTTGATCGTGCGGTCGAGGTGGTAGACGCCCGGCGTGAAGATCAGGTTCGAGCCGCGCGCGAGTGCGTTGTTGATCACCTGCGCGTCGTCGCTCGGCTTCGCGATGAAGAAGTCCGAGATCGGAATCGACGAGCCGGGTGTGCCGCCCTCCCAGTCCGCGCCGACCGAGTCGTGCAGCGCCGCCGGCACGAAGACGTTGTAGTTGCCGTCGGAGTCGACGTACAGGTACGGCACGTCGCGCGAGACGGAGCTCGTCGGGAGCGTCGTGTACGGGCCGCAGCCGTTCGCCGCCGGGAAGCACTCGGCCGGCGCGTTGACGACGCCCGAGAAGACCTGGTTCCAGACGCCGTTCGTCCACGCGTCGACCGTGCTGTTCCTCGTGATCCACTGCTGCTGCGAGCCGTTGATGACGACGCCGCCGTCGAACCTCGAGTCCGCGATGAAGCCGCCGCTCGCGAACGACGGGCCTGTGCAGTAGTCCATCAGCGTGGTGAGCCCGTTCACGTGCACGCGCCGCATCGGCGCGGCCTGCGAGACGGCCCAGAACTCGCCGCTGTAGCAGCCGGCGCTCGAGTTGCTCACGTTGATGGTCAGGTTCGAGAGCGAGCGCCAGAAGTTGTTCAGCGCGACGCACGAGCCGTTCGTGCACTGGTTGTGGACGTAGATCGAGCCGTTGACGACCACGTCGCCGGGCTCCTTGCCGAGGCCGGCGACGCTCGTGTAGTAGCCGACCTGGAAGTTGAGCGGGTTCTGCGGCGTGCCGTAGGTGCCGGGCTTGAACAGGAGCGCGTAGCGCTGCGTCCCGAACTGGTTCGGCACCTGCTGCGCGGCGATTGCGTCGACCGTCGCCTGGATCTGGCTCTGCGGCATGCTCGGGTCGAAGACGATCACGTTCGGGCCGAAGTCCGGCGCTCCGCGCTGCGGCGGTGCGGCCCCGGCCGAGCCGGCTCCGAAGGCGAGTAGTGAGGCGACGGCGGCGGCGAAGATCGCCAGACGGCTGAACGCGGCGCTCGACGGCATGAGCAAGATCCCCCTCTAGCTGAGCGTGACGCCGGCGACGATAGCACCGGTCGAGCGGGGTCGCCGACGTGGTAAGGATCAGCTTCCTTGAAGCGGCCCGCGCGCATCGATCGGCTTCCCGAGCAGTACTTCGGCGCACTGCTGAAGAACGTCTCGCGGCACGCTGCGGCCGGCGGCGAATCGCTGATCGACCTCGGGCGCGGGAACCCCGAGACCGGGCCGCCGCCGCACGTGGTCGAGGCGCTCACCCGTGCCGCTGCACGCGACGACGTGCACGGCTACGCGCCCTTCCGCGGGCTGCCGGAGCTACGGCTCGCGCTCGCCGAGCGGTACCGCGACGTCTACGGCGTCGAGCTCGACCCCGACGCCGAGGTGGCGATCGTCCCGGGCACGAAAACGGCGATCGTCGAGCTCTGCCTCGTGCTCGCCGAGGAGGACCAGACGGTCGTGCTGCCGGACCCGTACTACCCGGATTACCCGTCCGGGCCGGCGCTCGCCGGCGCCGAGATCGCCTACGTCCCGCTCGACCCGGGGAACGGCTGGCCGCCGGACTTCGCCCGCGCTCCCGACGAGAACGTCGCAGCCGTCTACCTGAACTACCCGTCGAACCCGGCCGCGGTCGCCGTGCCGCCCGGCGCGTTCGACGACGCCGTCGCCTACGCGCAGACGACCGGCGCCGCGATCGTCCACGACTTCGCGTACGGCGACCTTGTCTTCGACGGGCGCTCGCCGCAGAGCTTCCTGGCCGCGCCGGGCGCCAAGGACGTCGGCGTCGAGATGTTCTCGATGTCGAAGTCGTACGGCATGGCCGGGTGGCGGGTCGGCTTCGTCGTCGGCAACGCTGAGCTCGTCGAGCGGATCAACCTGCTGAACGACCACTGCCGCGTGGGCATCTTCCGGCCGATCCAGGAGGCCTGCATTGCGGCGCTGACCGGCCTGCAGGACTCGGTCGCCGAACGGCGCGACACCTACCAGCGCCGCCGCGACGTCGTCGTCGACGCGCTCGGGCCGCAGACCTGCGAGGGGACGTTCTACGTCTGGCTGAAGCTCCCCGAGGGCGTGACGACCGAGACGCTTCTTGGCGAGCACCGCGTCGCGCTGTCGCCCGGCGAAGGCTTCGGCCCGAGCGGCGCCGGACACGCGCGTCTGAGCCTGGCGGTAAGCGACGAGACGCTCGAGCTCGGGCTCGAGCGTCTCGTCAGGGCGTTCGGCGCCGCGGGCTAGACTCGCGCGCCGACGAGCTCGACGACGGGCGCCTCGCAGAGGTCGACGGACTCGACCTGGAGGCCGATCCGGCCCGAGATCTCTGCGCGCCGCTCGGCAAGCGTCTCCTCCGCCGCCTCGGCCGCGCCCTTGCTGTCCCAGAGGATGATCCCGGTCGCTTTGGCGTTGTCCGCGTCGTAGAACGCGAGGTAGCCGGCGAAGCCGTCGTACGTCTGGAGCATCGGGATCACGGTCTCCTTGATCGTCTCGACCGCGAAGTCCCGCTTCTCGGGCTCGGCACCCGAGAACGTGATCAGCCGCGCGTACATGGCCGCTCCTTCCTTGGGGGTCCGCCGATCGTACGCCCGTAGACCTTCACTTTCGCTCGTAACAGTCGTATCTTGTTCGCGGGAGGTGCAGGCAGGTGCCGCTAGACGCATTCTCCTGCGGCGAGAGCGCCGACCGGTTGTCGGCGACAGGTTCGCGACGCCTCCCGTCATCCAGCTGCGCCACCCGGCCCGCACGGCCGATCCGAGCGTCGACTTCGACCTGCACGTCTTCGACGAGAACGGGAACCTGATCACCGAGGGCATCTCGACGGCGCCCAACGCCTACTGCGCGATCACGCCTCGGTGGACCGGGCCGTTCCGGCTCGTGGTCGACGCGGCGCGCGGCATGTCCGGCTACCGGATCGTGGTGATGGAGTAGCGCGCGAATTGCGGCCCGAGGAGCCCGCGGCGGGCTCAGCCGACCTGCTGCCGGGCCGCCGCGAGCTCCTCGAGCGCCGACTGCGAAACCGCGTCGGGCGGCACCACGACCACGCGCGTCGGCGTCGTCGCGTAGACGGACGCGGTACGCCGGCCGTCGCCGAGCAGCGCCATCTCGCCGAGCAGGGCTCCAGGCCCGATCTCGGCGACCTCCTCGCCGTCGACCTCGACGTCGACGATCCCGTCGAGGATCAGGAACAGCTCACGCCCTTCGTCGCCCTGCTCGATCAGCGCCTCGCCGGCGTCCAGCTTCCGCCGCTCGAGCTTCGCGCCGGCCCGCATGATCGAGTTCGACAGCTCGCGCTCGAGCTCCGACTCGACCGCTACCGCGAACGCGTCCGACTCCTCCTCGCCCCAGGGCGTGTGCGCCCCGTGCGACTCGCGGTACCAGCGCTCGAAGTCGATCGTGCCGGACTTCTGGCAGAGCACGCCGTCCTTGTCGTAGACCCAGTGCCGCGGAAACGCGCTCGCGCCGGCCAGCTTGTGCTCGCAGCTGCCGTCGGCGTTGATCGTCAGCTCGAGCGTCGTCCACGCGGAGGCCGACTGGACGCGGAAGAACGGCTTGCCGATCACGCGCCGCGGCGCGGGCAGCCCCATGTGGCCGCCGGCCGACTGACGGAAGCGCACCCATCCGTCGCCCACCTCGGGCTCCGCCTGGATCAGCGGGTACTGCACGGCGGGGAACGCGACCTCGCGCCGGCCGAGCTTGATCCTCGTCACGCCGATGCGGCCGCGGCCCGAGTAGCCGTACTCCGAGATCGTGCCGTCCTCGTCCGCCTCGATCCAGGCCTTCAGCTCGTTCGCCTCGCGGAAGAGGTCGTTCTCCTGCATCGCCTCGAGGTCGAGCAGGCGGTCGTGCGGCGGCTCGTCGTAGTGAGCGACCCCCCACTCGAACGGCAGCTTGGGCATGCCCTTGATCGCTTCCGAGGGAATCCAGGTGACGGACGTGACGGACGACTCGATACGCATAAACTCGCTCCTCGTGTTGATCGACCGGTCTGCGTAGCGCCAATCTAAGTCGGGAATGCGCGATCGGGCAACTAGCCGAGGGCCCTCTCGGCGGCCAGGGCGGCGGATGGCGCCGCCGCTAGGCGGTTGCGTCGCTGCTGTGCTGCCGACGCCAGAAGGCGAGCGCGCCGACGGCTCCGGCGACACCGGCGGCCGACGCGGCGAGGAGCGGCACGTTCGGGCCGCCCGACACCTTGCGCTTGGCCTTCATCGACGCCGTCTTCTTGGCGGTCGTCCAGACGGCCCAGCCCAGCACCGCGTTTCTGCGGTTGATGATCGACATGGGCGGTTTTGTAGCAGCTAGCGGCCGGACTTGCCGTGCGACGTCGCGTCGACCGCCGGCTCCTGCGACGGCGCCTGGCTCTTGCCCTTGCCCTGGCCGCCCTGACCGCTGGGGCCGGTGGCGCCGGTGTGCCTCTGGCTCGGGCCCTTGGCCTTCGGCGGCGCGGCCGGCTTCGTGGTCTGCTTCGCGTGGCCGAGGCCCGGGTTCGACCTCTGCACGTGCGTCGGCTTGAAGGGCTTCAGGTCGTGCGCCCGCTCGCGGACCGGCGTGACCGGCTTCGTCTTCGCGGCCGCCGGCGTGGAGGTGACCGCGGGCGTGACCGGATGCGCGGGATGCGCCTTGCGTGCCTTCACGGCCGAGCGGCGGAACGGCTTCTGGTCGGTCTTCGCCTCGTGCGCGGCCGTGAACCTCGTCGCGGTCGCGACTGCCGCCGGCTGCTTGGCGGCGTGCGTGCGGTTCGCCCGCTGGTGCGCTGTCGGAGCGGCTGCGGCCGCGGGATGCGGCTTCTGCACCAGCTCGTGCTTCACGCCTTCGTAGCCGACGCCGGTCGCGACGAGCGCCCCGAACGTCAGCGCCGCGGCCTTGACGGCCAGGCCGCTGCCGAGCGCCGCGCCGCCTCCGCCGCCGAACAGACCGGCGAGCGAGCCCGGAAGCGGAATCGCGCCGAGCGCCTTGAACGCACCGCGGTGGGCCCGCTGGCTCCGGGCGAAGCTCGCGCAGTCGTCGCACTCGCGCAGGTGCGCGCGGAGCGCGCCCTTCTCGCTGCGGGGCAAACGCCCGTCGAGCTGGCGCGAGATCGAGAGCTCGGCCTCCTGGCAGGTGATCGACTCCTCGAGCTGCTCGCGCAGCGCGCGGCGCGCGCGGAACAGCAGCGTCTCGACCGCGCTCACGCTGACGCCGAGGATCTCGGCGATCTCCTGGTAGCTGCGGCCCTCGAGCTCGCGCATCACGAGCGCGGAGCGCTGGTTGAAGGCGAGGTGCCCGAGCGCGCGCCGGATGTCCTCGGCGCTGAGTGCGTCCTCCTCGACGACGCTCTCGGCGAGCTCCTCCTCGTACCCGACCTCGGCCGGGCGCCGCTGCGCCTGGCGGAAGCGCTGGCGGCAGACGTTGTGTGCGATCGCGATCAGCCAGTTCTGCGGCTTCTGCGGGCGCTCGCCCTTCTCGAACGCGCGGTAGGCGTTGAGGAACGTCGTCTGGGTGACGTCCTCGGCGTCAGCCTGGTTGCGGAGGACGACGAGCGCATAGCGGTACACGTCGCCCGCGTGCTTGCGGTAGAGCCGCTCGAACGCGCGATCGTTGCCCAGACGCCTCGCGAGAACCGGAGTCATTGCTCAAAAGATGCCGGAAAACCGCGCATCTTGCACCCCGCTTTTGGGTTATGGCAGTTGCGGCGGCGGCGGAACGGGTGGAATTGTGGGGGCGGTGACGGTGACCGGAGGCACCGGCGGGAGCGGCGGCAGGGGCGGTAGCGGCGGCAATGCGGGCGCTGTCACGGTGACGGACGGCACGACCGGTGGGAGCGGCGGCGTCGTCACGACGACGGCCGGCGGCGCAGGCGCGGTTGCCGCGGCGGGCGCAGACGGCGTCGCTGCCGCCGGCTGCGCGGGCATCGTGCCGGACGTGGCCGAGGCCGTCGGGCGAGTGGCTTGCCGGGCGCCGGCGGCGCGGCCGACGTGCCGGAGCCGCTGCGTCGTGGCGGCGTACTTCGCGCGGCGAGTCGCGCTCGCCGTGCGCTGGTGCTGCGACGGCGCGGCGGACCGCACCGCCTGCTGGGGCCGGGTCGCCGCTTTCAAGGCACTGACGGCGTCGACGGTCTTGTAGCCGGCTCCCGCAACGATCCCGACCGCGACGACCGCGACCGCCTTCAGCACGAGGTCACTGCCGAGCACGGCGCCGCCGGCCGCGACCGCGCCACCCCCGCCGCCGAAGAGACCGCCGAGCGAGCCCGGCAGCGGGACAGTCGTGAGCACGCCGAGGGAGCTCCGCTTCACCTGTAGCCGCCGCCGCGCACGGAAGAGCAGCGCCTCGACCGCGCTGACGGAGACGCCGAGCACCTCGGAGATCTCCTGGTAGCTCCGCCCCTCGAGCTCGCGCATGACGAGCGCAGACCGCTGGTTGAAGGAGAGCTGCGCCAGCGCCGTCAGCACCTCGTCGAGGTCCGGCCGGTCGTGCTCGAGCGCGATCGGCTCGGGCGCCGCCTCGAGCGCGACCTCCTTCGGCCGCCCGCCGGCCTGGCGCCAGCGCATGCGGCAGACGTTGTGCGCGATCGCGATCAGCCAGTTGTGCGGCTTCTGCGGGCGCTCGCCCTTCTGGAACGCACGGTAGGCGTTTAGGAACGTCGTCTGGGTGACGTCCTCGGCGTCGGCGGGGTTCGAGAGCACGGCGAGCGCGTACTGGTAGACGTCGCGCGCGTGCCGGCGGTAGAGCTGCTCGAACGAGCGCTCCGGGGAGCCGCCGACCTTCGCGAGTCGGCGCAGGGGTCCAGGGGCGCGAGAAGCCTCCACGTTGCACGAACGGCTAACGCCGCCCGATGGATACGGGTCAGGTCGCGGCTGCTGCGCGCTGGCGGCGGGCGATGTGGATCGGGCGGCCGAGCGCCACGAGGCCGGCCTCCTTGATCGCCTCGCTCAGCGTCGGGTGCGCGGCCATCCCGTCGGCGATCGTCTCGATCGTCGCCTCGGCGTCGAGCGCCACCGTGCCGGCCTCGACCAGGTCGGTCACGTGCGGGCCGACCATGACGAGCCCGAGGAACTCGCCGTAGCGCGTCTCGTGGATCGACTTGACCCAGCCGACGGTCTCGTTCTGCATGACGGCGCGCGCGTTGGCGAGCCAGGGGAACGTGCCGACCGCGACGTCGTCGCCGTGCTGCTCGCGCGCCTCGGCCTCGGTCAGGCCGACGCTCGCGATCTCCGGATCGGTGTAGATCGGGCGCGGGACGCCGCGGTTGTCGACGACCGCGTCGTGGCCCATCGCGTTCTCGGCCGCGACCTCGCCTTCGCGAAAGGCCGTATGCGCCAGCTGCCAGTAGCCGGCGCAGTCGCCGACCGCATATATGTGCTGCGCGGTGGTGCGGCGCCGCTCGTCGGCGGCGATGCCCTTGCGCGGGTCGAACTCGACGCCGACGTCCTCGAGGCCGAGGTTCTCGACCGTCGGGCCGCGGCCGGTCGCGACCAGCATCAGGTCGCATTCCACGGACTGGTCGCCGTTGAAGTGGACGCGGAGCGCGTCGCCCGTGTCCTCGACGCGGTCGCAGCGAGAGTCGAGGTTCAGCGCGATTTCGCGGCGGCCGAACTGCTTGGCGAGCTCCTTCGAGGCGTCCTCGTCCTCCTGCGGGATCAGCGCCGGAAGCATCTCGATGATCGTCACCTCGGAGCCGAAGCGACGGAAGATCGAGGCGAACTCGCAGCCGATGATGCCGCCGCCGAGCACGACGAGGCGCCTCGGCACCTCGGTCTGGGCGAGCAGGCCGGTCGAGTCGACCACGCGTGGCGAGTCGAGCCCGTCGATCGGCGGGCGCAGCGCGTACGAGCCGGTCGCGATGATCGCCTGCTGGAACGAGACGTCCTCGCCGCCGTCGACCGCGATCGTGTGTGCGTCCTTGAAGCGGCCGACGCCCTTGACCCACTCGACGCCGTTGGCCTTGAACAGGCTCGCGACGCCGCCGGTCATCTGCTTGACGACGCCGTCCTTCCACTGGTTGGCGACGGCGAGGTCGAGCGTCGGCTGGCCGACCTGGACGCCGAGCTTGCCGAACGTCTCCTCGGCCTCCTTGATCGCGAACGCGGTCTGGACCCAAGCCTTGGTCGGAATGCAGCCGACGCGTAGGCACGTTCCGCCGAGCTCGGGCTCCTTCTCGATGCAGACGGTGTTGGCGCCGAGCTGCGCCGCGCGGATCGCTGCCGTGTAGCCACCGGGGCCGCCTCCCAGGACGGCAACGTCACATTCCATCTCGCGTCACTCCTCGCTTCGCTGGTCGCGGGCGATC
>DASSQG010000015.1:0-14235 GCA_035702625.1 Gaiellaceae bacterium | reverse complement strand
GGTCGACATCAAGAAGGTGATCGCCTACTCGACGATGTCGCAGATCGGCTACATGTTCCTCGGGGCCGGGATCGGCGCGTACCCGAACGCGATGTTCCACCTGATGACGCACGCCTTCTTCAAGGCGCTGCTCTTCCTCGCGGCCGGCATCGTCATCCACTCGCTGGCGGCCGAGCAGGACATTCGCAAGATGGGCGGTCTGCGGAAGCTGATGCCGCTGACGTTCATTGCGTTCCTCGTCGGGTCGCTGTCGCTCGCGGGCATCCCGCCGTTCTCCGGCTTCTTCTCGAAGGACTCGATCCTCGCCGCGCTGCTCGCGAACGGCTGGTACGGCGAGATCCTCTGGGTCGCGGGGATGATCGGCACCTTCCTGACCGGCCTCTACGCGTTCCGGCTGCTGTTCATCGTCTTCTGGGGCGAGCCGTCGCCGTTCGTGCGCGAGCACTTCCACGCGCTGAAGCGCGACCTGCCCGGCCTGTCGATGGCGATCCCGGTCGGCATCCTCACCGTGCTGGCCGCGGTCGGCGGCTTCATCCAGTTCGCGGGCGTGTGGACGCCGATCACGAACTGGCTCGAGCCGGTCGCGCGGCCGCTCGTCGAGGCGAGCGGCACGCAGGAGGTCGTCTCCTCCGTGATCGCAGTCCTGCTCGGGGCGGCCGGGATCGGCGTCGCGTGGGTGCTCTACGGCGCCCGCACCTCGGAGGTGCCACGGGTCGCGTGGGCACAGACGCTGCTCGAGCGGAAGTTCTACTTCGACGAGGCCTACGACGTCGCGTTCTACCGGCCGGCCGTCTTCGTCGCGAAGGGCCTCGGGCGTTGGATCGAGCGGCCGCTCGTCTTCGGCTCGGTTCGCGAGCTCGCGCAGGGCGTCGGCCTGATGGGACGTGACACGAGCCGCATCCAGACGGGCCTCGTCCGCACCTACGCGCTGGCGATCGCCGCCAGCGTCGCCGTCGTCACGGTCGTCTTCGTGGCGGTGCGCTGATGACGACCGCGCTGATCTTCCTTCCGGTCGCGGGAGCGCTCGTCGTCTGGCTGCTGCCGCTGCGGCCGTTCGCGGTCGCCTCGACCGCCTTCCTCGTCGCCTTGGCGGAGGTCGCGCTCTGGATCGACACGGTCGCCCGCTTCGACTTCTCGAAGCCCGGCCTGCAGCTCGAGGATCAGCAGAGCTGGTTCAGCGACCTGCACGTGTCGTACCACGTCGGCTTCTTCGGCTTCTCGCTCTGGCTCGTCGGGATGAGCGTGGTCGTGCTCGCCGCCGCGATCGGGTACGCGTTCTGGGCCGGCCGCGAGCGGCCGCGCGCCTACTACGGGCTCATGCTGCTGCTGACGGGCGCGATCGTCGGCGTCTTCGTCGCGCAGGACCTGCTGCTCTTCTACGTCTTCTGGGAGGCGATGCTCGTCCCGCTCTACTTCCTCGTCGGCGTGTGGGGCGGCCCGGGGCGCCTGCGGGCGACGCTGCTGTTCGTGATCTACACGATGGTCGGGTCGCTGCTGATGCTGGCCTCGATCATCGTTCTCGGCCTCTCGCAGGGCACCTTTGACCTGATCCATTCCGGCACCAACTCGAGCGACTGGATCTTCCTCGGCTTCGCGGCCGCGTTCGCCGTCAAGGCGCCGATCTGGCCGCTCCATGCGTGGCTGCCCGAGACCTACCGCGAGTCGTCGGCCGAGGTCTCCGCCGTGCTCTCCGGCGTGGTCTCGAAGTTGGCTGCGTTCGGGTTCCTGCGCATCGCGATCGCCAAGTTCCCGGGTCCGACCGCAGACTTCCGCACGCCGATCCTCGTCCTGGCCGCATGCGGCCTCGTCTACGGCTCGCTGCTGGCGTTCCGCGCGCCCGACCTGCGCGGCGTGATCGCATACTCGAGCCTCGCCCAGATGGGCCTGATCACGCTCGGCCTGTTCGCGGTCAACCCGCTCGGCCTGAACGGCGCCGTGCTGCAGATGGTCAACCACGGGCTGATCTCGGCCTCGCTCTTCCTGCTCGCGGGCGCGATCGAGCGGCGCACCACCACCGGCGAGCTCGGCGCGCTGGGCGGCATGGCCCGCGGTCGGCCGGCGCTCGCCACCGTGCTGATGACGACCGGCGTGATCGCGCTGGCCGTGCCCGGCTCGGCCGCGTTCGCCGGTGAGTTCGCGATTCTCGCCGGCGTCTTCACGACCGGGTGGGGCTACGCGGTCGTCGGCGCCGCGGCGATCGTGTTCGCGGCGATGTACATGCTGCGACTGATCTCCGCCGTCCTGCACCGCGGGCAGGGACGCGCCGTGACCGACGCGGCGCTCGACCTGCGGCCGGCGGAGCTCGGGATCATCGTCCCGCTGGTTCTCTGTCTGCTGGTGCTCTCGGCCTGGCCTGCGGCGATCACCGAGCGCTCCTTCCCGACCGGGCGCGCGCTCGTCGAGCTTGCGGGATCGCAGTGATCGCCTCGATCCCCACGCCGCCGATCGACTGGTTCGCGCTCGCCGCGCCGCTCTCGCTGCTGGCGGCGGGCGCAATCACCCTGCTCGTCGCGGTGCTCGTCCCGCGCGGCGACCGGCGCGTCGTCGCCTCGATCGTCACCGCGCTCGGCTACGTCGCCGCGATCGCGTTCGCCGTCGCGCTCTACCAGCAGACGCCGGTCGGCCACGGGGTGATCGCCGACGCGATCCAGCGCGACCGGCTCGGTGCGCTCGCGACGGTGATCATCGCCGGCTCAGGGCTGCTGGCGGTCGGCGTCTCGTTCAGCGAGCGGATGAGCGACACCCACATCGCCGAGTACTACGCGCTGCTCGCGTGGGCCGGCGCGGGGATGGTCTTCCTGACCACGGCGAGCACGCTGCTGACGCTGTTCCTCGCACTCGAGTGGTTCTCGATCAGCCTCTACATCCTCTGCGCGATCGACCGCGAGCTCGTCGGCTCGCTCGAAGCGGGCCTCAAGTACCTGATCGTCGGCGGCTTCGGCTCGGCAATGCTGCTCTTCGGCTCCGCGCTCGTCTACGGCGCCACCGGGCGGCTCGAGTTCCACGCGATCGCGCGGCAGGTCGCCGCACAGGGCCTGAGCCACGATGCGCTGCTCGTCGCCGGCCTGGCGCTGATGATCGGTGGGCTCGGGTTCAAGGCGTCGGCGGCGCCGTTCCACATGTGGACGCCCGACGTCTACGAGGGTGCGCCGACGCCCGTGACGGCGTTCATGTCGGCTGCGACCAAGGCGGCTGCCCTCGTCCTGATGCTGCGCGTGCTCGTGACCGCGTTCCCGCAGGAGGCGCGGCTCTGGACGATCGCGGTCGCGGTGATCGCGTGCGCGTCGCTTGCGGTCGGCAACCTCGCGGCGCTCGTGCAGACGAACCTCAAGCGCCTGCTCGCGTACTCGTCGATCTCGCACGCGGGCTTCATGCTGATCGCGATCGCCTCGAACAACGCGCTCGGCGCTCGGGCGCTCCTCTACTACCTGATTCCGTACTGCGCGATGTCCGTCGGCGCATTCGCGGTCGTCGCTGCGCGCGAGCGCGAGCTGAATCGGCCGGTGACGATGGAGAACCTGGCCGGCTTCGGCTGGGAGCGGCCGCTGCTCGGCGGCGGGATGACCGTCTTCATGCTCGGCTTCGCCGGCTTCCCGCTGACCGGCGGCTTCGTCGGGAAGTTCTACGTCTTCTCCGCCGCCTACGAGCACGGCTGGACCTGGCTCGTGATCGTCGGCGTCGTCGCGACCGCGGTCAGCCTCTACTACTACCTCGGCGTGATCCGGGCGATGTACTTCCGGCCGTCCGAGGAGCTGCAGCTCGCGGCCGTGGCGGGAGGCTCGCCGCCGAGGGAGCTCCTGCTGCAGTCCGCGGTCGCCGCCGCGATCGTCGTCACTGTCGGCTCGTTCTTCGCGGTGCAACCGCTGATCGACATCGCGCGCCACGCCGCCGAGTCGCTGCGCTTCTAGACTTCGACCCGAATCCGGGCGATGGAGCCCGCCTTCAACCGCCGCGACGGCTGATGGCTCCTACTGACGAAGGGAGCCTTCATGCTGCTCGTCCTTGCAGTGGCACTCGGCGGCGCGGCCGGCGCGCTGTCTCGGTACGGCCTCGACCGCTTCATCGAGCACCACCTGCTGACCGTGTTCCCGTGGAGCACCTTCGTGATCAACATCACGGGCTGCTTCGCGGCCGGCCTGGCGGTGGCGATGCTCGTCGACCGGCACGACGTCCCGACGTGGGTGCGGACGGGCGTGGTCGTCGGCTTCCTCGGCGCGTACACGACCTTTTCGACGTTCGCGCAGGAGACGCACGACCTGTTCTCGGAGGGGCACGCCGCGCTCGGGATCGCAGACGCGGCGGGGAGCATCGTCGTCGGCGTCGCCGCCGTGGTCGGCGGTATCGCGCTTGGGAGGGCTCTCTAGCGGCCGCGAAGCTCTCGCGCCGCCGAGACCGCGGCCTGGAGGCAGAAGACCGCGAGGCACGCGAGCAGTGCGGAGCGGGCGAGCGTGGGCACCGCGCCTTCGGTCACCGCGGGCGCGCGAACCGCGCAGCCGACCACGACCAGCGCGAGCACGATCGTCCAGAGCAGCGCATGGAGGTGCTCGTCGGCGCCGTCGAGCACCTGCCCGAACGCCTCGAGCGCGACGACCGCCGCGGCCGGGACCGCGAGGAGGAGCGCGTAGAACGCCAGTTGGTGAGACCCCGCCCCGTCCGCCGCCGCTGCCGCGATCACGAGCCCAACGGGTATCGCCCGACGAGCCATGGAGGGGGGTTCGGCGCGTCCGCCGAGGCTCCTTCGTTACGCTCACCGGACTCGTCCGGAAAGGAGTTCGGAATGGCCGATGTGTCGGTGACGTGGCTGGGTCACGGGAGCTTCCGCCTCGACTCGCCAGAGGGCAAACGGATCTACGTCGACCCGTTCCTGAACGGGAACCCGAAGTGTCCCGAGTCCGAGCTCGAGCCGGAACGCGTGGACGTGATCGCCCTCACGCACGGGCACGGGGACCACGTCGGCGACACGGTCGCCCTGAGCCAGAAGTTCTCGCCCGAGATCGTCGCGCTACTCGAGCTGAACGAATGGCTCGGCAAGCAGGGCGTCCAGGTGCCCGACATGGGGCCGAACAAGGGCGGCACGGTCGAGGCGGGCGGCGTCCAGTTCACGCTCGTGAACGCCTTCCACTCGAACGCCACGCCGGACGGAACGTACGCCGGCGAATGCACCGGGCTCGTGCTCACGTTCTCGAACGGCACGGCGATCTACTTCGCCGGCGACACCTGCGTCTTCGGCGACATGCAGCTGATCGGGCGGATCTACGGGCCGGACGTCGCCGTGCTGCCGATCGGCGGCTACTTCACGATGGACCCGCGCGAGGCGGGCGTGGCGCTCGAGCTGCTCGGGTCGAAGCGCTGCATCCCCTGCCATTACGGCACGTTTCCGGTGCTGACCGGGACGCCGGACGAGCTGCGCCAGCACGCGCCGGGGGTCGACATCCTCGACCTGCAGCCCGGGGAGACCACGACAGTTTGAGAGAGCGCTGGTTCGGCGCGACGGGCCGTCTCGTCCCCGAGATCACGGTCGAGGGCGAGCTCGACGTCGAGGGCGCACTCGTACTCGATGGCGTCTCCGACGAAGCGGCGTTGAAAGAGGCCCACGACCAGGGTCGTCCCGTGGTCGTGCGCGCCGACTCTGCCGACGCGGTCAAGACCGCCCTCGCCCGGCCGGAGGTCGCCTGCGTCGTCGTCCCGTCGAGCCGGCGCGAGCTGCTCGAGCTCGACCTGACCGAGCTGACGTATGGCTGAGCTCGTCGCGACCTACTCGATCGCGGCCTGCGACCTCGAGGCCGGCCAGTGGGGCGTCGCCACGCAGTCGAAGTTTCTCGGCGTCGGCTCGGTCGTCCCGTGGGCCGCAGCGCAGGTCGGCGCGATCGCCACGCAGGCGTACGCCAACCCGCGCTACGGCTCGGACGGCCTGGCGCTGCTGCAGGAGGGTGCGACCGCGCAGGAGGTGGTCGACCGGCTGACCGCCGCGGACGACGGCCGCGACCACCGGCAGCTCGGCGTGGTCGACGCGAAGGGCGGCAGCGCGACCTTCACGGGCTCGGAGTGCTTCGACTGGGCCGGGGGCCGCACCGGCCCCTGCTACGCGGCGCAAGGGAACATCCTCGTCTCGGCCGCCACGGTCGACGCGATCGCCGAGATCTTCGAGCGCACCGCGGGCGCACCGCTCGCCGAGCGTTTGCTCGACTGCCTCGACGCGGCGCAGGCAGCGGGCGGCGACCGGCGGGGCCAGCAGTCGTCCGCGCTCCTGGTCGTCGAGCTCGACGCGGGGTACGCCGGCCTCTCCGACGAGGTCGTCGACCTGCGCGTCGACGAGCACCCGCGGCCGCTCGAGGAGCTGCGGCGCATCTACGCGATGCACCAGGCGATCTTCGGGAAGACGCCGCGCGAGCAGTGGCTCGACGTCGACCATGACCTCGGGCAAGAGCTGCGCCAGCGGCTCGGCAAGCTCGGCTACGACGGCGACCTCGACGAGGCGTTCTTCACGTGGGCCGGCAACGAGAACCTGGAGGAGCGGATCGACGGCGTCGAGCAGGTCGACCCCGTCGTGCTCGAGGAGCTGAGGCGCCAGACGTGAGCACACGCGTCGCCCGCATCGACGAGCTCGAGCGCTACCCGATCGAGGGCCAGGACGGGCTCACGTGGCTTCCGGTCCGCCGGCGCTTCGACATCCAGGCCTTCGGCGTCAACGCGTACCTGGCCGAGGAAGCCGGCCAGCGCGTCGTCGAGGAGCACCGCGAGGACAGCGGTCACGAGGAGCTGTACGTCGTCGTCAGCGGCCGTGCCCGCTTCGTCCTCGACGGCGAGTCGCACGACGCGCCCGCGGGCACACTCGTCCACTGCGTCCCCGGAACGTTGCGCGAGGCGTTCGCGGAGGAGCCGAACACGACCGTCCTCGGCATCGGCGCGAAGCCGGGCGAGGTCTTCCAGCCGTCCGGCTGGGAGTGGACGTTCGCGGGCATGTCGCTGCTCAACCAGGGACAGGAGGAGGCCGCGCGGAAGGAGTTCGAGGCCGGAATCGAGGCGTACCCGGACGCGTGGCAGGGCTACTACAACCTCGCGTGCGCGGAGGCGCGGCTCGGGAACCGCGACGCGGCGCTCGAGAACCTCGCCCGCGCCGCGGAGATCGACAAGGAGGTCGTCACCAAATACGCGCCCGACGACTCGGACTTCGAGTCGATCAGGGACGATCCGGAGTTCCTAGCTCTCACCGGGCAGACGAGCTCCGGCCGCTCTGGCTCGTAAAGCCGGTAGCGGGTCGGCCTCCGGCCGCGCGACCAGCACCACCGCTCCGTAGCCGGGCTCTGCGACCAGCGCGTCTACGAGCAGCTGCAGCCCGATCGCCAGCGCGAACGCCTTGTGGGCGTGCTCGCCGCCGAAGGGAACGAGCTCGTCTGCCGACGCCTCGCCCGCCAGCACCGCGCCGTAGGTGACGCGGCCCATCGAGACGTCGCTGACGAGCGGCTCGCCCTGCGGCGACGGGATCCCGATCGCCAGCGGGTTCGTCCCAGCCAGCGTCGGCCCGCCGGCCGGATGGCCGAGCCGCGGCGGCGAGGTCGCCGTCAGCGCCGCCACGAGCCCGCCCTCGGCGAGCTTGCGCGCCCAGTAGCCGAGCATCCCCGTCGGGAAGCAACGCTGCGCGACGACCACCCGCGCATGCGCCGGCGGCTCCGCGAGCTGCGCCTCGACCACGGCGGCGAGCGTCAGGTAGCCGAGCGCGCCGTTCCCGTCCCAGCGCTCGTAGCCCGGCTCTCGCACGACGCGCTCGGCCCGGGCCGACGGGTCGAGCTCGAACGGGCGGGTCGCGAGCCACTCGACGCGCGAGTAGCCGTGCCCGCTCTTGCCGCGGCGCTCCGCGTCCGTGAAGTGTGCGTGAAGCGTCGCCGCGTCCTGCTCGCCGAAACCGAGCCCGCGCAGCGTCTCGAATGCCTCTCGCTCGTCCACCTTCACGAAATCCTTACGGAGCGGCACAGCTTTCCGCCGACCGACGGCGTCTTAGTCTCTGGTTTCAGCGGGGGCCTCGCAACGAAGCCCCGGGGTCCGCTGGAGCACCTGGAGGGCGCCGTCTGGCGCCCTTCGGCGTTCACGGCTATAACGGCTGCGTGAAAGGGGTCGCAGTGCTCGCCGTCGTGCTCGGCGCCGTCTTCGCGACGAACGCCGCAGCCGCGCCCAGGCCACACGTGGAACGGGCGCAGACCGGCACGGTTCAGGCCGTCTTCAGCTACTCGTGGGACGCGGCGACGTTCCGCTTCTCGCGGCAGCACATCGCGATCAGCCGCGACGGGACGACGCGCTTCTCGGCCAACGTGCGCAAGCCGCCTGTGAGCAGCGGCACCGCCAACGCGCAGCCGGCCGGCTTCTTCTCCCACAAGCGCTCGGTCTCGCTGAGCGACCTCGATGGGGACGGCGAGCCAGAGGTGTTGCTCGACCTCTACTGGGGCGGCGCGCACTGCTGCTGGTACACGCAGGTCTACCGCTGGGACGCGGCGACGGAGCACTACCGGCCGCTCGTCCACGTGTGGGGCAACGTCAACTACGTGCTCGCCGACCTCGACCACGACGGCCGCCAGGAGCTCGTCACGCGCGACGACCGCTTCTCGTACGCCTTCGCGGACTTCGCCGACTCGCGCTGGCCGGTGCGGATCCTCGCCTACCGCGCCGGCAAGCTGATCGTCGTAACGAAGGCCTATCCCGCGGAGATCAAGCGGGACTCGGCTGCGCTCTGGCACGAGGCGATGGCGCGAGGCCGGACGAAGTTGACGAACCAGGGGATCATGGCCGCCTGGGCCGCCGACCAGTGCATGCTCGGCCGCTGCCGGGTCGCCTTCCAGTCGATCGCGGCGCTCTCGAGAACCGGCCGCGTGCACGGCGACCTGAAGCCGGCCGCGTACGAGCGCACGCTGCGCGCCTTCCTCAAGCGAACCCAGTACCTCTAAGAGGCCAGCCCCGCACGCTTCGTCGCAGTTCCGTCACGAACGCGTCACGGACACGCGACGATTTCACTCGTATCGTGTCGGAGGGCGGGAGTGGTGGGCACCCGCATCACGCGGGTGAACCTCTAGGAGAGCACAGGCAGGGACTTCACGATCCCGATCCCCTGCTCGCGCTTCGTCCCGACGATCGCCTCGGCCAGGGCGGTGATCGCCAACGCCGGCTCGGAGCCCGGGTCGCGCTCGACGATCGGCTCGCCTTCGTCGCCGGCCTCGCGGAGCCTCGGATCGAGCGGCACCGTGCCGAGCAGCGGCACCTCGAGCTCGTCCGCGAGTCGCTGACCGCCGCCACGCCCGAAGGCGTCGCCGCTCATGTTCTCAACCACGCCGAGCAGGCGCATGTTCGTCTTGCGCGCCATCAGCGCGGCCCGCGCGGCGACCTCCTGCGCGAGCGGCTGCGGCGTCGTCACGATCACCGCCTCCGCGCGCGGCAGCAACTGGCCGAGCGAGATCGAGACGTCGCCGGTGCCAGGCGGCATGTCAACGACGAGCGTGTCCAGCTCGCCCCAGTGCACGTCGGTGAGGAACTGCTCGAGCGCACGGTGCAGCATCGGCCCGCGCCACATCACCGGCTCGTTGTCCTCGAGGAAGAAGCCGATCGACATCAGCTTCAGCTCGCCGCGCACCGGCGGGACGATCATGCGGTCGACCGCGACCGGCTTCTGGTGGATGCCGAGCAGGTGCGGGATCGAATGACCGTAGACGTCGGCGTCGAGGATGCCGGTGCGCTGGCCGAGGCGGTCGAAGGCTGCGGCGAGGTTCGCGCTCAGGGTCGACTTGCCGACGCCGCCCTTGCCGCTCGCGACGGCGATCACGCGGGTCGAACGGTCCAGCTGAATGCCCTTCGTCCGCTCGGTCACCGCGCCGCGTAGCCGCGCGGTCAGCGCGCTCCGCTCGTCCGGAGTCATCACGCCGAACTCGAGCGAGACCCGCTGCACGCCGTCGACCGGCGCGAGCGCCTGCGCCACCTGCTGCTCGAAGCTCGAGCGCAGCGGGCAGCCCGCGACCGTCAGGGCGATCCCGACCGTGACGTCGCCGCCCTCGATGCGAACGTCGCGCACCATGTCGAGCTCGACCACGTTCCGCTTCAGCTCGGGGTCGATCACCTGCTCGAGCGCCTTCAGGATCGCTTCGCGCTGCGCTTCCATCGCGCTCTGAGCGTAGCGGCGCTAGGCCGCCAGCCGTTGCTCCAACCCGCGCAGGAGCAGGTCGAGGCCCGATTCGAGGATCTCCTCCCAGCCCAGCGTGGCCCCGTGCGGCGCGATCTCGTGGAAGCGCGGGAACGTCTGCGGGTCGAGCCGTTCCTGCGCGTTTCGCCACGCGGCGTGGAGGTCGGCGTCGGTCGACGTGCCGCGGCCGAGCAGCGCGGCGTCGATCAGGACGACGACGCTCTGGTAGGCAAGCGCCGCCCCACGCTCGTCGAAGCCGGCCGAGCGCAGCGCGTCGAGCAGCTCTTCCGTGAGCAGCGGCACGGCGTTCGTGCGGACGCCGCCGCGATAGACGAGCGGGAACGCCCGCGGATGGCCCGCCTGCATGGCGGCCCACGCGAGCGCGCCGCGACGGATGCGCTCCTGCCAGGGGAGCGACCGGTCGAACGCGGTGTCGATCGCCTCGAGGATCCGCGTGCCGACCGCGTCGAGCAGGTCGTCCTTGCTGCGAAAGTAGGTGTAGAGCGCCATGCCCTCGACGCCGAGCCGCCGGCCGAGCGCGCGCATCGTCAGCGCGTCGAGTCCCTCGGCGTCCACGAGCGCGAGCGCCTCGTCGGCGATCTGCTCCTCGGTGATGCGTCTCGTCCTGGCCATTCTTTACAGCGTAAAGATACGCTGCTAGGGTGACGGCGTGATCGTCGTCGCCCTCGCCTCGTTCGCTCTGGCCGCGCCGCCACCACGCATCTCGCTCGATCCCGTTCAGGACTCTCCCGTCGTCGTGCGCCTCGCTTCACGCCCGCGGACGCGCCGGCTCGTCTGCGCCGTCGACGGCGGGCGCCCGCGCACCTGCAGCCGCACGACGCGGCTGCGTCTCTCGCCCGGCCGGCACACGATCTCCGCCTGGGCCGTGATGCGCGGCGGCCGCCCCAGCCGGAAGGCGCGCGCGGCCGTCGTCGTCGCGCAGCGCGAGCCGAAGCCCGTCGATGTCGGCGGCCAGCCGGTCGGCATCGCCGCCGCCGGGAGCGACCTCTGGGTGTCCGACGGCTCCGGCGGGAGCGCCGTCCGCGTCGACGCCGACACGCGCCAGGTGACGGCGAGGGTCGCGATCGGCGGCCAACTCGGCGGCATCGCGGCGACGGCGTCTGCGGTGTGGGTCTCGGTCTACGACGGCGGGCAGGTCGTGCGCGTCGACCCGGCCACGAACGCAATCGTCGCGCGGATCGCCGTCGGCGGCCAGCCGACCTCGCTCGCCGTCGACGCGGCAGGTCAGGTCTGGACGGGGAACCTCGACGGCAGCGCGAAGCGCATCGACCCGGCGACCGACCTCGTCTCCGCGACCGTGCGACTGCCGTCAGGCGCCTCGACGCTGCTCCCGGTCGGGAACCTGATCTGGATCGGCCTGCAGGACGGCACGCTCGTCTCGCTCGACCCCGCCACGGGCGCCCTCACCGGTGCCGCGATCGACGTCGCACCGGACGTGGACGCACTCGCAAGCACGCCGAACGGCCTCTGGGTGTCGACCTTCGACGGAACCGCCGCGCTGGTCGACACCGGGACGCGGCGAGTCGTCCGGCGGGTTCGCCTGCCTGGCCGCGGGAGCGGCATCGCCTATGCCGGCGGCCGCGTCTGGCTGACGGTCTACGACCGGCGCTACGTGCTCGCGCTCGACCCGGTGCGCGGCACGTTCCTCGCGGCCGTCCACGCCGGGGCGCAGCCGAGAGACTCCGTCGTCGTCGGCTCGACCCTCTGGGTGCTCGACCAGCTCAACGGCGCGGTCGTGCCGGTCACTCCGTAGCGCAGTAGGGCGTGACGCCGAGCAGCCGCTGCAGCGTGGCGCCGTTGCGCAACGCATAGCCGTTCCAGTCGTTGTTGAAGTACGCGTACACGTCGCCAACGCCGGCCCAGGCCTCGATCCGGCGGGACCACTCCTCGAGCTCGGTCTGCGAGTAGTTGCCGCCGCGGCCACGCGTGCCGCTGTGGAAGCGGATGAACGTCCAGTCGGTGGTCAGCTCGTAGGTCTGGAACGGCCGCCGCGGGTCGTCGCCGATCACGAGCGCCATGCCGTGCTCGCGCAGCAGCGCATAGACGGGCTCGGCGAACCAGCTCTCGTGCCGGAACTCGAAGCAATGGCGCCCGGCCGGGAGCTGCGCGAGCGCCGACGCGAGACGGTCGTCGTCGCGGCGGAAGTCCGGCGGCAACTGCCACAGCACCGGCCCGAACTTGGGCGAGCCGAGAAAGGGACGGATGCGGTCGTAGAAGAGCGCGATGCTCGGACCGAGGTCGCGCAGCCGCTTGATGTGGGTCGTGTACCGGCTCATCTTCACCGCGAACAGGAACCCGGGCCGGCTCTCGCGCACCCAGTTCGCGACCGCCGTCTCGCGGGGGAGGCGGTAGAAGGTCGAGTTGATCTCGACCGTATCGAAGTGCGCGGAGTAGAAGTCGAGCCAGCGGCGGGCGGCCAGCCGCGGCGGGTAGAAGACGCCGTTGCGCCAGTGCTGGTAGTTCCAGCCGGAGCAGCCGATGCGGATCTCGCTCACCGCAGGGCGGCGAAGAGACGCTCGCAGACCTCGGGCGTCGCTGCCGCGACGACGCGGGAGCGGCCCTCGATGTCGAGCGGCGCGGCGCCGAACGGCGGCGCCTCCGGCAGCTCCAGCGCCAGTCCCTGCTCGCGGACGAGCAGCTGCGCGGCCGCGATGTCGACTGCGCGCGCCGGCTTGAGCGAGCACACGGCGTCCACGCGCCCGGCGGCCAGGTGGCAGAGCGAGAGCGCGAGCGAGCCCATCACGCGCAGCCGGTACGCGAGACCGACCATTGCGGCCGCCTTCTCGGCGATGCTCGAGGTGAGCGTCGCCTCGAACGAGAGGATCTCGATCTGCTCGTTCGGGCGCGTGCCGTCGAGCAACTCGCCGTTCAGCCGGACTCCGGCGCCGCGCTCGCCGACCCACTCCTCGTCGCTGCCGAAGTCGTAGACGTAGCCGAAGACGACGTCGTCCATCGTCTCGCCGTCCGCGACCGCGATCGACACCGCGAAGAACGGGATCCCGCGCTTCGCGTTCAGCGAGCCGTCGATCGGATCGACCACGATCCTGGTCGGGCCGTCGCCGACGATCCCGACCTCCTCGGAGACGATCGTCGTGCCCTCGATCGGCTTCAGCCGCGCGAGGATCGCGCTCTCGGCGGCGGCGTCCACGGCCGTCGTCTCGTCGCCGCCCTCGCCTTCGCCCACGACCGGCTCCCGCTCGGCCCGCGTCGGCAGCTCGACGAGCACGCCGCGGACGTCCTCGACCGCCGCGCGGCTGACGGCGAGCCAGTCCGTCACGCCAACGGCAGGAACAGCAGCCCGCTGACGAGCTTCGGATAGAAGTAGGTGCTCTTCTGCGGCATCGTCTCGCCGCGCTGCGCCACCGCGAAGACGTCCTCGATCCGCGTCGGCCGCATCAGCACCGCGACCTCCGCCTGCCCCTCGTCGACCGCGCGCACGGCCGCGTCCCAGTCGGGCGTGTAGCTGATCCCTTCGTGGCCGAGGCGGTCGACGAGCTGCACGTCGAGCTCGTTCCCGTCGACGCTCAACTCGAAGCTGCCGTCGCGGTAGAGCAGCGCGGCCGCACGGTCCGACGGAACGTCGTCGAGCGCCGCACGAGCCGCGGCGGCGTCGGCGAGGCGCTCGTCGGCCGGCAGCCGCTCGGCAGGCTCGCGCTCGAACACGCGGTGGGTCGGGAAGATCATCAGGCCGGGGTCGTCGAGGCTGACGAGCACGGCGAGCACGTTCGTCCCCTTGCCGTAGGCGAGCGTCGTCTCGTAGCGGTGGTGGCCGTCGGCGATCAGCAGCTGGCGCTCGGCGAACGCCTCCTCGATCCCGTCGGGCGGCAGGCGCCAGAGCCGTGCGCCTGCGACCTCGAGGTCCGGCGCGCGGTCGGGCCGGCCGGCGGGCGCGGCGCCCTCGTACAGGAAGAACAGCGGCTCGAGCTGCGCCTGCACCTCGCGCATCAGGCGCAGGCGGCCCTCCTTCGGCCCGCGGTGCGTGCGTTCGTGCGGCAGGACGACGCGGCGCTCGTACGGCTCCGCCGTCAGCCCGGCCACGAGCCCCTCGCGGGTGC
>DASSQG010000014.1:0-8567 GCA_035702625.1 Gaiellaceae bacterium | reverse complement strand
CTGTGCGCGTCGACAGGTGTTGTCCGGTCGACGCCCTTGACGTTGAGGATGGCGCCGGTCGCGGAGGAGGTGGAGCCGAGCGACCAGGCGTACCTCGCCGGCTCGGAGGAACCGGCGACCTTGTAGTAGAGGGCCTGGGTGAGCGAGGCGTAGCCGGGGGAGGAGCTGTCGCGCCTGATCAGGTTCCACCCGGTCGGGGCCGTGATCGCAGAGCTGCTCGAGAGCCGTGCGTTGATCGAAGCGACGAGAACGTCGCCAGCCACCACGGTGGAAGGACGGGCGAGCGTCACGGTCGTGCCCCACGTCGACGCCGTGGTGACGTCGGCCCCTGAGGGGAGCGCGCTGAGCGCCGGACCCGCGCCCGAGATGGTCGCGCCGATGACGAGCGCGATGGCGAGCAGCGGAATCTGGTTACGGAAGCGCCGGACTACGGACGGCGTAGTCATTGCTTTCCCCCTTCTGTCGGGGCAAGCTGGCGGCTATCCCTCGATGCGCTCCCGTAGGAGCATGAGTGACGGATCTCGGCTGGCCACCGGATCCGACCCCATACGCCAGCTGGCCTCTGGCTCTGGGCTGAAGGCGGTCTTATACACGATTCGTCGGCCGACTCCTGCTCGAACCTGGCGAAGTCTCCGTAAACAGCGGGATCTTCGGTCTTGACACGTGGGCGTCGCCCGCGCCGCCGGAGCGCTTGTAAGACTGTGGCGATGGACGCGGGCCAGGACGCGCTCCACACACACGGGCCGCCGCTCGGCTCGATTCCGACCGACGCCGAACTCGGGCCGATCAGCCCCGAGCTCGCGCTCGTCGATCCCGAGCTTGCCCGGCGCGCGCGAGAGCTGCTGCCCGAGCCACGAGAACGGCCCAGGCCGCCGCCGCCGGTCGCGCCGATCCCTGTGCCCGAACCGCCTGCAGAGCGGGAGGTTCGGCGGCGGCGCTGGCCTCGGGCGCTCGCTCTGGCGATCGTGATCTTCGTGGCGGGGGCGGCCTCCGGGACGCTCCTCGGGAACCACCAGACCGGGGCGCCGGGGACGAAGTTGGAGGTCCGTGTCGCTGTCCCTGCGCCGCCGCCGGCGCCGTCGCCGACAGCTACGACGAAGACGACCACGAAGCGGCCGGCGCTGCGGCCGCCGAAGGTCCGACACGCGACGACGACCGCGAAGCGGCCGCAGAAGGCGAAGCCCTCGCGGCCGAACACGGTCGCGTCGTTGCCGCCCCAGCGGCGGCGGCATGCGCGGCTCGACTGGGCCACGAACGTGCTGGGCGTCGAGGCGCGCGTCGGCCGCGACGGCGTTCTGCTCCAGTGGCTGCGGCCCTCCGATTCGGCGCGCGTGCTCGTGCTCCGGAGCCAGGAAGCGAGGTCGGGCTCGACGGTGGTCTACCGCGGGCGCGCGGCGCGCTTCCGCGATGCCTCGGCCCGACCCTGCACCGGCTACCGCTACACCATCGTCAACGTCGACCGGCGCGGTCACCGCTCGACCGGCGTGCCGACCGCGGTGACGACCCTCTGCGCCTAGGGCTTGCCGGACATCGAGACCCATGCCACGCCGAGGGCGAGCACGTAGAGCCCCGTCAGCAGCGGCACGGCGAGCAGGATCCGCTCCCGCCTGACCGCCAGCAGGATCCCGACGACGACCAGCAGCAGCGCGCCCGCGTCGGAGACCAGGAAGCCGACGCCTACCCAGCCGGGCTCGTTCCCGTTCGGAAATTCCTTGCCGTCGATCCACTGCGCGCCGACGCGCATGACGATGTACGCGGGGATCACGCCGAGCATGTACGTGCGCTGCGCGACGCGCGCGAGCAGCAGTTGGTGGTCGGTACCGCGCCGGATGGCGAACCCTGCGACGGCGACGACGCCGACGGTGCCGAACAGCACCGTCGCCCCGAGCACGTGCAGGAAGAGCGGCAGATTCCATGCGTCCGGCCGGATCAGCGCCAGCATCACGCGCCCGGTTTCCAGATCATCAGCGCGAGGACGAGGACGAGCAGCAGGCCACTGCCGTAGCTCAGCCCGAGCGAGATCGGGTCGTGGACGCGCGCACGCAACTCGGCGCTCGGCTCGTCTCCGTCGGCCGCGAGCTTGCGCGCGAGCTGCGCCGTCTTCTCGTCGCGGCGGCCGCCGGCGCCGCCGAGGGCGTTGGCGGCGATCAGCGTCACGATCGCGGCGATCACCCAGCCGTCGCCGTAGCGGTAGTTCGCCTCGTGCACGAGCCACAGGCCGAACACGAACGCGAGCAGCGTCCCGAGCGAGATCGCCACCACCGCGATCCGGATCAGGCCGAAGAGGAGCACGATGTCGCTGGGCCGGTCGCGTCCGAGCGCGATCAGGTTCAGCGACGCCGCGAACGCGCCGCCACCGAGCAGCAGGAACGCCCCGGTGACGTGGAACACCAGCAGCCACTGGTAGGTGCTCACCGGGGCAACCCTACAATCGGTGAGTGGACGACACGGCCCGGCACCTCCGCCTGCTGACGGAGACGATCGCGGCCGTCAACTCGTCGCTCGACCTCGAAGAGGTGCTCTCGCTCGTCGCCCGCGAGGTCGCGGACGCGCTCGGCGCCGACGCCTGCTTCGTCTACCTCTACGACGAGCAGGCCGACGAGCTCGTCCTGCGCGCGACGCGCGGCACGCGGGTCGAGGAGATGACCGGGCGGCCGCGGATGCGGCCCGGCGAGGGGATCACGGGCACCGCGGCCGCGTTGCGCGAGCCGGTGATGATCGCGGCGCAGGCGCACCTCGACGAGCGCTTCAAGGCGTTCCCGAACCTGCCCGAGGACGAGTACGAGTCGATCCTGGCGGTCCCGATCCTCGCGCGGGCGAAGCTCGAGGGCGCGCTGAACGTCCGCACGCGTGCCCCCCGCGAGTTCTCGACGGCGGAGATCGACCTCCTGCTCGCGATAGCGGCGCAGGTCGCGCAGACGATCGAGCATGCGAAGCTCTACGCGCAGGCGCAGCGGCGGGTGGTCGAGCTCGAGGCGCTGGCCCGCATCTCCGAGGCGGTTTCGGAGTCGCTCTACTTGGAGGAGTCGCTCGAGGGCATCGTCGAGGCGACCGTCGACGCGCTGGGCGCGACCGGCGCCGCGATCGTGCTGGAGGACGGCGAGGTCGTGTGGCCTGAGGGCCGCGCCGGCAAGCACGCGGTGCGCGTGCCGCTGCGCTGGAAGGGGCGGCAAGTCGGAGAGCTCGTCTGCGACCGCGACACGCCGTTCACGGCGGACGACCGCGCGCTGCTCGGGTCGATCGCGAGCCACGCGGCGGTGGCGCTCGAGCACGGCCGCGCCGTATTGCGCGGCGTGCTGGCGCAGGAGATCCACCACCGGGTCAAGAACAACCTGCAGACGGTGGCGTCGCTGCTGCGATTGCAGGCGCGCGCCGACGACGTGGACGCGCACAAGGCACTCGAGGACTCGGTCAACCGGATCCTCGCGATCGCGGCCGTGCACGAGGTGCTGACGGAGCGGCGCGACGACGACGTCGAGCTGGACGAGCTGCTCGACCGGCTGCGCGCGATGTTGGTGCAGGGGCTCGGGGCGGCGAAGACGATCGAGGCGTCGCTGGAGCCGGTCGCGCTGGCGGGCAACCGGGCGACCGCGCTCGCGCTGGTCTTCTCGGAGCTGTTGCAGAACGCGCTCGAGCACGGCGGCAACTCGGTGCGGGTGGAGCTGGCGCGGCGCGACGGAGACGTCGTGTTGGCAATCGCCGACGACGGCGCGGGCGTGGACGGCGAGCCGGTGTCCGGAACCGGGTTGTCGATCGTGCGGGCACTCGTGCGGGACGAGCTGGGCGGGACGCTCGCCCTGGAGTCGAACGGCGGCCTGCGTGCAGAGGTCGTCTTCCCGGCGTGACGGCTGCTGTGGACGCGCTGTCACGCAATCGGCACGGTCACGAGACGGACACGTGACAGGTTCGGCGGTACGCTCTCAGCGGGCGGCGGGTGGACTCTCATCCCCACCCGGGTGGGGCCGCGCGCGCGTGAACATCTAACGCGCGCCGGACGGCGCTAGCGGCGCTCGAACACGGCGATGCGCCAGATGCGGCCGGCGGGCTCGTGCAGCACGGTCGTCAGGCCGGCGCGCTCGGCCGAGCGCTCGACGAGCTCCGGCGGGTGGATGTACGTCTCGATCCCGCCGATCAGGCGGAAGCAGACGTTGCCCGCGCGCGAGGCCCAGCGGAGCCACCAGGTGTCGCGCGGGAAGCTGAGCGCCAGCAGGCGGCGCGCGCGCTCCCCGGCGGCGCCGACCAGCCGCTCCGGGTCCGGGTAGCAGCAGACCACACGATGCATCACGACGACGTCGGCGTCGTCGACCAGCGAGGCCTCCTCGACGAAGTCGCCGTGCCGCCGCTCGAGCTGCGCCTCGGCGCCCGCTTCCCGCGCGAGGACGGCCGCCTCCTCGTCGTACCCGTGCGACAGCTCGACCACCGTGGCGTGCCCGGCACCGCGCTTCAGCAGCTCGAGGTCGATCGCGCCGACGCCGCCGCCCGGCTCCAGCACGGTCGCGCCTTCGACGCCACGAGCACCGAGCTCGTCGACCAGCCGCTGGGCCGTCCCGTCGAGCCCGCGCCGCCGGTACCGCTTGGCGTCGCGGCGCGCCACCCGGGCGCCGAAGAACCGCTCGTAGCCCCGCGTACAGCAGCCGTTCACCCGGCGAGTCTACGGCGCGAGCTTAGACTCGACGGATCCGCATCCTCGTAGCCGAAGACGAGACGATCATCCGCCTCGACCTGCGCGAGCTGCTCGAGCGCGCCGGATTCGAGGTCTGCGCCGAAGCCAGGGACGGCCAAGAGGCCGTCGAGCTGGCCCGTTCCGAGCTGCCCGACCTCGCCGTGCTCGACGTCAAGATGCCGCGCCTCGACGGCATCGAGGCGGCGCGGAAGATCCTCGACGAGCGGCCGATCCCGATCGTGATGCTGACCGCGTACGGTCAGGACGAGCTCGTCGCGCGCGCGCTCGAGGCCGGCGTCTTCGGCTACCTCGTCAAGCCGTTCCGCGAGCAGGATTTGCTCCCGGCGATCCGCACCGCTCGAGCGAGGCACGACGAGCTGCTCGCCTTGCGCGAGCAGGCCGACTCGCTCGCCGAGGCGCTCGCCTCGCGGAAGGTGATCGAGCGGGCAAAGGGCCTCCTGATGGAGCGCGAAGGGTTGAGCGAGCAGGAGTCTTTCGCGAGGCTGCGCAAGGCGAGTCAGGTCTCCGGGAGGCCGATGAACGTCGTCGCGGAAGCGGTCGTCGCGATGTTCGAGAAGCAGGACTGACCGAATCGGCAGAATGCCGGGGTGGGTCTGCTCGATTCTCCTCGCCAGCGCCGGCGACTGATTCGCCTTGGGATCGTCGTCGGCATCGTCGTGCCGCTGATCGTCCTCGGCATCCACTTCTCGCAGCCCGGCAACCCGGAAAACGCCACCGGGCCGAACGTCAACGTCCCCGGCTACAGCCAGCCGAAGAACGCGCCGTTCACGGCGCAGCGGCGGCGCGAGGTCGGACGCGTCCTGCGGCAGTTCATCCTCACGGCTGTCGACCGCCAGGATGTCGGCCGCTCCTGGAACGTCTCGGCGCCGAGCCTGCGCGAAGGGTTCAGCCGCAAGCAATGGCAGAGCGGCGACCTGCCGGTCGTTCCCTACCCGGCGCTCGACAAGGGTCTCAACACGGGCTACGTCGAGTACTCGTACGCCGACGCGGTCGGCATGGAGGTCTACCTGTTCCCGAAGCCTGGCTCCGGCTACTCGCAGCTGACCGCGGACGTCGAGCTCGTCAAGGGCAAGGACGGCAAGTGGCTCGTCGACTACTGGATGCCGAAGAAGTTCCACGGGCCGCCGGCGCTGTCGGCGAGCGCGAAGGCCAAGGCGAAGGCGCAGGCCGCGAAGCAGGAAGCGGCCGCGAAGCGGTCGCGCAAGGCGACGCGCCAGAAGGCGAAGGCCAAGGCAGCAGCGGCCCCGTCTCACCCGCAATCCGACGCGCAGTTCAACCAGCCGCAGCAGAGCAAGCTCTACTGGTTTGTGCCGATCGGTGTCCTGGCCGCGTTCGTCCTGGTCTTGGTCGGCATGGCCGGCCGGACTTGGTACCGCAACCGGCGCGAGGCGCGCCAATACGCGACGCGCGGCTAGGCCTGGGCCTCCTCGAAGAGCCGCTCCCAGCGCGAGATCAAGGCTTGTAGCTCCTCGCGCGCCTGACGGTGCGCGGCGAGTGCGTCGACGTCGCCCCAGTCGTCGGCGAGGCGGCGCTCGAGCTCGGCGACCGCCTGCTCCTGCTGCGAGATGCGGCCTTCGAGCTGCTCGATCTCGCTCGGTCGCGGCGGGCGCTCGCGCCGGGGCTTTTCCTTGCGCGGCTTCGGCGCAGGCTCGGGCGCGGGCGCGGGTTCCTCGCGCCGCTTTGCGTACTCGGCCCAGCCGCCGTCGAACGACTCGAGCGTCTCGTGCTCGATCGCGAGCAGCCGGTGCGCGACGGCGTCGAGCAGCGCGCGGTCGTGGGAGACGAGCAGCACCGTTCCCGGGAAGGCGTCGAGCGCGACCTCCAGCGCCTCGCGGCTCTCGAGGTCGAGGTGGTTGGTCGGCTCGTCGAGCACGAGCAGGTTCGCGCCCGACGCGACGACGAGCGCCAGCGCCAGCCGCCGCCGCTCGCCTCCCGACAGCGCGGTCACCGGCTTCTCGTGCGCCTCCCACCCGGAGAAGAGGAACTGTCCGAGCAGGTTCTGCGCCTGCGGCCGCGACAGCCCGGTCGCGCGCTGTGCGCAGTCGAGGACGCTGCCGCGCTCGTCGAGCTCGACCTCGTGCTGCGAGAAGTACGCCGGCACCACGCCGTGGCCGAGGCGGATGCGGCCGTCGCCGGCGTCGCGCCCGCCGAGCACCGTTTCGAGCAGCGTGGTCTTGCCGGAGCCGTTCGGCCCGACGAGGCCGACGTGCTCGCCCCGCTCGAGCACGAACGACGCGTCGTGGAGCAGTGACTTGTCGCCGGCGGAGACGTCGAGGCCCTCCGCCTCGATCACCGTCCGGCCGCTGCGGGGCGGCTTGAGGAAGTCGAACCCGAGCGAGCGGCTGCTCCGCGTCAGCAGCTCGTACTCCCCGCGCGCGGCGCCGCGCTCGGACTCCAGCCGCTTGATCTGCGTCAGCTTGGCCTGCGCCTGCTTGGCCTTGGACTTCTTGTAGCGGAAGCGCTCGACGAACCGCTCGAGCCGCGCGATGTCGGTGCCCACCCGTTCGGCCGTCCTCGCCGCGTGCTGCGCCCGCGCCGCCTTCTCGAGCCGCCAGACATGCCACGGCCCCGGGAAGAAGAGCGAGCGCCCGGCCTCCAGCTCGAGCACGCCGGTCGTGACCGCCTCGAGGAACCACCGGTCGTGCGCGACGAGGATCACCGCGGCGTCGAGCGACTGCAGCTCCTGCTCGAGCCATTCGAGGTTCTCGACGTCGAGGTGGTTGGTCGGCTCGTCGAGCAGCAGCAGGTCGGGATCCCCGGCGAGCGCCCGGGCCAGCGACGCGCGCGTGATCTCGCCGCCCGAGAACGTCTCGAGCGGGCGGTCGAGGTCGCGCTCGGCGAAGCCCAGGCCGCGCAGCACCGCGGCGGCGCGGTCGCGCCAGGTGTAGCCGCCCGCGTGCTCGAGCCGGGCCTGCGCTTCGGCGTACCGCGTCAGCGTCGCCTGCGCATGGTCGCCTCCCGCCATCGCCTGCTCGAGCCGGCGGAGCTCCTCTTCCGTCTCGACCAGATCGCGCGCGCCGGTGAGCGCGTACTCGCGCAGCGTGAGGCCGCGGTCGAGCGGCGGCCGCTGGTCGTGGAGCGCGATGCGCGTGCCCTTCGCGAAGGCGAGCTCGCCGCCGTGGATCTCGCTCTCGCCGACGAGCATCCGCAGCAGCGTCGTCTTGCCGGCGCCGTTCGGGCCGGAGAGCGCGAGCCGCTGGCGGCGGTCGACGCTGAACGAGACGCCCTCGAAGAGCAGCGAGCCGGCGAGCTCCTTGCGTAGGTTGGAGGCCGTGACGATCGGCATGCTCTAAGCGTATGCGGGTGCTCGCGCTGGACGTCGGCAGCTCCTCGACGCGCGCCGGCGCGTACGACGAGCGTGGGCGAGAGGCCGCCGAGCCCGCGCGCAGGTCGTACGCGTCGCGGCATGGACAGCTCGACGCCGACGAGCTCCTGCATGCGGTCCAGGCGGTGCTCGGCGAGGCCGGTGAGGAGGACGCGGTCGCGATCTCGTGCTTCTGGCACAGCCTGCTCCTGCTCGACGAGCGCGACCGCCCGCTGACGCCCGTGCTGCTCTGGCAGGACCGCCGCCCGGCGCCACAGGCCGAAGCGCTCGCCGAGCGGCTCGACGCGCGCGAGGTGCACGAGCGCACCGGTTGCACGTTCCACCCGAGCTTCTGGCCGGCGAAGCTCGACTGGCTGCGCGCGGAGGGCGTGCTCGCGCGCGCCCGGCGCGCGGTCTCGTTCGCCGACTACCTCTTCTTGCAGCTCACGGGCGAGCTCCGCACGTCGCTCTCCACCGCCTCCGGCACGGGGCTCGTGAACCTCCATGAGCGGAGCTGGGACAGCGAGCTGCTCGACGAGCTCGGCCTCGACGGGGCGCTGCTGCCGCCGATCTCGGACG
>DASSQG010000013.1:0-4807 GCA_035702625.1 Gaiellaceae bacterium | reverse complement strand
GGCCCCGGTCGGCTCCAGCGAGTCGTGCACGTGCTGGCCGACCTTGCGATCGGGCCGTGCGATCACGAAGTACAGCCCGCCGACGACCGCGATGATCACCATCACGAGCAGCGTGATCCAGTCGAGGTTGAAGAGCGCCCGCCCGCTGGAGAGGCCGGTCGGCACGACCACGTTCAGCAGCATCAGCCCAAGGTAGGCAGCGGCGATGATGCACACCGTCCAGCCCCACTTCCCGAGCCTGAACGCGCCCTCGGGCACCCAACCGCGCGCCCGCGCGACGATCGACGCGATCACCGCGAGCAGGAACGACAGGTAGATGCCGCTGACGCCGAACGAGACCAGCGAGTAGAGCGCGGTCGTGTTCGCCGGGTAGGTGATGAAGCCCAGGTCGACGTTGTGCTTGGGCTGGTAGTAGACGAGCGCGACGAACAGCACCGAGACGAGCGCCCCGACGATCAGCGCGTTCACCGGCGTCCGAAACCGTGCGTGCACCTTCGACAGCCACTGCGAGGCCGGCAGCGCGCCGTCGCGGCCGAACGAGAACGCGAGCCGGCTCCCTGCGCCCTGCACCGACGTGCCGCAGGAGAAGAACGCGAAGATGATCAGGACGAGCAGGAAGTCCTGCATCCCGCTCGACAGCTGGCCGAGGATCGCCGGGATGCCGCCGCCCTTGAAGGTCGCTCCGATCGGGTCGTGCTTCGGCATCGCGAGCAGGAGCGCGGCGGTCAGGATCAGCGAGCCGATGCCGCCCCAGATCAACGCCCAGCGCATCGCCTGAGGGATCTTCTTGCCGGCGTCCTTCGTCTCCTCGGCGATGTCGCCGCACGACTCGAAGCCGTAGAAGATGTAGACCGGCGCGAGCACGGCGACGAGCGCGGCCGCCGTCCAGCTGCTGAAGCCGATGCCGTAGACGTTCGACGACGCGTGCGTCGCGCCCTGGGTCGAGAACAGGAAGCCGAGGCCGTGGTGGAAGCCGTGGATCGCGAGGATCAGTGCGATCCCGAGCGTCCCGAGGATCTCGACGCCGACGCCGAACTGCGCGACGCGGCCCATCACCTTGGCGCCGGTGATGTTGAGCGTGGTCTGGATCGCCAGGAGGACGAGCGTGATCAGGAGGACGGTCGTGTGGTTCGTCGGATCCCAGTTCGTCCCGAACCAGTTGTGCGAGAGCGCGGTGATGTACCCGACCGAGCCCGTGTCGACCGCGGCCACGGTGACCAGCAGCGCGATCCCGTAGAACCAGCCGACGAACCAGCCGTACGCGGCGCCGACCGAGAACTTGGAGTACTGGTAGAGAGCGCCTGCGACCGGGTAGTGGCTGGCGAGCTCGCCGAACACGAGAGCGACGAAGAACATCCCGATCAGCGGGATGAACGTCAGCCAGATGTACGCCGGCCCTGCCAGCGCGACGCCGAGGATGAACAGCGAGTAGATGCCGACCATCGGCGACAGGTAGGTGAAACCGACGGCGAAGTTCTCGAAGAACCCGAGGACGCGGTTGAGCTGCGGGTGGTAGCCGAGGCTCTCGAGCCTCGCGTCTTCATCCGCCGAGATCGGAACGTCGGGGATGTTCGGGGCAGCCGTCTCAGACATCGGTCCTCCTGGGGGTCGCAGAGCCGAGGCGCCGATCTAACGCCGCCGCTCCAGCTGCTGTCAAGAACGGCGACGCCTTAGCTTCCTTTCATGTCGGGGGCGTACCGTCGATCGATGCGTCCGATGCTCGCGGTCGTCGTGGCGTTCCTCGCGCTCGCGCCGGCGGGGTCGGCCGCGCACGACGGCGCGCTGCCCGGCATCGCGGCGTCGCTGAAGCGAATCGCGGCTGCCGGCCGCTTCTCGGGCGACGTCCTGATCGCGAAAGACGGCCGTCCCGTGCTGCAGCGCCACTACGGGCTCGCCGACCGCGCCACGCGCGAGCCGAACCGGCTCGGCACGCGCTTCAACCTCGCTTCGCTCGGCAAGCCGTTGACCGCGGTCGCGGTCGCACGGCTCGTCGAGGAGGGCAAGCTCCGCTTCGACGACCGGATCGGCCGCTACCTGCCCGAGCTGCCGAGCGACCTGCGCGCAATCACCGTCGCGCAGCTGCTCGACCACACCTCCGGGCTCGGCGACTTCTTCTCGAGCCCGGACTACGAGCGGCTGCGGCCGAAGCTGACGACGCTCAGGCGCTACCTGCCGCTCGTCGTCGGCTCACCGCCCGAGGCGCCGCCGGGGTCGTTCCACTACAGCAACTCGGGCTACATCCTGCTCGGGCTGATCGTCGAGCGGGTGAGCGGCGGCGATTACTACGCGTTCCTCCGACGACAGGTCTTGGCGCCCGCCGGGATGACGCACACCGCGTGCCTTTGGCGGACGCGGCTCGGGCGCGGCACGGCGATCGGCTACACGCGGGTCGGGCACGCGTTCCGGGCCAACAACGCCGGCCTCGCGCCGCGGGGCACATCGGCCGGCGGCTGCTACTCGACCGTCGGCGACCTGCTCGCCTTCGCGAATGCGCTCCTCGGCCACCGGCTCCTCAGCGCGTCCGTCACCGACACGATCACGAGCCCGAAGGTGGGCGACGGCCACGGCGGCGCCTACGGCTACGGCTTCGGCATCCGCTCCGGGCGGCCGGGCGACCCGCCGACGGTCTGGCACAACGGCGGCGCGCCGGGGGTCGGCGCGGAACTCGATGTCAACGCGAAGCTCGGCTACACGGTCGTCGTGCTCTCGAACCTCAGCTACCCGACGATTGCGCCGGCGATCGACCTGATCCTGAACCGCCTGCGCATTCCCTGAGGGCGACGACCCCGCGCCCGGGTTGCCCGGACGCGGGATCGCCCATGCGTCTCGTCAGATGCGGACGGCGTTGCTGAAGCCGTCGTTGTAGCCGGCACCGACCTGACGCCGCGGCATCGCCATGCGGATCGTGCCGCTGACCCGCGTGCGAAAGACCGCGCGCGAGACCACCGTCGGACCGGAGCCCGGCGTCGTCCGCTGGAAGAACACCGGCCGGACGCTCACCCACGCGTGCCGGAAGCGGTTCCAGCGCTGGAGCGCCGCGAACTTGCCGACGTACGACCGAGCGGCGAGCGCACGCACGAGGAAGCGGTGCGGCGCGATGGCCCTCAGCCGCAGCAACGGGCGAACGCGAACCGACACGGCGACGCTCTTCGCCTGGTCGTCGCTGGCCCTGAACAGGGTCCGGATCGTCGGCCGGACGGTGAAGCGGAACGTGCCGTTGGCACCGGTCTTCACGGTCGCGATCGCCTGGGCGGTCTCACCGCCGACGGGCGGCAGCTTCCGCTGGGTGATCTGGATCGACTGGGCCGCCTGGCCGTTGATGACGCGCCCGACGAGCGTCGTCGTGCGTCCGTAGACGACCATCGAGCTGGTCGCGTGCAGCGAGATCGACTCCGGCGGAGCGACCGCCGCGGTCGGCGCGGAGGTCGCGTCGTTCGAGCCGTCCGTGTTCTTCGCCGTCACGACCACGCGGAGCGTCCTGCCCACGTCCGCGGCCGTCGCCACGCGCGTCTTGTCGGTCGCGCCGGCGATGCTCGTGCAGTTGCCGCCGTTCCGGTTACAGCGCCGCCACTGGTAGGCGAACGTGATCGGCTGCGTCCCCGTCCACGTTCCCGGGTCGGCCGTCAGGGTCGCGCCCTGCTGCGCCGTGCCGGAGATCGTCGGCGGGCTCGTGTTCTGCGGCCCGGGTCCGGCCGCGGCGGCGGAACCGACGCCGAAGACGCCGATCGCCGCGAGAAGCATGATCAGTTTGCGTATGTGCATGTGAGAAGAAACCTCCTCGTCCTCGTTTGGAAGTTCTCTCAGCGCCTTTCCGGCCGTTCGTAGTGCGAACCGTCGCTTCGCCGTAAGGCGGTCGAAAGATTCTGTAAAGGCTCGGAAACCGCTAGCCGAAGCCGAGAATGAACTTCGCGTCGTCGGACATCTTCTCCGGCGTCCACGGCGGGTCCCACGTCAGCTCGGTCTCGACGTCCTCGACCTCGGGCAACGCGCGCAGGACCTCCTCGATGTTCTGCTGGATCAGCGGCCCGGCGGGGCAGCCCATCGACGTGAGGCTGTACGTCGCCTTCACCCGCGGGCCGGCCACCTCGACGTCGTAGAGCAGGCCGAGCTCGACGATGTCCATGCCCAGCTCCGGGTCCTCGACGGAGCGCAGTGCCTCGATCACGTCGTCGCGCGTCACGGTGCGAGTCTAGCCGCGGGAAGCCGTCAGTCCGCCCGTCAGTAGCCGAGTAGGCGCACTTCCTCGCGCCGCTCGCGGGCGAAGAAGTGGATCCCGTCGACGAAGCGAACCCAGTTGCAGCGCGTGCACATGACGAGCGAGTGCGTCCGCGCGCTGTCGGCCAGGAAGCGCACGCCGCGGAGCAGGTCGCCGTTCGAGACACCGGTCGCGACGACGATCACCTCGCCGGGCGCGAGGTCGTCGATCGTGAACAGCCGCTCGAGGTCGCCGACGCCTGCCTCGCGCGCCGCCTCGACCTCGCTGCGGGAGGTCGGCCACAGCTGGGCCTGGAGCTCGCCGCCGAGGCAGCGGAGCGCCGCGGCCGTCAGCACCGCCTGGCGCGTGCCGCCGATGCCCACGGCGAGGTGGTCGTTCGTGCCGCGGATCGCCGCCGAGATCGACGCGGTCACGTCACCGTCCTGGATCAGCTTGATCCGGGCGCCGGCCGCGCGGATCTCCTCGATCAGGTCGTGGTGGCGCGGCCGGTCGAGCACGATCGTCGTCACGTCGTTGACCATGCGGCCGAAGGCGTCGGCGATGGCGCGGATGTTGTCGCCGACCGGCTGCTTCAGGTCGATCGAGCCGCGC
>DASSQG010000012.1:0-16748 GCA_035702625.1 Gaiellaceae bacterium | reverse complement strand
TGAACGTCGACCAGGCCCAGACGGTGGTCGTGCTCAAGCGGAGCATGAACCCGGGCTTCGCCGGCATCGAGAACCCGCTCTTCTACAACCCGAAGACGGTGATGCTGTTCGGCGACGCGAAGGAATCGATCGACCGGCTGATCGAGGACGTCAAGGGGCTCTAGCCGCTCTCTGCGGATGGTTCCGGTCTTCTCAGGGCAGGCCGTCGAGGCCGCGGTGCCGCCGGAGCGGGCGGTCGAGGCGGTGCGCGACGCGTTCATCGCCTACGCGCGGGGCGATTGGTCGATGCCGTCGAAGGTCTACGTCCCCGCGTACCCGGCCGGTGACTTTCGTGCGATGCCCGTGCTGGGCGGCGGCTACGCCGCGCTGAAGTGGGTGACGTCGTTTCCGGGCAATCCTGCGCGGGGCCTGCCGACGGTGACGGGACTCGTCCTGCTGTCGGACGCCTCCGACGGCTCGCTCGTCGCGGTGTTCGACGCCGGCGCCGTAACGGCGCTGCGCACCGGGGCCGCGGCGGTCCTCGCGGCGGAGACGCTGCGCGCGGGCTCCGGGCCGGCCGCGGTGATCGGCGCAGGCGTGAACGGCCGCGCGGCGGCGCGGACCTTCGTCGCGATCGGGCGTGAGGTGCTGCTCTGGGACGTCGACGAGACGCGAGCGCGGACGGCGGTCGAGGATCTCGGGACCGGCGTCGCGGCGACGCGCGAGGAGGCGCTGGCCGCCGAGGTCGTCGTGACCGTGACACCCGGCCACGAAACGCTGTTCGAGCAGGGGTCGCTGCGGCCGGGCCAGCACGTGAGCTTGATGGGCGCCGACGGCCCCGGCAAGGCGGAGATCGCGGTAGAGGAGCTCGTGCGGACGCACGTGTTCTGCGACGACTGGGAGCAGGCGAGCCACAACGGCGAGCTCGCGCACGCGGTCGAGGCGCGCGCGCTCCCGCGGGAACGCGTGACCGAGCTCGGGCACGTCCTCACCGGCGAGGCGGAGGGCCGGGTGTCCGCCGACGAGATCACGACCTTCGACTCGACGGGTCTGGCGATCCAGGACCTCGCGATCGCGTTGGCCGCGCACGCGCGTCGCCACGAGCTCGACCTGCCGGAGCTCGAGCTCTAGCGCGCAGTTAGTCTGCGGCCCGTCGACCGAAGGAGGCGGGATGGACGGTCAGCTCGTGCACTTCGAGCTGCCGGCGCAGGACGCCGGCCGTGCGAAGTGGTTCTGGAATTCGCTCTTCGGCTGGAAGATCCGCACCTGGGACGGCCCGGTCGAGTACCACATGCTCGAGGGGAACGAGCCCGGCGGGGCGATCTATCCGGATGCGGACGCCGCCGGCTCCGGCCCGGTCGTCTACTTCGGCACGTCCGACATCACCGCTTCCGTGACGAAGGTGCGCGAGCTCGGCGGCTCGGCCGACGAGGAACAACCGATCCCGGGAATCGGCTGGTTCGCCCGCTGCGTCGACACCGAGGGCAATCCGTTCTCGCTGTTCCAGGCGGACGAGTCGGCGCCGGCGCCCGGCGAGAGCTAGACCGTGCGCTGAGGCCTCACCGCCCGGTACAGCCCGTCCCTCTCGGCGACCGCTCCGGCGAGCTCGAGCTCCGCGACCGCCGTCGCGACGGCGGCGGCATCGAGACCGGTCGCCCCGACGAGGTCGTCCATTCCTGCCGCTTCGGTCGCCAGGGCCGCCAAGACGCGAGCAGCGGTCAACCCGACGGCGGGCTCGCTCGCTACGGCAGGCTCGATCCCGAGCGAATCGAGCACGTCGGCAGCGGCGGTGAGCGGCGTCGCCCCGAGCCGGAGGAGCGCATTGGTGCCGCCCGAGAGCGACGAGGTGATCTCACCCGGGACGGCGAAGACCTCGCGCCCGGCCTCCAGGGCGAAGTCGGCCGTGATCAACGCGCCGCTGCGCTCGCGCGCCTCGACGACAGCCGTCGCGTGCGCCAACCCGGCGATGATCCGGTTGCGGGCGGGGAAACGCCACGGCGCGGGCTCGACGCCAGGCGCGTACTCCGAGATCACGAGACCGCGCTCGCAGATCCGCGCGGCGAGCTGGGCGTGGGCCGCCGGGTAGTCGCGGTCGACACCGCAGCCGAGCACGGCTACGGTCACGCCGCCCGCCTCGAGCGCGCCGCGGTGCGCTTCGCCGTCGACGCCGCGCGCGAGGCCGCTGATCACGACGAGACCCGCGGCGGCGAGCTCGCGGCCGAGCAGCCGCGCGACCTGGGCGCCGTACGACGAGCACGCCCGCGCGCCGACGATCGCGACGGCGGGCGTGGCCAGCAGCTCCACGTCCGCCGCTCCCCGCACGAACAGCCCGGGCGGCGGGTCGTGGAGCTCGCCCAGCAGTGCCGGATACTCGCCGTCGCTGCGGCCGACGAACCGAAGCCCATTCCGGTCGAGGTCGCCGCGATACGCAGCCTCGTCGAAGACACGGCGGAAGCGCTCGAACCGGCGCTCGCGCGGCTCGTGCACGACGTGACCACCCGTCTCGGCCGCGAACGCCGCGAGCGCGAGGTCGCTCATGGCGACTTGAGCTCGGTCGGCGAGCGATAGGAGAGCGCCTCGGCGACGTGCTCGGGCTGCACTTCGTCGGCCCCGGCGAGCAGGGCGGCAGTTCGTGCGACCCGCGCGACTCGTGCACGGCCGCGCGCCGAGAGCGGCAGGCGCTCGACGGCCCGTGAGAGAAGCTCGTCTGCGGATTTCGACCGGCGGAGAGGATCGCCTCGCACCCGTTCTCGAGCGGCGACCACCCGCTCCCGCACGGCTGCCGACCCTTCGCCCCGTGCACCGGCGAGCTCCCTGGCCCGAGGGCGCGGCACGGTCACGACCAGGTCGAAGCGGTCGAGCAGCGCGCGGGAGAGCTTGTCGCGGTACGCCGCGAGTCGCGCCGTCGAACAGGAGCATTCCGCCGCCGGGTCTCCGCGGGCGCCGCAGGGGCAGAGGTTCATCGACGCCACGAGCTGGAACCGCGCTGGGAAGACGATCTTCCCGCCGACGCGGGCGATCGACACGGCTCCGTCCTCGAGCGGCTGGCGCAGCGCCTCGAGCGCGTTGCGCGGGAACTCGGCGAGCTCATCCAGGAACAGCACGCCGTAGTGCGCCAGGCTCGCCTCGCCGGGCCGCGGCGACGAGCCGCCACCGACGATCGACGCAACCGACGCGGTGTGGTGCGGCGCCCGGAACGGCGGCACCGTCACGAGCGGCCTCCCCGGCGGGAGCAGGCCGGCCACCGAGTGGATGCGCGTGACCTCGAGCGCCTGCTCGGGCGGCAGGCGCGCGAGGATGCCCGGCAGCCGCCGCGCGAGCATCGTCTTTCCCGTCCCGGGCGGGCCGCCGAGCAGCAGGTTGTGCGTACCGGCCGCCGCCAGCTCGAGCGCGCGGCGCGCACGCTCCTGGCCGCGCACGTCCGCCAGGTCTGGCTGCGGCGAAGCCCCGTTGCCGTTCGCGGTCGTCGGAATCGGGTCGGGCGGAGGCGGCACCCACTCGCCGCGCAAGTACGCGACCGCCTCCGCCAGGTGGTGCAGGGGAACGGGCTCGACCCCGGCGAGCGCCGCCTCGGCAGCGGACTCGGCGGCGCAGAGCAGACGCGAGAGGCCGGCCTGCCTGGCGCCCTCGGCCGCGGCGAGCACGCCTCCCACGGGTCGCAGCCGGCCGTCGAGCGCGAGCTCGCCCACCGCCGCGTGCCCGCCCAACGCCTCGGGCGGGACCTGCCGCGACGCGGCGAGCACCGCCAGGGCGATCGGCAGGTCGAACCCGGATCCCTCCTTCCGCAGCTCGGCCGGCGCGAGGTTGACCGTGATCCGGCGCGTCGGCCACTCGAGCTCGGCGGACGCGATGCCGGAACGAACGCGTTCCTTGGCCTCCTGGCAGGCGCGGTCGGCAAGGCCGACGATCGCGAACGCCGGCACGCCGAGCTGCAGGTGCGCCTCGACCTCGACGCGGCGCGCATCCAGTCCGACGAGGGCGTGGGTGACAGTCCGTGCGAGCACGCGGCCACGCTAGGCGGGAACGACGCGCGGGTCTGTGCCGGGTCTGTGCCGAAAGTGGAACTTCTAGGCGCGTGCGACCAGCACGTCCTCGAAGTACTCGCCCGCGCGCCGGCCGGTCCGCCGGTTGACGTGCCGCCGGTAGCGCTCCTCCAGCTCGAGACCCGCTCGTTCGAGGATCTCCGGGTACAGCTCGCGCCGGTCGTTGATCACGATCACGACAGGGGCGCCGGGCCGCAGCGCCCCGCGCACGTTTGCGAAGACCGCGGCCACGCCCTCGACGTACGCTCGCAGCGCGGCCCGCGACGAGCCCTTGCCGAGCTCGAGCTCGCGGCACTCCTCCAGCCCGAGCAGCTCGTACGCGTAGCGATGCTGCTCGTGGTAGTCGATCAGCCCCGGGTACGGCGGCGAGGTGACGACGCCTTCGAAGCGGCCGCCGAAGTCGAGCTCACGCGCGTCACCGTGGACGACAACCGCCTCGTTCCCCCGAGCGCGCACGCGGGCGAACTCCTTCACGCGCGCGAGCGTGTCGAGGGCGTACCGCCGCAGGAAGCGGCGCGCCTCGCCGACGGGCCGGCACTCGCGCCGGTGCTTGTGGCACCAGTACGGCGTCCGCTGCGGCGTGCGCGGAAAGTCGAGGTCGAAGTGCGTCGTCCGCCGCGCCGAGCGAGCCGCCCGCGCGAGCACGACGCGCAGCACGTCCGCGTGCTCGTAGTCCTCGACCAGCGAGCGGAAGAAGAGCAGCTCCGCGGCCGCCCGCGGCGCGTACCAGTCGCGGACGAAGCGCGACAAGGGGCCGCCGGCGCGCACGAGCTCGAACCGGTCGAGCCGCGCGAGCGCGTCCCGCAGCTCCGACTCGAGCACGAACGGGTTGTACTCGCGCGTCTTCACCCGCATCAGCAGGCAGTTGAACGGCGCCACGTCCGACCCGGTCGCGTCGTATCCCGACTCGAGCGCCTGCACCAGCGTCGTCCCCGACCCCGCGAACGGGTCGAGCACGCGCCCGCCGCCCGGAACGTGGCGCTCGAGCAGCGCTTCGACGAGCTGCGGGATGAACTTGCCGAGGTACGGATGGAGCCGGTGGACGTGCTTCGTGCGCTCCCGCTCGGGCAGCTCGCGCTCCGACCAGGAGAGGTCGAGGTCGATGCGACGGTAGAGCGCGTCCTGGGTCGAGGCCACAGCCTCGCCCGGTTCGACGGAGCCGCTAGAACGCCTGCCTGAGGCACTCGACCCGGCCGCCGCGGACGGCGACCACGTCGAAGCGGCACTCCAGCCCTGCACACTCGGGGCGCGACGCGAGCCATGCCTCGGCGGCACGTCGCAGGCGCCTCTGCTTCTCGGGCGTGACCATCTCGAGCGGGCCGCCGAGGCGGTCGCCGCTCTTCGCCTTCACCTCGACGAACGCGAGCCGCCGGCCGCGGCGGACGACGAGGTCGAGCTCGTACCCGCCGACCCAGACGTTCGTGCCGAGGATGCGGTAGCCGCGCAGGCGGTAGTGCCTAAGCGCTCTCTGCTCGAACGAGTTCCGCAAGCTCGGCGTCGGTCATGTACGCCCGCGCCCGCCACGAGCGCCGGTGGATCTCGGACGGCCCGAGCCGGCGCACGACCGCCGTGTGGCTCGGCGTGATGTACCCGACGTGCGAGCGAAAGCCGTAGGCCGGGTAGAGCGCGTCCACGCGGCGCATCATCCGGTCGCGCGTCACCTTGGCGATGATCGACGCGGCCGCGATCGCGGCGCTCTTCTCGTCGCCGTCGACGACCGCGCGGTGCTCCGGCGCGAGCGGCCCGAGGCGGAAACCGTCGACGAGGCACACCTCGGCCGGCGGCGCCAGCTCCGAAAGCACGGCGCGAAGCCCGGCGAGGTTCGAGCGATGCAGGCCGTCCCGGTCGATCTGCGACGACGGCACCGCGCGCACCACGACGCGCTCCGCGCACCCGAGCACGGCGCGGTAGAGCTCCTCGCGCGCCGCCTCGCTGCACTGCTTCGAGTCGTTCAGGCTCCCGAGCGGCCGCACCTTGTGGTCGCGCAGCTTCGCGTAGTCGAGCAGGACGCCCGCGACGAGCAGCGGCCCGGCGAGCGGCCCCCGCCCTGCCTCGTCTGCGCCGGCCACGAAGCGGGCCCCGAGCCTGCGGTCGAACTGGAGCAGCTTGCGTCCGGGCCGGCGCCGAGGCATGCGCGCGAGCATAGCGCCGGCCGCTGCCGGCGCCCGCGAACGTGACGCTTTCGTTACTCCTTGGCGGGCTCTGGCTCGGGCTCGACCGCGGACTCGGGCTCGGGCTCGGGGCCCGGCTCCTCGGCGGCCGGCTCCTCGGCCGCAGGCTCCTCTGCGGCGGGCTCTTCCTCGGCGGCAGGCTCGGTCTCGGCGGGCGCCTCGACGTCCTCCGACGTCTCCTCCGGAGCCTCCTCTGCGGCCTCGGCGGCTTCGGCGACGAGCTCCTCGTCGACCTCCTCGCCCTCCGCCGGCATCGCGCCGGCCGAGACGAGCAGCTCGGACTCCGGCAGCGCGACGCCGCGGCGTGTCCGGACGCGGGCGCGCTTGCCGACCTTCTCGCGCAGGTAGTAGAGCTTGGCGCGGTTGACGTCGCCGATCGCGGTCACCTCGATGCGCTCGATCTTCGGCGAGTGCACCGGGAACGTCCGCTCCACACCGACGCCGAACGACTGCTTCCGAACCGTGAACGTCTCGCGCACGCCGGCCCCCTGGCGCTTGAGCACGATCCCCTCGAAGACCTGCACGCGGCGGCGCTGACCCTCGATCACCTGGAAGTGCACGCGGACGGTGTCGCCTGCCTTGAACGGCGGCAGGTTCGTCCGCAGCTGGCGCTGCTCGATGCTCTCGATCACCTTGCTCATAGAAAGAGGCCCGTCGGGCCGACGCGGAATGCTAGCGGAGAGAGATCCGGTACGGCGGCCAGTAGGTCGCGAACACGGGGCCGATCAGATCCTTGCGCGGGACCGACCCCCAGCGGCGCGAGTCGCACGACTGGCCGCGGTTGTCGCCCATGAAGAAGTAGTGGCCCGAGGGGACGTGCCAGGTCTCCCCAGCGTACTCGGTGTCCTGCCTGCGGCGGTGAGCCGAGATGTACGGCTCGTTCAGCCTGTGATGGTCGATGTAGATGAAGCCGTTCGGATCCTCGTGCACGAGGTCGCCGGGGAGGCCGATCAGCCGCTTCACGAACGTGCCGCCCTCGCCGCAGTCCTCCTTCGCCGCCTTCGGCGTGTTGAAGACGACGATCTCGCCGCGGTGCGGGTTGCGGAAGCGGTAGATGAAGCGGTTGGCGAGCACGCGGTCGGAGTGGCTCGCCTCGCAGCCGTCGCCGGGCTGCGTGTGGGCGCAGTGCAGCGTCGGCTCCATCGAGGCGGACGGGATCCGGTACGGGTTCACGACCCATGCCTTGAGCGCGAACACGACCGCGACGGCGAAGCCGACCGTCAGGATCCAGTCGACCGCGATCCGCCACGCCCTCGGCAGGCGCGCCGTCAACCGGTCGATCGGGTTCCTCAGGAGGAGCGCCGCCGGCGCCAGAACGGCACCGTCAGCATCAGGCCGAGCAACCCTGCACCGGGGGCGATCAGATGGAGCGCGATCCGGTTCGGCGGCCAGTACGTCGCGAAGACCTCGCCGATCAAGTTCTTGCGCGGAACCGAGCCCCAGCGTCGCGAGTCGCACGACTCGCCGCGATTGTCGCCCATGAAGAAGTAGTCGCCCTTCGGCACGGTCCAGCTGCCGGTCGTCGTGTCGTGGGCGCGCCGGTCGGGCTTGATGTACGGCTCGTTCAGGCGCTTGCCGTCGATGTAGACGAAGCCGCCGGCCTTCTCGGTGACGGTCTCGCCCGGAAGCCCGATCAGGCGCTTGACGAACGTGCCGCTTGCGCCGCACATCTGCTGCGCGGCCGGGGGCGTGTTGAAGACGATGATCTCGCCCCGGTGCGGGCTGCGGAAGTGGTAGATGAACCGGTTCGCGAGCACGCGGTCGGAGAGACGTGCCTCACAGCCCTGGCCCGGCCGCGCGCAGTGCAGCGTCGGCTCCATCGACGAGCTCGGGATCCGGTACGGGTTCACCACCCACGCCTTGATCGCGAGCACGATCGCGATCGCGCCGGCGATCGTGACGATCCAGTCGATCGCGATCCGCCAGGGGCGCGGCAGGCCGGCGGTGAGGCGGTCGAGCGGGTTGCGCGAGTGCTGGTGCTTCTCCGACGGCGGCGGCGTCTGCAGCACCGGCGGGTAGCTCGGCGGCGGGTACTCCGAGCGGTAGTCGTTCCCGCCGGAGGTCGAGCCGGACTCCGTGCCCGTGGTCCGCTCGTCGACCCCGTCGCCGCTCACGGCGCGCTGCTCCTCAGTCGGCTCTGTTCCGTCCGCCACTCGTCGATTCTCCTGTGATCCCCCGAGAGCAGAACCTCGGGCACCCGCCAGCCTCGGAACTCGGACGGGCGCGTGTAATGAGGGTACTCCAGGCCGCCGTCGAGCTCGGGCGAGAAGCTCTCGAGCGTCCCCGACTCCTCCGCGAGCGCGCCGGGCAGGCGCCGAGCGATCGCGTCGAGCATCACCATCGCGGGCAGCTCGCCGCCGGACAGAACGTACGGGCCGATCGAGATCGCGTCCGACGCGAGGTGGATCGCGATGCGCTCGTCAAAACCTTCGAAACGCGCGGAGAGGAGCGTCAGCCGCTCCTCCTGCGCCAGCTCCTCGACGACGTCCTGCGTCAGCTGCCGGCCCTGGGGCGTGAGCGCGACGACGCGGTGACCCGGGACGCCGCCGTAGACGGCGTCGAGCGCGGCGGCGACCACGTCCACGCGGAGCACCATGCCCGCGCCGCCGCCGTACGGCTCGTCGTCGACCTGGCCGCCATTGAGCGGCGTGTAGTCGCGGTAGTTGAGGAGGCGCAGGTCGAGCTCGTCGCCGAGCACGGCGGCAACAGGACGCTGCTCCGTGAGCCAGGCGAACGCGTGCGGGAGGAGAGTGAAGACGTCTAGCTGCAAAGGAACGGACGGATTCGGTCAGTCAGGGTAGCTGGGGGCCGCGAATCCCTGTGCCACCAGGATTCGGCCCGCTTCGAGGTCCACCTGCAGCACACAGGCGCCGACGAGCGGCAGGAGCAGGCCGCCCTCGAGCTCGAGCGCGTCGTTCGCCGGGCCTGGATGGATCGCGACGACGCGGCCGAGCTCGCGGCCGCCGTCCTCCACCGCCTCGAGCCCGACCAGCTGGAACTCGTAGTACTCGTCCTCGCCGGGCGGCGGCAACTCCTCGCGCGGCACCGCCAGCTCGGCGCCGCGCGGCGCCTCGCGGTCGAGCCTGATCACGGGCCTTCCGCGCGAGCGCTTCGACGCGACGACCTCGGCGGGCTCGCCGTCGACGCGGAGCCTCATGCCCCGCGTGAACCACTGCTCGTCCTCGCTCGCGTGCTCGACGAAGAAGGAGCCGTCGAGCCCGTGCGGCTTGCCGACGCGGCCGACCTTGACGAGGTCGTCAGCCACCGAAGACGGCAAGCGCCTCCTCGCGCGGCGCGGACGCGAGAATGTTCTCGGCGGCGATCTCCTCCGCGCGCGGGTGGCCCGACGCGCGGACGAGCGCGGCTGCATGCTCGAGGTCGTAGTCCGTGCGCCGCAGCTGGACGCCCTCGTCGAGGACCGCCCAGTACGCGCCCGTCCGGCCCTCGTACGGCCAGCCGACGCTGCCGGCGTTGACGAACAGCGTCTTCCCCACGCGGCGCTCGAGCTGCATGTGGGTGTGACCGGCGACCACGCGGCGCTGCTCGACGCCCTCGAGCAAGCCGGCGAGCTTCTCGTCGGTCGTCAGCTCCGTGACCATCGTCGTGTCGTCGCGCGGGTTCGAATGGACGTAGAGCGTGTCGTCGAGCACGACCGAGAACGGCAGCGATACGAGCCACTCGACCTGCTCGTCGCCGAGTTGGTCGAACAGCCAGCCGAGGCCCTCCTCGCCCGCATGCTCGCGGTCGCGCAGCCGGTCGGCATTGCCGCGAATCGGGTGGACGTTCGGCAGCGACCGGACGAGCTCGACGACTTCCCGCGGCTGAGGCGGGCCGGACGCGATGTCCCCGCCGACGACGATCGCGTCCACGCCCTCGCGCTCGACCTCGGCCAGCACGGCCTCGAGCGCGGGAAGGTTCCCGTGGATGTCGTAGAGCGCCGCGACGCGCACGAGAGCTCGAGCTACTCGACGATCTCGAGCAGCGTCCGCCCGCTGTGGCGGGCGGCGGAGGCGCGCACGATCGTGCGGAGCGCGCGCGCGATCCGGCCCTGGCGGCCGATCACCTTGCCGACGTCGTCCTTGGCGACGTGCAGCTCGATGATCGTGTCGCCGTCACGCTCGACGGCCTGGACGCGCACGGCGTCCGGGTCGTCGACCAGCCGGCGCGCCAGGTACTCGACGATCTCCACCACCTACGAGACGCCCTTGACCTTCAGCAGCCGGGCGACGGTGTCGGAGGGCTGCGCGCCCTTCGAGAGCCAGTCGCGCACCCTGTCCTCGTCGAGCTCGATCGTCGACGGGTCGGTCTGCGGGTTGTAGCGCCCGACGATCTCGAGGAACTTGCCGTCGCGCGGGGAGCGCGAGTCCGCCGCGACGATGCGGTAGACGGGGTTCTTCTTCGACCCGACTCGGGTCAGCCTGAGCTTGACAGCCAAACGGTTACCTCCGTGACTTCGACTTCTTCTTGCGCTTGCTCTTCCGCTTCTTGGTCGCGGACGGGCGGCCCGGCCCATTCTGGGCCTGCGGCGTCCCGGGCAGCGCGGGCATCTTGCCCTTTCCGAGCTGCTTCATCATCTTCGCCATCTGCTTGCGCGCCTCGAGCAGCTGGTTGACCTGCTCGACGGTGGTGCCGCTGCCGGCCGCAATCCGCTTGCGGCGCGAGCCGTCGATCACGTGCGGGAGGCGCCGTTCCTGCGGCGTCATCGAGAGGACGATCCCCTCGACGCGCGCGAGCTGGCGCTCGTCGACGTCGTCCATGCCCTCGAGCTGCTTGCCGAGGCCCGGGATCATCTTCAGCACGCCCTGGAGCGGGCCCATCCGGCGGAGCATCTTGTAGCTGCGGAGGAAGTCGTCGAACGTGAACTCCCCCTGCATCATCCGGCGCTCCATCTCCTCGCGCTCGTCGTCCTCGACCGCGGCCTCGGCCTTCTCGATCAGGCTGAGCACGTCGCCCATGCCGAGGATCCGCTGGGCCATGCGGTCGGGGTGAAAGTACTCGAGCTGGTCGACCCGCTCGCCGACGGACACGAGCTTGATCGGCTTGCCGGTAACGGCCTTGACCGAGAGCGCGGCGCCGCCGCGGGCGTCGCCGTCGAGCTTCGTCAGGACGACCCCGTCGAACGCGACCCGCTCGGCGAACGCCTCGGCCACGCGGACGGCGTCCTGGCCGGTCATCGAGTCCAGCACGAGCAGGACGTTGGTCGGCTTCGACGCGTCGCGGACGGCGACGAGCTCGTCCATCAGCGCCTCGTCGACGTGCAGGCGGCCGGCCGTGTCGAGGATGACGGTGTCGAGCTCCTGCGCGCGCGCCTGCTCGAGGCCCTGCGTGACGGCCGCGACCGGGTCGGAGCGCTCCTCGCTGAAGACGGGCACCTGGATCTGCTTGCCGAGCTGGTCGAGCTGGTCGATCGCGGCCGGCCGCTGCAGGTCGGCCGCAACGAGGCCCGGCTTGCGGCCGTCCTTGCGCAGCAGCAGCGCAAGCTTGGCGGCGGCGGTCGTCTTGCCGGATCCCTGCAGGCCGGCGAGCAGGATCACCGTGGGCGGCCGACCCGCGAACGCGAGGCGCGAGTCGCCCGAGCCCATCAGCGTCGTCAGCTCCTCCTGGACGATCTTCACGACCTGCTGGCCGGGCGTCAGGCTCTTGAGCACCTCCGCGCCGAGCGCCCGCTCGCGCACGCGCGCGACGAAGTCCTTGACCACCTCGAAGTTGACGTCGGCCTCGAGCAGCGCGAGGCGGACCTCGCGCATCGCGCGCGAAATAGCGTCCTCGTCCAGGCGTCCCTGCTTGCGCAGGTCGCCGAGCGCGCCCTGAAGGCGGTCTGAGAGCGTGTCGAACAAGCGGCCGACCAGTCTAGCGATGCGCGTTTTCGGGTAGGGCGATCCCGTGAAGGCGCGCGCGAAGCGGTTCGTCAAGCTCTGGGTCGACCTCTTCGACCGGCACCTGCTGCTCGACCACGCGAGCGCCATCGCGTTCAACGTCCTGAAGGCGATCGTCCCGTTGACGCTGCTCGGGCTCGCCGTGCTCGGCGAGATCGGCAAGCAGGACGTATGGCAGCAGACGCTCTTCCCGCGCATCCAGCAGCACCTGCAGCCGACGACGGCTCACGCGATCAACGCGGCGGTGGAGCGGATCTTCTCGACGGACAGCACCGGCCTGATCGTGCTCGCCTCGCTGATGGTGATCTGGTACGTGTCGGGCTCGGTCCGCGCCGTGATGGGGTCGATCAACGACATCTACGAGACCGAGGAGAGCCGTTCGTGGAAGGAGCGCTACCCGGTGTCGTTCGGGCTCGCGCTCGCGATCGCCGTCGGTCTCGTCGGCTCGCTGCTCGTCGTCACGGTTGCGCCTGCGCTGGCGCACCACGGCGTCGCGGGTGTCGTGCTCTCGATCGCGCGCTGGCTCGTCGCGATCGCGCTGCTGGCCCTCGCGGTCGCGGTGCTCGTGCGCTTCGCGCCGGCGGAGCGCAGGGCGAAGAAGTGGGCGAGCGCGGGCTCGATCCTCGTGATCCTTGCCTGGATCGGCGCGACGCTCCTCTTCGACCTGTTCGTCACGCACGTCGCGAACTTCAAGACGGCGGTCGGGAGCCTGACGGTCTTCCTCGTCCTGATCGGCTACGTCTACACGTCGTCGATCATCTTCCTCGTCGGCGTCGAGCTCGACGAGCTCCTGCGGGAGGACGCGGCCGCCGACGAGCGCGGCGTCCTCCAGCTGTTGGGTATCGCCAGGTAGCACCGAGCGGAAGGAGCATGCGATGGCGGACATCGCAAAGGTCATCACCGTGATCGGGTCGTCACCCGAGAGCTTCGCGAAGGCGGCCGACGCGGCCGTTCAGGAGGCGGCCACGACCGTGCGCGGGATCACCGGCGCGGACGTGGTCTCGATGAGCGCGGTCGTCGAAGGCGAGCGGATCAGCGAGTACCGCACAACGGTCAACATCGCGTTCGCGGTCGAACGCTGAGCGTCGCGCCGCCGGCGCGGAAGACACAGATTCGGCACGAAGCCGTCACACACACGTGACGTTTTCGCCGCTAGCGTCTACAAACGGGGGCTAGGGCCGAAGGCCCCGGGGGAAAAGGTTCTCGCAAGGAGGTCACGGCGCGAGCAAGGCGCGCGCGAAGTCGTCCGGGTCGAAGGGCCGCAGGTCGTCGACGCCTTCGCCGATGCCGATCAGCTTCACCGGCAGGCCGAGTTCGTGCGCGATCGCAAGCGCGATGCCGCCTTTCGCCGAGCCGTCGAGCTTCGTCAGCGCGATGCCGGTCACGTCCACGGCCTGGCTGAACAGGCGCGCCTGCTGCAGCCCGTTCTGGCCGGTCGTCGCGTCGACGACGAGCAGCGTCTCGTGCGGAGCGCCGTCGAGCCGGCCGGCAATCACCCGGCGCACCTTGGCGAGCTCCTCCATCAGGTTCGCCTGCGTGTGCAGCCGCCCCGCGGTGTCGACCACAACCACGTCGCGGCCGCGCGATTCCGCGGCGCCGATCGCGTCGTAGGCCACCGCCGCGGGATCGCCGCCGCGCTCGGAGCCGACGAAGTCCGCGTTCGCCCGCTGCGCCCAGATCTCGAGCTGCTCCTCGGCCGCCGCGCGGAACGTGTCCGCCGCCGCCACGAGGACGGAGTGGCCGTGCTCGGCCAGCTTCGAGGCGAGCTTGCCGATCGTGGTCGTCTTGCCCGTGCCGTTGACGCCGACGACGAGGATCACGCTCGGATTTGCCGATACGGCGAGGGAGCCCGGCTCGCCCAGCATCCGCGCCGCCTCCTCGGCGAGCGCATTCCCGAGATCCGCTCCGGCGTCGCCGCGCGCCTCGAGCCGCTGCACCAGCTCTGCGGTTGCAGGGACGCCGACGTCGGCCGCGATCAGCGCCTCCTCCAGCCGCTCCCACGAGGCGTCGTCGGCCGGGTCGAACGTCGCGACGCCGATCTCCTCCGTCAGCGCGCGGCGACTCTTGCCGAGCGAGTCGCGCAGCCGGGAGAAGAAGCCCGAGCGCTCCTCGGCGTCCGTCATGCCGGCGCCGTCTTCGCCCAGCAGCTCTGCCCACGTCCTCGCCATCGCGCGGACGATAGTGGCGGCGCCTAGGCGGCTGCGGCGTCGTCGCGCGGCAGGCGCCGCGAGACTATCTGCGAGACGCCGTCGCCGGCCATCGTCACGCCGTAGAGCACGTCGGCTGCCTCCATCGTCTTCTTCTGGTGCGTGACGACGATGAACTGCGCGCTCTCCGAGTAGTGCCGCAGCAGCTGGACGAAGCGGCCGATGTTGGCGTCGTCGAGCGCAGCCTCGACTTCGTCGAGCAGGTAGAACGGGCACGGCCGCGCCAGGAACAGAGCGAACAGGAACGAGATCGCGCCGAGCGCCTTCTCGCCGCCGGAGAGCAGCGTCAGCCGCGTCACGCGCTTGCCGACCGGCCGCAGCTCGACCTCGACGCCGGGCTCCTCGCCTTCCTCCTCCGGCTCGGTCAGGCGCAGCCGCCCCTCGCCGCCCGGGAACAGCGTCGAGGCGACCTCGGCGAAGTGCGTGCTGACCGCGGCGAACGTCTCGTCGAAGCGCCGCTCGACCGTCTCGGCCAGGTCGTTGCGGAGCTGCTCGAGCTCCTGCAGGCTCGCCTCCAGGTCGGCCCGTTGCTCGACCAGCTCGGTCAGGCGCTCCTTCTCGCGCTCGTACTCCTCCTTGGCGAGCGGATTGACCTGCCCGAGCGTCTCGCGCCGGCGCTCGAGCCGCTCCACCTTCGCGGCGAGCTCCTCGCGGTCGTCGCCCTCGGCCGGCTCCGCGCCGGCGTCCTCGAGCCGCCGCTTCGCCTCCGACGCGTCGGCCTCCAGCCGTGCGCGCTCGACGTCGATCCCGGCGGCCCGCTCACCGGCCTCCGCTGCGACGCGCCGCACTTCGGCCTCCTCGCCGCCGAGCCTGCGCAGCTCCGCGGCCAGCTCGCCCGCGCGGGTCGAGCCGGCGTCGACGCGGGCGCGCAGCGGCGCCTCGAAGCGTTCCGCGGCGGCTGCGGCGCCCTCGAGCACGGACGCCAGCCGCTCGGCGAGCTCGGCCACCGGCCCGACCGGAAGCGGCGGCAGCTCGGCGGGAACCGCCTCCGCCCTGCGCTCGAGCTCCTCGGCCTCGGCCGCGAGCGCCCGGCGGCGGGCGTCGAGCTGGAGCAGGACCGCCTCCGCCGTCTCGCCGGCGAACCAGAGCTCGCCGCGGTCGGCGTCGAAGCAATGCCCCTCCTTCGTCACGAGCACGCCATGCTCGGCGCGCTCCAGGTCTACCGGCTGCGCGAGCCAGACGTCCGCGAGCAGCTCGGCGACGCGCTGGCCGCCCGGTCGTGCCTTGACGTGGCTCGCGAGCGGCTCCGCTCCGAGCAGCGGGGGCCGCGTCGGACGCCTCTCGCCGCGAGGCGGCACGAGCACGCCGAGGTTGCCGAGCCCCGCCTTGCGGGCGCGCTCGACGAGCGCCAGCGCCTCGCCGGTGTCGGCCGCGACCAGCGACGCGGCCCGCCGCGCGAGCGCCGCCGCGACCGCGCGCTCGTAGCCCGCCTCGACCTCGAGCAGCGACAGCGCCAGCCGCTCCCCCTCCTCCGCGAGCGCGCGCGCCGCCGGCGGCAGGCCCTCGCGTTCCGCGAGCGAGTGCTCGAGTGCCGAGAGCCGCTCGCGCGCGAGGCGCGCCTGCTCGCGGAGCGCCTCGCGCTCGGGATTCGTCCGCGACCGCGGGAGCAGCGGCTCGGCCCGCAGCCGCTCGGCCAGCTCTCGCGCGGCGTCGCACCGCAGCTCGAGCCGCTCGGAGGCGCTACGTAGCCGGTAGAGCGCCGAGGTCGCGCCCTCGCCGCGTCCGGCGGCGGCGGCCAGCTCCTCCTCGACGCGGTTCCGCTCCACCAGCAGGGCTTCGAGCCGCTCGCCGGTGCGCTTGCGCTCGAGCGACGCAGCCGCCCGACGCTCCTCGACCTCCGCCAGCCGCTCGTCGACGGCCGCGAGATCCAGCTCGGCGAGCCGTGCGCGCAGCCCCGCGATCTCGCCGCGCAGCTTCTCGGCGCGCTCCGCCGCCGTCGCCTGCAGCGCGAGCGGCCGCAGCCGCGTCTTCACCTCGGCCTCGAGGTCGCGCGCGCGCTCGACCTGGATCTGGACGCGCGCGAGCTTCAGCTCGGCCCGGTGCCGCCGCCGCTTGAACTTGCCGAGGCCGGCCGCGTCCTCGATCAGCGCGCGCCGCTCCTCCGGCTTCGACGCGAGGATCTCCTCGACCTTGCCCTGACTGATCACGGAGCCGTGGCTGCCGCCGAGGCCGACGTCCGCGAGCCGTTCGACCAGGTCGGTGCGCCGCACGGGCGCGCGGTTGATCAGGTACTGGCCCTCGCCGCCCCGGTGCAACCGCCGCGTGACCGAGATCTCGCTGAAGTCGAGCCCGGCGAAGGCGCCGTCCTCGTTGTCGAACAGGAGCTCGACTTCGCAGTGGTCGGCCGGCGGGTGGCCGGGCGAGCCTGCGAAGAGGACGTCGTCCGGCTTCTCGGCCCGCAGCTCGCTCGGGCTCTGCGACCCCGACGCCCACAGCAGCGCGTCGGCGACGTTGGACTTGCCGGAGCCGTTC
>DASSQG010000011.1:0-9890 GCA_035702625.1 Gaiellaceae bacterium | reverse complement strand
GGTCGTACGCTTCGGTCGCTGCGACCGGCGTCCCGCCCGGATCCCAGCCGCCCGAGACGTACAGCTTCCCGTTGACCGCGGCCACGCCCGGCTTCTCGCGGGCGTTCGCCATGTTGGCGATCGGCGCCCACGTGTTGTCCGCCGAGCTGTAGACGTAGCCCTTGTTCGACACGGTGAAGCTGCCGTCGATGCCGCCGACGGAGTACTCGTTGCCGGCGATGAAGTCGGCACCGTTGTCCATGATCCCCGTCGGGTAGCTGGCGATCTGCGACCACGTCGGGTCACTCGGCGGGCCGGCATCGGCGCCCGGTACGTCGCCGTGCTCGTGGTTGCCCAGGAACGTGGGAGTCGCGGCGTCCGCGGCTTCTAGGCTGACGTTGATGCGCTTCGCACCCGTCAGGTGGAGGATCTGGAACGACCCGCCCCGCTCGTTCAGCTTCACGTGCGCGGAGCCGGTTCCGTCGTTCTTGAACTGCACCGTCGCCGTCGAGGTCGAACCGAGCACCTGCGACTTCGTGATCGAGGTGGGCGTCACGACCAGGTGGCCCGACCCGAGCTGGAAGTCCTGGCGCACCGTTCCGTCGGCGGCCACGTTGACCGTCTTCGTCGACGGCGAGTAGAGGGACTTGGTCGCCGTGAACGCGTGCGATCCGGTCAAGGACGAGAACAGCCAGTAGTAGCCGTCCGGGTTGGCCGGGTCGTCAGGCGTCGCCGCCGTGATCCCGTTGTCGGTCGGCTTGTCGTTGCTCGCGACCTTGGCACCGTTGATCGCGGCGCCCGTGGTCAGGTCGGAGACGTTGCCCTCGACGAGCCCGCCCGGGACCTTCACGCAGCTCGAGCTCTTGAGGACGGTGACGTTGTCGACCATCCACCAGAAGCCGAACGTGGAGGTGAAGCGGAAGCGAACCTTGACGTTCGCCTGGTTGGCTGCCGTCGGGAGCTGAACCGTCTCGAGATCCGGACCTGGGACGGCGTCGCCCGCGTGGTGCCAGACGTTGGTCCACGTCGTTCCGCCGTTCGTGCTGACGTCCACGTCACCGGTCTGCGGGAAGTTCGGATCGGCGAAGTAGTTGTTGTTGAACGTGAGGGACGGCGCAGCCGCGCCGGACAGGTTGATCGTCGGCGTGACGAGCGACGTGTCCTGTGAGCTCCCCGGCCCGTAGAAGTCGGAGTTGATGTCGGCGAAGTTCCCCGAGCCGCCCGTCGGATTCGGCTGGCCCTCGGGGTCGTTCAGTTGCCACACCTGGCCGTTGGCGAGAGGATCGGTGACGGTCCAGCCCGCGGGCGGGAACGTGCTCCCCTCGAACGACTCCGTCGGCAGGCCGTAGTCGAGCGTGTAGCCCGGCGCCGTGCAGGCCGGCGTGGGGGACATGGCCACGTCGTGGGTGGTGTTCGTCCCACCGATCGCGACCGTGTCGTGGGCGGCCTGGTAGCCGGGAATCTGCGACGTATACGTGACGTCGTAGCTCGCGTTCGCCGGCAGGGTGATGCTGTACTTGCCGGTGATCGGGTCGGTGAAGCTCGGCCCGCCCGGCTTGCCGGCGACGTCGATCCGCGCGTACAGCGGCCAGCCGTGACCGCCTCCGTCGGTGACGGTTCCGCTCAGCGTCACCGAGGGCGACGGCGTGAGCGCGACGTTCTTCGTCGTCGTGCCGCCGTCGGTGATGACCACGTTGTTCTCGGTGTGCGTCGCGTAGCCGAAGGCGGAGTAATTGACCGTGTACGAGGCGGCCGGCAGCGTGATCGAGTAGTTGCCGCTCGCGTCGGTGACGGTGCTACCGAAGCCGGTGTCGACCTTGGCGCCGGCGACCGGGTTGTTGTTGCTGGAGTCCGTGACCTTGCCGTTCAACGTGCCGTGGGGCCCCGAGGTGCAGTTCGGGAACTTGAAGCTCCCGATCCGGGTCCGCCAGTTGAACGAGCTCGTCGTCGCGTAGTACTCGTTCGTGTACCAGAAGGTGCAGTCGTCGGTGGGGTCGACCGTCATGTCCGAGTAGTCGCCCCAGCGGCCGAGCGTGTCCGTCTGGCTGCCCGTGCCGGAGAAGAGCGTCGTCTCGCCCTGCGCGAGCGTGTTGGGCGGATCGCTCGCCAGCCGGCCCGCGTAGCGGATCTGCGGGTTGATGCTGGACGACGAGGCGCTGAAGCCGACGGCGATGTCGCCGAGCGCGTCCATCGCCGCGCTGCCCATCCAGCGCCAGGTTGTGTCGGGCTGGTAGGTGCTCTGCTGGACGAAGCTCGGCGTGCCCGTGGTGGCGTTGTTGATCTCGTACCAGCGGATGCCGCCGGTGCCGTTCGAGTCGACCGTCATGTTCCCGACGAGCGCCTCGTGGCCGTCGGCGAAGCGACGGTAGGCGTTCCGGAACATGCTGCGGTCGCCGAGCGTGTCGAGCGTGTCGCCCGTCCCGGCCTGCGGCACACAGCCGCCGCACACCGGCGTAAAGGGCGCCGGCGTGAGCGTGCCGGCCTGGGTGAACGTCGAGTTCCCCGGGGTGCCGAAGTCGACGTGGAACCGCCAGACCTTCCAGGTCGGGTTCGTCCCGATCTCGGTGAACGGGTTCGGCGCGCCGGTCGGCGGCTGGTTCACGCCGTCGAGGTCGGCCGGCATCAGCTGATCGTCATTTGCGGTCAGCATGCCCGTGCTGATGATCGTCGCCGGGGTGCCGGCGAGCATCGCCGCGCGGTTGAGCGCGAACGGCTGCGGGCCGAAGAACGCCGTCCCCTGCGCGTTGAAGACGTTCGTGCTCATGTAGTACGCGTCCGGCCAGACGCCGAGCTTCGGGTAGTCGTAGAAGTTGTTCCCGAACGCGGTGCCGAGGTCGAAGTCGTACCGGTTGTACGTGCCGGTCGCGTCGGGCGAGGTCGAAACCGCAACGCACTCGTGAGTCGGCTGCGCCGTGCCGGCGAACTGGGTGACGACCCAGCGGTTGGCGAGCTGGTCGTAGAGCACGACTGGGTCGCCTTCGCCGTTGTTCTCGCAGACGCCGCCGAAGCCGCTCCAGAGCGACTCGATGCTGACCGGCCCGAGCACGGAAGCGCCGGTCGTCTTGTTGAAGACCTGGAGCCCGGTGTTCACGATCTGGACGTACTGCGTCGAGCCCACTTCGCCGTTCGTGTCCGGCGGAGCGCAGTTGCAGTTCACGCCCGGGAAGTCGATCCCCTCGAAGTTGAGCCCGGGGCTCGGCATGTTCGGCGCCGAGAGCTTTGTCTGGACCGCCGGATCCCGGCGCGCCGAGCGCGAGTGCCCGATGCTTGGGCTGGGCACGGCCTGCTTGGTCGGCCCGGCGGTCGGCGCCAGCGGCACGACGGTACTGAGCCGCGGCGAGACGTCGTTCTTGGACGAGTGCCCAACCGTGACCTTCCCCATCGTCGGAGACGCCGGTTGAGCTGTGCTCGCGGCCTTGCCGGTGGCTGCGTCGGTTCCGGATGCACCTGCCGGAACGACGCTTGCGCCGACGCTCGACCCGAGCACGAGCACGAGGGCGAGCACGCCGAACAGCAGCGCGCCGCCGATCGCGAAGTGCTTCCGCTTTCGCGTCACGGGATCCTCCCCCTTGGATTCGCCAGGGCCGGACTGGCCGTGGCCTCGCGGCGATCTTCTGGCGGCGCCGCGGTCGAGGGCAATGAACCCCCCGGGCCAACTTGGGTCTAGGCCGACCCCGGAAGAACTACACCCGGGCTAGAGCGCGCCGAGGCGGCGGCCGACCTGGTCGCGCCGGCTGACGCCGAGCTTGACCAGGATCGTGTGCACGTGGTTCTTCACGGTGGCCTGCTCGATCAGCAGCCGGCGCGCGATCTGCTTGTTCGACAGGCCGGCGGCGATCAGCGAAGCGATCTCGCGCTGGCGCGGCGTCAGCGTGCCGCTGCCCTGTTCGCGCTTCTTCTCCGCCGCGAGCGCGGCGATGCGCCGCGCGAGGGCCGCCGAGAGCCGCGGCGGGCAGGGCAGCTCGCCGTTCGCCGCGGCCTCGACGGCCGTGACGAGATCCGCGAACGGCTGCTCGGCCGTCACGTAGCCCGAGGCGCCGCCCTCGAGGAGCGCCACGATCAGATCCTCGTCGTCGGAGACGCCGACGCCGACGATCTTCGCGTCTGGCAGAGCGTTCGCGAGGGCCTGGATGCCGTCCGAATTCGCGAGGGAGGCCGTGTCGACCACCACGATGTCCGGCGCGTACATGCCGGCGGCCAACGCGGCCACGTCGCACGCGGCGCTGCCGACGACCTCGAGGCCGGCGTGGTCTGCGAGCGCCCGTTCGAGGAGCTCGAGGAACAGCCGCACCTCGCCGACGAGCAGCACGCGCGCCGCGGCGGTACCCGGGTACGGCCGCATTCCCGTCGAAACCGACGTCGCCCCGAGCCCCGTCGTGTTCATGTGCCGCAGCGAGGTCCTGCCCCTCGCACGGTCGCCTCCTGCGATCGGGGCGTGAGAATCCCAGGTCGGCGCCGTTTGTGTCAACCTTGCGCGGCGGTGATCGTCGAGCGCAGCATGCACCCCGACTGGCTTTCGAACGCCTACCTGATCGGCGACAGGGAGGGCGGCACCGCCGTGTTCGTCGACTCGGGCGCGCCGCTCCGCCCGCTGTTCGACGCGGTCTCGAGGCACGGTCTGACGGTGACGCACCTCCTGACGACGCACGCGGACGCAGACCACATCGCGGGCGACGACGCGATCCGGGGGCGGTACGACTGCAAGGTCGTCAAGGGCGACCTCGAGACGGGCGGGCTCTCGATCCACGCACTACCGACGCCGGGCCACAAGGACGACCACCTCGCGTTCGTCGTCAACGAGCGCCTCTGCTGCAGCGGCGACGTGCTGTTCAAGGACGCCGTCGGCGGCGGCGACTTCGAGCAGATCAAGCGCTCGGTGATGGACGTGCTGATGACGTTGCCGCCCGAGACGCGCGTGCTCCCCGGCCACACCGACGAGACGACGATCGGCCGTGAGTGGGAAGAGAACCCGTTCGTCCGCGTCTGGCGCGGCGCCGAGCCCGAAGGCACGGAGCCGGTGCGCGTCGGCGGCGAGGAGGCGACGCTCGTCGTCTGGTCGCCCGACTACGACGGCAAGGGCAAGGCCTGGGTGCGCTTCGCCGACGGGCGCGACGCGATCGTCGGCGGCTCACGCGTGGAACGCGGCTAGCCGCTCGCCCTCCGCTTCGAGCTCGGCCCGCGCGCTGCGCGGCAGCTGCCCGAACGGCTCGAGTGCGATCCCGCCTCCGTCGTGGCGCCAGCTACCGGCGACCTTCCCGTCGACGAGGAAGGTCCGGTCGGACTGCGGGTTCTGGACGTGGAAGATGCGCTTGCGGTGCTGCTCGTCGAGGATCCCGGTTCGGCGCGCATGCACGAGCAGCGTCGCGTCCCAGGTCGGCAGGAACCTCACCGGCGCGGCGGTGTCGGCCGCCGGTAGCGGGGCCCGGGGGAGGTCCAGCAGCTCACGGCTGTGCTCGTCTCTGAAGCGACGAAGCGCCTGGGCGTCGAGCGCCTCGGCGAGGGCGCCGGCCCGCATCCCCGCCCAGCTCGCGATGTCCGCCCTCGGCGCAGGGCCGAACGCGCCGAGGTAGCGCCGGACGAGGTGGATCCGCGCCTCCAGCTCGGCGAGCCCGGGCTCGGGCCCGACCCACTCCTCGGCGAGGCCGAAGAGGTCGGCGCGCCGGCGCTCCCACGTGCCGGACGGCGGCACGCGGACGAGCCACGTCCAGAGGCCGATGCCCGGGAGCCACAGCCCTGCGTCCTCGATCTCCCGCTGTCGCCGCGGGCCGCCCGCGAGGAAGCGCTCCAGCCGCGTGGCCGCCCGCCGCACCCGGCGCTCGTCCGTCTTCTGGACGCTCCGCGACCACACCCGGCGCTCCTCGCGGATCGCGATCACGAGCGGCCAGTAGTCGCGGCGGGAGACCACGTGGATCGTGTTGCGCATCAGGGTCGCCTGGACGAGCGTGCGCCGTTCAAGCGCACGCGTCACGGCGTCTCGCTCGAGGCCTTCGACCCGCGACCACAGGCCGACGTAGGTCGACGGCGCGTACTGAGCCTGCACGCAGCCCATCGACTCGACGGCGCGCGACAGCGTGACGCGGCGCCGTTCGAGCAGCAGCTGGCGCTCGAGCAGCGCGCGGTTGAGCTCCCGCTCGGAGAGGACGCGCTCCGCCACTCCCCGACGCTAGCGCGGCTAAGCTCGCGCCGACCGACGAGGAGGCGCCGTGGCGATCAAGCTCCACCGTTGCAAGAACCTCTGGGTGAAAGGGCCGCATCCGTGCTGGAAGGTTCAGAGCGCGCTCGACGACGCGGGCGTCGGCTACGAAGTGGTCGTCGAGAAGTACTTCGGCCCGCGCGAGAACACGGTCGAGCACACTGGTCAGAAGCGGTTCCCGTGGGTCGAGTTCGAGGACGGCTCGGTCTACCGGGAGGAGTCGAAGGACATGGCGCAGCGGATTCGCGACGGCAAGCTGCAGGAAGCGCCGCGCGCACAGTGATCGTCCCGGACGACATCGACGCCTACGCCGAGGCGCACACCACGCCTCCGCCCGAGCTGCTCGCCGAGCTGGCGACCGAAACCCGGGAGACGATGAGCTCGGCGCAGATGCTGACGGGAACGGTGGAGGGCCGCTTCCTCCAGCAGCTCGTCTTCGCGCTCGGGGCGAAGCGCGTGCTCGAGCTCGGCACGTTCACGGGCTACTCGTCGCTCTCGATGGCGATGGGCTTGCCGGAGGGCGGGCATATCGATACATGCGAGGTCTCGGAGGAGCACGCCGAGATTGCGCGCCAGTTCCATGCCCGCAGTCCGTACGGCGAGCGGATCACGATCCACATGGGGCCCGCGCTCGAGACCATCGACCGGCTCGGCGGCGAGTGGGACTTCGTCTTCATCGATGCCGACAAGGAGAACTACGGCAACTACTACGAGGCGCTCGTGCCCCGGCTCGCGCCAACGGGCCTGATGGCGATCGACAACACGCTCTGGAGCGGACGCGTCCTCGACTCCGACGACGACACCGAGACGACGCGCTCCATCCGCGAGCTGAACGACCGGATCGCGCGCGACGACCGCGTCGTCGCGGTGCAGCTGACTGTACGCGACGGCGTGACGCTCGTCCGCCGGCGCTAGGCGCTAAAGCTTTCCGGAGCCGCTGCCGATGCCAGTCGTGTGCGGCGCGCGACGGCCGCAGGCGACCAATTTGAGCTAATCGGGGGAGTGACGCGTTGTCAGGCCTGGAGAAACGGCGCCTAGCGCGATACATTTGGTGCACGGTGCTGCGCTCCAACGGGCGGCCCGGGACCTAGGTATTTCGAGATGAAGCCGCCCTACGCCCACGTCTCCCAAACGGCACTGGTCGTCGTCGCGGCGGCCGGCGCAATCTGGCTGTCCGCGTTCTTCCTGCCAGGCTCCGCCGTGCAGCCGGTGCCGCTGCTCCCGTCGATCGGCAACGTCGCCGGGAAGGTCGTCGCCGTCGCCGAGCCTCACCGCGTCGCGAAGCACCCGGCCGCGCGGCGCCACACGATCGCGGCGCCCGTCGTCGTTCGGACGGCGTTCGTGCCTCCCGCGACGGTTCCGCATGCGGTGCAGCCGCGGCGCGCTCCGCGGGTCGTCCACCGGTCGCACCGGACCCTCCGGCCGCATCCCGCTCCGAAGCCGAAGCGCCACGCGCCGGTTGGGGCCGCGGTGCCGGCATCGACGCCGGCGTCGACGCCCGTGACGTTCTACTCCTCCGCGCCCCGCGGTAAGGCAGTCGGGTGGCACCGCAAGCACACGACGTCGAGTGCACCCCCAGTCGCTGCGCCCACGCCGCGCCACGGGAAGTCGCACGGACACCACGACCACGGGGCTCCCCCTAGGCCCGCGCAGATCTCCACGACCACCCCTGCTGCTGCGCCCCCCGCCACGCCGCCGACAGCCGCCGGTCACGACAACGGCAATCACTTCGGCGGCGGTCACGACCACGGCGATAACGGGCACGGCCCCGGAGGCAAGAAATAGCGCGACTTTCGAGCGGTCGCCTGCGGCTCGCGATGGGACTGCTGCTCCTCGCGCTGCCGCTCGCGGTCGCGGTCTGGGCGTTCGGCGCGGTTGCCGGGAGGCGAGAGCGGAGCAACGCCGACCAGCGCCTGGTGCGAACAATCGGCTTTGCGGGCAAACGCTACGAGCGCGCTTTCACATCCGCCCAGAGCACGGCGGAGCGCGTCGCAAGGACTCGCCGGGTCCAGCGGGCGCTCGCCAACCATGATCGGCGGACCCTGCGCCGCCTGCAGCGCGCCTATGCGGCCCGGAGCGTCTTCCTGCTCCCCGCGAGAGGCGCGCTGCCGGCAACGGTGGGGAGGGCCGACGTCAAGATTGGAGGCAAGCCGGCCGGCCACGTACTGGCCGTCGCCCTCGACGCGGGGCTCGCGCGCCGTCTCGCTGCGGGCGGGCCGCCGGACCGCACGGGCTTTCTCGTCGGGAACCGCCTCGTCGCGGGAGGGAGCACGATCGGCGTCAAGGAGCGCCCCGAACTGGGCAAGCCGTCCGATCTCGCTTCGTACCGCGTCGTCGCACTGCACATTCCCGCCTCCGTTCCGAGCGCCGCACTCGTGGCGCTGGAGCCCCAGTCCGAGATCTCGGCGGCCGCGACCCGCGCTCGCTGGCAGGTGGGGCTCGTCGGCGTCGGCGTGATCGCCGCGCTGCTCCTGATCGCGTACGCGGTCGCACCCGCGATCGCCCGGAGCCGCCTCTCACGGCAGCAGCGCGACCAGGCCGAGCGCGTGATCGCGCACCTGGGCGACGGCGTGATCGTCGTCGACAGCGCCGGCGTCGTGCGGCTCTGCAACCGCGCCGCGGAGGCGATCATCGGGCTCCGCGCGGCGGACGTCGTCGGCCGGGCCGCCGAAGAGGCGATCGCGGGCTGGAAGGCCGTCGCGTCGTTCGTGCCCGTCGCCAACCGCTCCGACGACGGAGACGGGACGACGACCGAGGAGACGGTGCCCGTCGACCTGGGCGACAGGGAGATCTGGCTTTCCGTGGTCGCGGTGTCGCTCGACGAGGACACGGTCTACGCGTTCCGCGACGCCACGCACGAGCGCCGCCTCGAGAACCTCCGCTCGCAGTTCGTCGCGACGATCTCGCACGAGCTCCGGACGCCGCTCGCCTCGCTGCACGGCGCCGCGCTGACGCTGCGCGAGCACGACCTGCCGGCGCAGACCCAGGACGACCTGCTCGCGATGATCGCGGAGCAGTCGAACCGGCTCGCACGACTCGTCGAGGAGATCCTGGTCGCGGGGCAGTTGGACAGCGGCTCGCTCAGCGTCGTGGCCGATGCCTTCGACCCGGAGGAGCTGATCCGCGGCGTCGTCGCGGCCGCGCGCTCGCGCGTGGGGGAGGAGACGACGCTCGAGGTGTCGCTGCCGGCCGTTCTGCCGAAGGTGCACGGCGACGAGGAGCGCACGCGCCAGGTGCTGCTCAACCTCGTCGACAACGCGATCAAGTACTCACCCTCGGGCGGCCGGGTCGACGTGACCGCGGTGGCCGTCGGCGAGTGGCTGCGCTTCACCGTCCGAGACGAGGGCCTGGGGATCCCGCTCGGCGAGCACGAGCGGATCTTCGAAAAGTTCTACCGCCTCGATCCCGACCAGCGCCGCGGCATCGGCGGCACGGGCCTCGGGCTCTACATCTGCAGGGAGCTCGTCCGCTCGATGGGCGGCCGCATCTGGGTCGAGTCCGAACCCGGCAAGGGCACCACTGCGTCGTTCGAGCTTCCGGCCGAGCCGGTCATCGCCGCCAAGGCGTCGTAGAGCACTCGGCAGAGCTGTGCCGCATCGCGAGCCGAAAACGCGAGGCGGCTACAATATGCCCGCGCGGGGCTATAGCTCAGCTGGGAGAGCGCCTGGATCGCACCCAGGAGGTCGCCGGTTCGAGTCCGGCTAGCTCCACCATCAAA
>DASSQG010000010.1:0-4584 GCA_035702625.1 Gaiellaceae bacterium | reverse complement strand
CGCGACCGCGAGCAGGATCGCGACCGCCGCCGCGGCGACCGAGCGCATCCGCAGCGAGAGGCGGCTCATCGCAGCATGAAGCCGACGCCGCGCACGGTCTCGATCAGCGCCGGCTCGCCGAGCTTCGCGCGCAGGTACGAGGCGTAGCGGTCGACGGAGTTCCAGCCGACGGCTCCGGGCCCGCCCCAGACGCGCTCGACCGCCAGCTCGCGCGTCACGACCTGCCCGCGGTTGCGCAGCAGCAGCTCCAGCAGGTCGGCCTCGCGCGGGCTCAGGCCGAGGTCGCGCTCGCCGCGCCTCGCGCTCCGTTTCTGCAGGTCGAGCACGACGCCGCCGTGCGCGAGTACCTCGTCGGGTTCGCGCCCGCGCCGGAGCAGCGCCCGGATTCGGGCCAGCAGCTCCCCGGGCGCGAACGGCTTGACGAGGTAGTCGTCGGCGCCGGAGTCGAGGCCCGCGATCCGGTCGTCGACCGCGTCTCGCGCGGTCAGCATCAGCACCGGCAGCGCGAGCCCTCGGCGGCGGAGCGCCTTCGAGACCGCGAGACCGTCGAGCCCGGGCATCGCCACGTCGAGCACGACCAGGTCGGGCACCGCACGTTCGACCGCCGCGAGCGCGGCGCCGCCGTCGGCAGCCGCCTCGACCGCGTACCCCTCCCGCTCCAGCGTGCGGGTCAGCATGCGCCGGATCGCAGCGTCGTCGTCGACGACCAGGATCGAGTCAGCGCTCAACGTCACGAGCGTAGCTCGCGCCGCCCCGCTTCAGGCGGCTACCGGAGCCAGGGAGCGAGCAGCGCCTCGATCTCGCGGCAGCCGCGCGGGCTCGCGAGACGGCCGCGCACGCGCTTCTCCTCGATGACCACGATCGTCGGGACGTCCTCGATCCGGAAGCGCTCTGCGAGGTCGGCGTGCTCCTCGACGTCCACGTGCAGGAGCTCGAACGACTCGTGGTTGTGACGACGCTGGAGGACCTGCGAGAGGTAGCCCTCGACCCGGCGCGAACGGCCGGAGTTCCGCGAGCAGAAGAAGACGAGCTTCGGGCGCTTCGAGCCCGCGCCAGCCTGTTGCCTGCGATCGAAGGCCGCCTGGCTCATACCGGTTCGAGCAGCAGCTCCTGGAACACCGAGTGCAGCGTCGGATGAACGGCCACGAAACGGTCGATGCCGGACACCTGGAGCACGCGCTTGACCCGCTTGCCGTTCGCGACAAGCAGGAGCTGGCCCTGCTCGCGCCGCCGCCGCTTCGCCTCGGCGACGAGGACCCCGCAGACCGTCGAGTCCATGAACGCGACGCCGCTGAGGTCGACCACCAGGGCCGAGCTGCCGAGCTCGGCTGCGGTGGCCAACGCGGCGCGCAGCTCGTTCTCGACGTAGAGGTCGAGCTCGCCGCTGATCGAGACCAGCGCGATCCGGTCGCCGACCTCGGCGACGGTTGCCCTGAACGGCGGGATCGTGGCCACGTCCGCAAGGTACGAGCGGCGCGCTGAGGAGCGCGTCCGGCTTTCGTGTGGAATCGCCTACACTGCGACGAGCTTGTAGCCCGCTCCGCGGACGGTCAGCAGCCGCTCCGGGTTCTCCGGGTCGTGCTCGATCTTCCGGCGGATGTTCGAGACGTGCAGGTCGGCCGCGCGAGCGTCGCCGATGTACTCGCTGTCCCAAAGGTGCTGCATGATCTCGCGCCGCGAATAGACGCGGCCGGGCTCCCGCGCGAGGAGGGAGAGCAGCTTCAGCTCCGACGGCGTCAGTTGCACCGGCTCGCCCTCGACGCTCGCGTCGTAGCGCTCGAGGTCGAGCACCAGGCCGCCGACCGCACGCGTCGGGTGCGCTCCCGCGGCGTCCAGCTCGCGGCGGCGGAGGATCGCCCGCACGCGCGCGAGCAGCTCGTTCATCGAGAACGGCTTCGTGATGTAGTCGTCGGCGCCGGCTTCGAGGCCGATCACGCGGTCGACCTCCGCATCGCGCGCCGTGAGCATCAGGATCGGCACGGCACTCCCGCTGCGCAGCTGGCGGCAGACCTCGATGCCGGAGACGCCGGGGAGCATCACGTCGAGCACGAGCGCGTCGAACGTGGCTGCCGCGGCGGCCGCAAGCGCCCGCTCTCCGTCGTCCACCGTCTCCACCTCGTGCCCGTCGGCACGGAGCGCGTAGACGAGCGCGTCCGCGAGCGCCGGCTCGTCCTCGACGAGAAGGATCCGGGTCACGCGACGACGTGGGCCGACGGCGCCTGCAGGCGGACGCGCGTGCCGACGCCCGCGTCGGACTCGAGGGTGAGGGTGCCGCCGAGTGCACGGGCGATCTCGCGCGAGATCGGCAGACCGAGGCCAAATCCGCGTTCGAAGCGCTCGGCGCGGTAGAAGCGGTCGAAGACATGCTGCCGGTGCTCGTCGGCGATCCCTGGTCCGGTGTCGCGCACCTCGATCTCGATCATCCGCCCGAGGTCGCGGCCGGAAAGAACCACCTCGCCGCGCGTCGTGTGCGCAACCGCATTCACGGCGAGGTTCCAGACCGCCTGATGGAGAAGAACGGGGTCCGCGAGCGTTCGCAGGCGCTCCGGGCAGCAGACCCGCACCGCGACGCCGTCGGACGGCTCGAGCGCCGCGGCGATGTCGGCGAGCAGAGGCGCTACGTCGACGAGCTGCAGCGACGGCGCCGCCTCACCTGCCTCGACGCGCGCCAGCAGCAACAGGGAGTCGACGAGCTTGGCGAGGCGCATCGTCTCGGTCTCGATGTGCCCGAGGAAGAGCTCGAGGTCGGCCGGAACGTCGCTCGCGCCGCCCCGAAGCACCTCCAAGGCACTCGCGATCGCGGAGATCGGCGTGCGCAGCTCGTGCGCGGCGTTGGCTGCGAACTCCTCCTGTGCGTACCGCTGCCGTTCGCGTGAGGTGACCTCGTGCAGGAGCACGATCGCGGTCTCGCCATCGTCGCCCTGGATCCCTTCGAGCTCGAATACCCGGCCGTCGTCGCTCTTGACGATCTGTCGCTGCGGTGGAGGCATGTCGAACAGCCGGCGCGCGAACTTCCGCAGCGAGAACGTCGGGAACGGCTCCGGTATCGGCTGACCCGCGGACGCCCCCTGGGCGTAGAGCTGGCCCGCAGGATTCGCGTAATCGACGACGAGCTCGCGGTCGAAGCTGACGATGCCCACGGGCAGCTGCGCCAGCAACCGGCCGAGCGGCGTGGGACTGAGCGCCGCCATGCCTGCGTGCTGGTCGCCGGGCGACTTGCCGTCTGCGACCGGCTCGGCGCTCGTGACCTCGTGCAGCAGAGAAGTCGGCTCGGGCTCCTTCATCGCCCGGTCATTGTGCCCCGTCTGGGCCGCCGTTTCGACCTGGTCGCCTTCCGGGCCGGCTCGAGGTCACGAGCGGCTCGAGGCGAGCCCGGGGTCAGACCCCGGCTTTAGAGTTCGCGGCGTGACCGTGCTCACGTCGCAGGCCGCGTCGTCGGAGGAGTTCGACGAACGGCGTGCGCGGATGGAGCAGCTCGTGGCCGAGCTGGCCGAGCGGACGGCGCAGGTCGCGCGCGGCGGCGGCGAGAAAGCGCTCGAAAGGCACCGCTCGCGCGGCAAGCTGACCGCGCGCGAGCGGATCGACCGCCTGCTCGACCCGGACACCGCGTTCCTCGAGCTCTCGGCGCTGGCCGCGTGGGACGTCTACGACAACCAGGCCCCCGGAGCCGGGATCGTCACCGGGATCGGCACGATCGAAGGCCGGGAGTGCGTGCTCGTCGCCAACGACGCGACCGTCAAGGGCGGCACCTACTTCCCCCTGACGGTCAAGAAGCACCTGCGCGCGCAGGAGGTCGCCGCCCAGAACCGGCTCACCTGCATCTACCTCGTCGACTCGGGCGGCGCGTTCCTGCCGCTGCAGGCCGAGGTCTTCCCCGACCGCGAGCACTTCGGGCGCATCTTCTTCAACCAGGCGCGGCTCTCGGCGCTCGGCATCGCCCAGATCGCGGTCGTCATGGGCTCGTGCACGGCAGGCGGCGCGTACGTCCCGGCCAGGTCCGACGAGACCGTGATCGTGCGCGGAACCGGCACGATCTTCATCGGCGGCCCGCCGCTCGTGAAGGCGGCGACGGGGCAGGACGTCACGGCCGAGGAGCTCGGAGGCGCCGACGTGCACGCGCGCCGGTCGGGCGTCGCCGACCACTACGCGACGAGCGACGAGCACGCCCTCGCGATCGCACGCCGCATCGTGGCCAACGCGCACTCGGCGCCGCCCGAGCTGCCGTGGCAGCGCGCGACGCCCGAGCCGCCCGCCGTCGACCCGCAGGACCTCTACGGGCTGATCCCCGACGACCACCGCACGCAGATGGACGCGCGTGAGGTGATCGCCCGCATCGTCGACGGCTCCCGCTTCGACGAGTTCAAGTCGCTCTACGGCGAGACGCTCGTGTGCGGCTGGGCCCGCGTCGAGGGCTACCCCGTCGGGATCCTCGCCAACAACGGCGTGCTCTTCGCCGAGAGCGCGCAGAAGGGCGCGCACTTCATCGAGCTCGCGTGCAAGCGGCGCGTGCCGCTCGTCTTCCTGCAGAACATCACCGGCTTCATGGTGGGCAAGGAGTACGAGGCGGGCGGGATCGCGCGCGAC
>DASSQG010000009.1:0-4961 GCA_035702625.1 Gaiellaceae bacterium | reverse complement strand
GGCGACCGCGTCAACGCGTTGCGGCTGCCGTTCTTCGGGCGCAGCATCGGCAGCGGCGGCGAGGGGCGCTTCTGGGGCGCGGTCGTCCGCGGGGTGATGCGCCGGCCGTGGGTCTACCTCGTCGTGTTCACCGTCCTGCTGCTCGCGCTCGCCGGGCCCGGCGTCGGGCTGAAGCTCGGCGCCAGCGGCGTCGCGACGCTGCCGGACCGGCTCGAGGCGAAGCAGGGCTACCTCGCGCTCCAGCGGTACTTCCCGCGCGCGAGCGCGGCGCCGGCCCTGATCGCGATCACCGGCGACGTCCACTCGCCGCAGGTGCGGCGCGGCATCGCGAGGCTGCGGGCCGAGCTCGCGGCCGACCGGGCCTTCGGACGCAGCGACCTGCGCTTCGCCTCCAAGGCGCGGACGGCGGCGGTGGGCGTGCTCGTCTCCGGCGACAAGACCGGCCCGAAGGCGCTCGACGCGATCCGCCACCTGCGCTCGACGACGATTCCGAACGCCTTCCGCGGCACCGACGTGCACGTGCTCGTCGGCGGCGACACGGCCGACAACGTCGACTACATCGACTCGATGAACGCGTGGCTGCCGCGCGTGGTCGCGTTCGTGCTGCTGCTCAGCTTCGTGATCCTGACGATCGTCTTCCGCTCGATCGTGATCGCGGCCGTCTCGATCGCGCTGAACCTGCTCTCGGTCGGCGCCGCGTACGGCCTCGTCGTGCTCGTCTTCCTGCACGGGGTCGGCAACGGGGTGCTCGGCTTCCAGCACGTCTCCGCGATCGACGCGTGGGTGCCACTCTTCCTGTTCTCGGTGCTGTTCGGCTTGTCGATGGACTACCAGGTGTTCCTGCTCAGCCGGATCAAGGAGCGCTACGACCTCAGCGGCTCGACATCGGAGGCGGTCGAGTGGGGCGTCTCGTCGACTGCGCGCCTCATCACCGGCGCGGCGCTGATCATCGTCGCGGTCTTCACCGGCTTCGCGATGGGCGACCTCGTCATGTTCCAGCAGATGGGCTTCGGCATCGCCGTGGCGCTGCTGATCGACGCGACGATCATCCGCTCGGTGCTGCTGCCGGCGGCGATGAAGCTGCTCGACGCGTGGTGCTGGTACCTGCCGAGCTGGCTCGAGTGGCTGCCGCGGATCGAGGTCGAGGCGCCGCGCGAGGAGCGGGCGGCGCTCCCGAGCCCCGGCTCCTGAGCTCAGACGATCTCGACGGTATCCCCGTCGGCCAGGACGTGGTCCCGGCCGACGCGCTGGTTGTCGAACTTCGCCGACGGCCCGCTGATCCGCGCCCCGGCGCACGTCTCGGCCAGGGTGTGATGGACCAGGTGCGCCGCGTCGACGACGGTCGCCTCCGGCTCCAGCGCGTGCGGCTCGGCGTCGTCGAAGCCGGGGCGGCGCAGGTAGATGCGGATCAGCCCCGTGAGCTGCCAGACGGCCTCGCGGAAGCGGTCGAGGCTCGCGTCGTCGAGGACGGACACGCCGATCGCCGGGAGCCCGAGCTGCCGCGAGATCTCGGCGACCCGCCGAGGCGCCGACTCGTCGAGCTTGGTGACGGCGACGAGCGCCGGCTTCTCGATTCCCGCGGTCTCGAGCTCGGTGCGAACCGCGCGCAGGGCGTCGAGCGGCGCTGCCGCGTCCTGGCAAAGAACCATCGCGTCCGCGCCGCGCAGGACGCCGAGCAGCGCCCGCCCGCCGCCGCGATCGTCGGCGGCGCCCTCGATCAGGCCCGGGATCTCGACGAGCTGCACCAGCACGCCGCGGATCCGCGTCACCGCAGGCACCGGCCGCGTCGTGGTGAAGGCGTAGTCGCCCGTGCGGATCTGGATGCTCGAGAGCGCCTGGAGCAGGGACGACTTGCCCGCGTTCGGCGGGCCGACGAGCGCGATCTGGGCCACGCCCTCGCGCCGCACCGCGATCGAGTCGCGGTGCACCGTCTTCTTGCGGACGCGGGTCTCCTCGATCTGCCCGCTCACCCACTTGCGGATGTCGGCGTACGGGCCGCTCCGGTAGCCGGGCAGCTCGTCGAGGATCGCCCTGAGCTCCTTGATCCGCTCGCCGCCTTCCTTGCCGACGAGCCGGCGCTTGATCACCTGCATCTGCGTGCGATGCGGCATTGGCATCGCGATCACCTTCCTCTCGAATGGTGCGGGGAAGGCGCGCGCCGTTCGCGGCCGTGCGTACGGCCGCGCTCTAGCGCGTCCCTGTCCCGCCGCTTCCTCGGACGCTGAGCTGGAAGCGGCGGATCAGCCGGTTTGGCGCAGTGCGATCGCGAACCAGCGTGCCATTGCGCCGACGAGTGTACCGACGCTGCCTGCGTGGGTCAGCCGGGCAGGCGCGGCGACCCGAGCGCCGTGTAGCCGGGCGGCCGCGGCGAGCAGAGCACGTCCAGCCGGTCGCGCAGGCGCGCCTTGACGGCCGCGAACGCCGGGTTCGACGCCTGGTTGAGGAGCTCGAACGGGTCGGCCTTCAGGTCGTAGAGCTCCTCCTCTCGCGTCTGGTAGAGCACGTACTTGTAGCGCTCGTTCCGAAGGCCGCAGTAGGTCGGTACGTCGGTCTGCGGCGGGCCGTGGAGGTGCTCGATCAGGAAGTCGTGCCGCCAGGCCGGCTGCGCGCCGGCCAGCACCGGCAGCAGGCTGCGGCCCTCGGCGCCCGGCATCCGCCGGCCCGCGAGCGCGGCGAAGGTCGGCGCGTAGTCGATGTTCAGCGCAAGGCGGCGGTCGGTGCGCGGGCGTCCGTGCGTGAGCGGGTCGTAGCGGATCACGAGCGGGACGCGGATCGACTCCTCGTACGGGACGAGCTTCCGCGCCGCGACCAGGTGGTGCTCGCCCCAGCTGACCCCGTTGTCGGAGGCGAAGACGAACATCGTGTTCCTGAGCTGGTGCCGCGCCTTGAGCGCCTTGACGAGCGCGCCGACGGCGTCGTCGACCGCGAGCGCGGAGGCGAGCTGGTTCCGGCGGAACTGGTCGGCCTGCGCGATCTGCTTCGCGTCCAGCGGCGCGAGCCGGCGGACGTATGCCGGCTTGGTCAGCGCGTCGGCGGCGTTGAAGCTCGGCGGCCTCGACCACGTGCTGGTCGCGAAGGCTCTCGCGTAGCGCGGCGGCGGCGTGGCCGGCTCGTGCGGGCCGAACGGCGTCAGCTCGACGAAGAACGGGCCGCGCGCATGCTGGACGAACGAGACCGCCTTGCGCGTCAGCACGTCGGTCGAGTACGAGCGCGCGTCGTGCCCGTAGCTGCGGACGCGTCCGTCCTCGACGAGCCGGTAGTCGTAGTACTTCGTCTTCGAGAGGAACACGTTCCAGTGATCCCAGCCCGGCGGGACGTAGTGCTCGTCCTTGGCGGCCACGCCGTAGCGGTTCAGGTACTTCCCGAACAGCCCGGTCGTGTAGCCGGCCGAGCGCAGCACGGTTGCGATCGTGTTCTTGTCGTCGAACGCGCGGAAGCCGCCGTGCGGGCCGATGTTCAGGTAGACGCCGGTCGAGTGCGCGTACTTGCCGGTGAGGATGCTCGCGCGGCTCGGGCAGCAGAGCGAGGTGGGGACGAAGCTGTCCGAGAAGGTGACGCCGTGTGCGACGAGCTCCTGCTGGACGTTCGGCATCGCGCCGAGCGTGTCGGCGCGCTGGTCGTCGGAGAGGACGAAGACGATGTTCGGCCGCTGCGCGACATGCGCGGCGGCCGCGGGCGTGCCGAGGCCGGCGCCTGCGCAGACGGCCACGAGCGCCAGCGCGAGCAGCGCCAAAACGGCCCAACGGGTTCGATGCCGCTCCATCACCAAGTACAGACGAGCGCGGCGGCCTTGCGTTTGTGGCGCATCTGCGTCAACCGGTGAGGTGCGGCGCTACGCGGCGGGCGGGCGCGGACGTGCCTTGAGGCGCTTGTGGGCGGCGAGCCCGGCGGCCGTCAGCAGGAGCGCGGTGCCGAGGCCGGCGAGGACGAGCAGCGGGATCGGGAGCGAGTCCGCCTTGGTCGTGCCGAGATTGTCGATCGCCTTGCGGTAGATCGACGGGGCAGGCACGCCCTGCAGGCTGCGGTTCTTGCCCTCGGGGTTGTTCGAGGTGCCCGACGTCTGGTTGTTGCCGCTGCCGGTGGCGTTCGGGTTGGTGCTGTTGCTCGCGCCACCACCACCGCCACCGGTGCCGCCGCCGCGCAGCGACGCCTGGAGCGCCGCCGAGATCGCGTCGGTGATGTCCGAGTAGTCGCGCAGGTCCTCGGGGACGTGGTTGAGCGCCTGCCGGTAGCAGGACGGCTTGTACGTCGTGGCGATCGGCTTGTTGTCGAGCCACTGGTTGATCACGCGCTTCCAGCAGGGGGTGGCTGCGCCCGCCGTCGACGGGGCGACGAGGGCGGCCGCGACTCCTGCGAGCACGCCGATCAGGACGATGGTTGTGGCGGCTGAGCGCTTGTGCATACCGAACGGTGGGCGGGATGCCTCTCGGCAGTGTGTCCCGTTTCGGTGAGGTGCGCGTGTTCCCGGGGTAAACACTTTGTAAACGGCTCTTCGGCCTGCACCGATGTTAGCCTCCTTTCCAGATGGTCGCGGCGCACGATCGCTGGGCAGCGACGCTGCTGCTCGGCGCCGCCGGCGCCCTCGCAGGGGTCTCCGCGTTGTTCTCGGCCGGCTCGTCCGGCGGCCGTCTGACGTGGATCGGCCTGGCCGCGATCTGCCTCGCGGCCGCCGTCGGGATCTCGGCGCTCTTCGGCCTCCCGCGGCCGGCGCTCTCGGCCGAGGCGCTCGTCGCGCTCGGCTCGCTGCTCGCGCTCGTCTGCTGGCAGGGGATCTCGGTCGTCTGGTCGATCGAGCCCGACCGCTCGTGGGCGTACCTGAACCGCGGGCTCGTCTACCTCGCGCTGCTGGCGTTCGGCCTCTGGCTCGGACCGTTGGTGCGCGAGTGGGCCTACGTGCTCGCGGGCGTGCTGGCGCTGCCGCTCGGCTGGGCGCTGCTCGGCAAGGCGATCCCGGCGCTCGG
>DASSQG010000008.1:0-20848 GCA_035702625.1 Gaiellaceae bacterium | reverse complement strand
GGAACAGATCGAGGACTTCTACACGTACCTGATCGACCATTCCATCGAGCTGATGGAGGGTGAGAACCACAAGCATCCGCCGCACGAGCAGCCCGCGCTGGCCGAGGACGAGAAGACCGCGCCGAAGCTCGACCTGACCGTCGAGCCCTCGCTCGACTCGCTCCGTCTCTACCTGCGGGAGATCGGCAAGGTGCCGCTCCTGACTGCCGACCAGGAGGTCTACCTGGCCAAACGGATCGAGCGCGGTGACATGAGCGCGAAGACCCAGATGATCGAAGCGAACCTGCGCCTCGTCGTCTCGATCGCGAAGTCGTACCTCGGCCGCGGGCTCAGCTTCCTCGACCTGATCCAGGAAGGCTCGCTCGGCCTGATCCGGGCGGTCGAGAAGTTCGACTACCGCAAGGGCTACAAGTTCTCGACCTACGCGACCTGGTGGATCCGCCAGGCGGTGACGCGGGCGATCGCCGACAAGGCGCGGACGATCCGCATCCCGGTGCACATGGTCGAGAAGCTGAACAAGGTCGTGCACATCGAGCGGCAGCTCGTCCAGCGGCTCGGCCGCGAGCCTCGGCCCGACGAGATCGCCGCCGAGCTCGAGATGACGACGGCGGAGGTGCGCGACATCCTGCGGATGGCGCAGCACCCGGTCTCGCTCGAGAAGCCGATCGGCGAGGAGGAGGAGTCGGAGCTCGGCGACTTCGTCGAGGACGAGCAGGCCGAGTCGCCGTTCGACACCGCGCAGGTTCAGCTGCGCCGCGAGGACATCGAGAACGCGCTGTCCTCGCTGCCGGAGCGCGACCGCAAGGTGATCGAGCTGCGCTTCGGCCTCTCGGGCGCGCAGCCGTGCACGCTGGAGGAGGTCGGCAAGGCCTTCGGCGTGACGCGCGAGCGCATCCGGCAGATCGAGAACAACACGCTCAAGAAGCTCGAGTCGCTGCCGGAAGCGCAGGGCTTGAAGGACTGCGTCTAGGCGGTCGCGGTCGGCGCGGCGGCACCGTCGCCGGTCTCGAACGTCGGCATCTGGGCCTGCACGCTGATCGGCGTGTCGTCCGGCTGCAGGTAGCCGGTGCGGTTCGAGTGCCAGGCGAGCGTCCACGGGCCGCGCTGGTCGACCGCGACCGAGACGACGATGCTGTGGCCGGGGACGACGGACACCGTGCGGTCGACGCCCGGGCCTTGTAGACGGAGCACCGTCGTCTTCGTCTTTGTCGGCAGCGAGAGGCGCAGCCGCAGCGTTCCCTCGACGCGTCCGCCGCGCGGATACACGGTCAGATGGCCCGCCGGCGCGAGCCAGCCGTCGTGGTAGAGGCCGCCGACGAAGAGCGCCATGCGGGGCGTGCCCGTCGGCCGCCAGAGCTCGTAGTCGGCGCCGGTCGCGACGGACTCTGCGCCGGTCAGCTGTGCCCGCGCGGCGAAGTTCGAGATCGCGACCGGACCGTCGAGCGGCTTGCGGCCGATGAACAGGCGACCGTCGTCGGCGACCCGGACGTGCGGGTGACCGAAGGCGTCGATCGGCGAGGCCTGGTCGAGGTAGGCGAGGCGCGTGATCGACGAGTTCCAGAAGAGCTCCTCGTGCGCGCGGGCGTGCGGCGTCGCGGGCGTCTGGATCAGCGTCACGCCGCGCAGGCCTGAATGGTCGACCCAGCGGGCGTCGGCCGGCAGGAACGTCGCGCGCACGTTCTTGACGACGTGGTGGTCGAACGAGATCGCACCCATCGCGACCGCGCAGGAGACGACGATGCTTGCGCCGACGGCGGCCCAGACGAACCGCGACCGGTAGGCGGCGGCAAGGGCGAGGATCGCGAGCACCGCGGCCGCGAGGGCGATCGCGAGCGAGCCGTCGCCCACGCCGACCGCCTTCTCGAGCCGGAAGACCCCCATCAGGAACGGGGAGTCCTGCTTCGAGTCGCCGACGGTGTAGCCGGAGAGCGGCACGCGCGCCGACAGTGCGAGCAGGGCGACCGCGATCAGGGCGACCGCGTGCTTGGCAGGACGGCCGCGGCGCAGCCAGAGCACGAAGGCGGGGAACGCGAGCGGCAGGAGCACCATCAGGTAGCGCTCCTGGAAGCGGTCGGAGCCGTTCGTCGCGTACAGCGCCGCCTCGGCGAACAGTCCGAGCAGGATGCCGACGCTCAGCGCGGCGAAGGCGCACTCGTCGCGCGTCTTCGGCTTCCAGAGCGCGTGGACGACGCCGACGACCGCTCCCGGCACGAGCGCGAAGCCGACGGCGTAGGCGAGCAGCATCGCGTCGGTACCGAGCCAGTGCGCGAGCTCGCCCGGGTGGACGTGGAGGTCGGCGACGCCCGAGTAGTAGCCGAGCAGCCGCTTCGGCCCGAGCACCGCGGCGAGCGCGACCGGCGCGGCGTAGAGCACCACGGACAGGCGGAAGCGCGACCAGACCGAGCGCACGGAACCGCGCTCGACGACGAGGGCTGCGGCCACGAAGACGAGCGGCAGGAAGACGTACTGGATCCGCGCGAACGTCGCCAGCACGGCAAGCGCGGCGAACGCGAGCTGCGCGCCCCGCGTCGGGCGCGAGAGCGCGCAGACGCCTGCGTAGACAGCGCCGAGCACGAGCGGATAGGCAATCCCGTCTGCGAGCACGAACGACGAGAAGAAGAGGTCCGGCGAGGCGACCGTCAGCGCGGCGCCCGCGAGCGCGAGCCAGGCGCCGCCGCCGAGCCGGCGCACCAGGAGGTAGACCGGCACGGCGGCGAGCGACATCGCGAGGGCGTTCTCGGCCTGCGTCAGCCGGTAGGCCAGCGCCGGGTCGTGCGTGAGCCAGAACGGCGCGGCCAGCAGCGGCTCGAGCATCGCGGGGAAGTGCGCCGACGAGCCGCGGATCTCCGGCCTGCCGCTCCCTGCGAGCGAGCGCGCGATCGAGCCGTAGATGTACTCGTCCGGAAAGTAGAGCGGCGTCGTGTGCCAGAGCGCTGCGACGAAGCGGAGGAGGAAGCTCGCGGCCACGATCCCGAGCAGCACCAGGCGCGCAGGGACCGCGGCCGCGCGCTCGACCGCAGCAGGGCGTGGTAGGGAGAGGTCTACCGCCACGTGGTCGCTATCGGCAGGTCGCTGCCATCCCTTGAACGAGGGATACTTGGCGCGATGGCCGTGGCGGGCGCGAGGGCATCGGGGGTCGCTTCGAGGGCTCGCCTGCGCGTGGACGCAGTCCGCGGCGCGCACCTGCTCGCCGTATCGGGCTTCGCGCTGGCGCGGCCGCTGTTCGACCTGGTCGGCAAGAACGCCGAGTTCTTCGCCGTCCGCGGCTCGACTGCCGGCGACATCGTGCTGTTCGCGCTCGTCGTCACCTTCGTGCCCGCGCTCGTCCTGCTGGCGATCGAGGTGCTCGTGGCCCTCGCCAGCGAGTCGGCGGCGACCGTCCTGCACCTCGTCTTCCTCGGATTCCTGGCGGCCGTCTTCTGCGTGCAGGTCCTGAAGCACTCGGGCGTGAACGGAACCGCCGTGCTGGTCGTCGGCTCGCTCGCGATCGGCGCCGCCGTCGCCCTCGCGGCGTGGCGCCTGCGACCCGCGCGTTCGTTCCTGACGCTTCTCTCGGCGGCGCCGATCCTCTTCCTCGCGCTGTTCCTGTTCGACTCCGAGGCCTCGAAGCTCGTCATCTCGAGCGGGAGCGCCGAGGCTGCCGCCGTGCGCGTCCGGGCGACGACGCCGATCGTCTTCCTGCTCTTCGACGAGTTCCCGGCGATCGACCTGCAGCAGGCCGACGGCGGGATCGACGCCAGGCGGTTCCCGAACTTCGCCAAGCTCGCGTCGGAGTCGACCTGGTACCGCAACACGACGACGGTCTCGGCGTCGACGACCGTCGCCGTGCCGGCGATGCTCAGCGGGCAGAAGCCGAAGAAGGGCGCGCTGCCGATCCTGCGCGACCACCCGAACAACCTCTTCACGCTGCTCGGCCACCGCTACCGCATGGCCGTGACCGAGTCGCAGACGCGCCTCTGCCCGCAGCGGCTCTGCAAGCGGAAGGACGCGAGCGCCGGCTCGCGCCTCTCGTCGCTCTACTCGGACGTGCGCGTCGTCTATCTCCACCTGATCGCCCCGCCCGCGCTCGAGCAGCGGCTGCCCGTGATCGATGAGTCGTGGGGCGACTTCGGCGGCGGGTCGACCGGCGAGGAGGACGAGCCGGCCGCGGCCGACACGGCCGGCCTGCCGAATGTCGACTTCAGCACCTTCTACCTGAGCCGCGTGCGGGACTTCAACCGTTTCGTCGCCTCGTTCCGCAGGCCGGGCGCCGGGCCGCCGACGCTCTACTTCCTGCACGTCCTCCTGCCGCACACGCCGTGGCTCTATTTCCCGGACGGGCGCGCCCGGGCGGTGACGACGACCAACGCGCCCGGCCGCAACGGCGAGCGGTGGTTCAACTCGCAGCTCGCGATTCAGGCGTGGCAGCGCCACCTCGAGCAGGTCGGCTACACGGACAGGCTGCTCGGCAAGTTCCTCACACGCCTGCACCGGGTCGGGCTCTGGGACAAGTCGCTCGTGATCGTCACGCCCGACCACGGGATCAGCTTCCGCGGCGGCGACCTGCGGCGGCGTCCGACACGCAGGAACCTGGCCGAGCTCGCGTTCACGCCGCTGTTCGTGAAGCTGCCGGGCCAGCAGGACGGGCGGGTCGTCGACTCGCGGCACGTCAGCACGCTCGACATCCTCCCGACGATCGCCGACGTCCTCGGGATCACGATCCCGTGGCACGTGGACGGGACGTCGGTGCTACAGGGCGAAGCAGGCTCGCCGGTGGTCGACGTCGCGGGAGTGCGGGAGCCGTACACGGCCGCGCTCGCCCAGCGCCGCGCCTCCCTCGCGCGGCAGCTGTCGCTCTTCGGTAGCGGCGACTGGGGCTCGCCGCTCGCGAGCACCGGGCCGTACCGTCGGCTCGTCGGCACGCCGGTGTCAGGGCTCCAGGTCGCCACGGACGCTGCGGCGACGGCGCACCTCGACGCCGTCGGCGCGAGGCTCACGCGGAGGTTCCCGCGGAACTCGGCGCTCGTGCCGTCGCCGCTCGCGGGGACGCTCTCCGGCGTGAGGACGGGACAGGCCGTGGCGCTCGCAGTCAACGGGCGGGTCGCCGCGGTGAGCGTCGCCTACCGGAATCCCGGCGGCGGGCCGGTTCGGTTCTCGGAGCTCGTGGGCGAGAACGCCTTCCGCACGGGGCGGAACGTGATCCGAGTCTACGTCGTCAGCGGCGACCCGACGGCGGCGCGGCTCGAGGCGCTCGCCGGCTAGGCGGCCGGCTCGTCGGCGATCGGGACGGCCCGGTCGGCCGGCACGAACAGGCGGCAGTGCGGGCACTTGAAGCCCTCCGGCGCGTGCGCCGAGACCGACTTCATCAGCTCGGGCTCGAACTCCTTGCCGCAGTGAGGGCAGACGACGCGGTGCAGCTGGGCCATACGGCCAAGCTAGCAAGCGTCACCGCGTCTCCGGCGGCTCCAACCGTTCGAGCTGCGCGCCGGTCTCGGCCGCGAGCCGCGACGCCAGCTCGGCCTGACGCTCGTCGAAGCTGCCGTGCTCGTTGTAGACCTCGACGAGCCCCCAGCACGAGCCGCGCGACGGCAGGCAGACCATCAGCAGCGACTCGAACCCGAGTTGCGCCAGCAGCGCGGTCTCGTCCTCGTCGGCCCTGGCGTCGAGCCGGGAGACCCAGCGCGCCTCGCCCGAGTCGACCACCTCGCGCGTGAGCGGGAAGTCCGAGATCAGGTACTCGTGCCCGTGCGCGAGCGGTCGGGCGGCCTTGGTGTGCTCGTCGAGCCCGACGAGCAGGTCCCCGATCACGCGCGAGATCGCGCAGGCACTGGCGTCGAGCAGCCGCACCGCCTCCCGGCACGCGGTGCCGAGCAGTCCGCGGATCGTCGTCTCGGCCTGGAGCGCTTCGCTGCTGCGCTGGAACGAATCGGTCGCCACGCGCGGAGCCTAGGCGACTGGGCGATGATGCTCGGCGTGAACGGCCTGAGCTCACTGCGGGAGGCGTTCTCCGGCGAGGTGATCCTGCCGGCGGATCCCGGCTACGACGAGGCCCGCGCCGTCTGGAACAAGGTCTTCGACCGCCGGCCCGCCGTCCTCGTCCGGCCGCGGAGCGCCGACGACGTGACCGCCGCGCTCCGCTTCGCGCGCGAGCAGGACCTCGTCGTCGCCGTCCGCTGCGGCGGCCACAGCATCCCCGGGCTCTCGACCTGCGACGACGGGATCGTGATCGACCTCTCGGCGATGCGCGGCGCCGCCGTCGATGCCGAGCGGCGCATCGCACGCGCGAACGGCGGCGCGCTCCTCGCGGAGCTCGACGACGCCGCCCAGGCGCACGGGCTCGTCTGTCCGGTCGGCGTCGTCTCGCATACGGGGGTGGCCGGGCTCACGCTCGGGGGCGGGATGGGCCGGCTCCAGCGGAAGCACGGCCTGACGATCGACAACCTCCTCTCGGTCGAGCTGGTGACGGCCGACGGCCGGCACGTGCGCGCGTCGGAGGACGAGCACCCCGAGCTCTTCTGGGGCATGCGCGGCGCCGGGCCCAACTTCGGCATCGTGACCGCATTCGAGTATCGACTCCACCCGCTCGACCACGCGATCACGTTCGGCAGCGTGAGGCATCCGCTCGGGCGGGCACGCGAGCTGGCCGCGCTGTTCCGCGACCTCGCCGAGAACGGGCCGGACGAGCTGTTCCTCTCCTACGGGACGGCGAAGGAGCGGTCGGACGACGAGGCCTACGCCTTCCTGACCGTCCTACATTGCGGCCCGCCCGACCGCGCGGAGCGCGAGCTCGCCGCCGTGCGCGCCTTCGGACCGCCGGTCTCCGACTCGATCCGGGCGATGCCGCACCTCGCGTCCCAGCACCTGAACGACGAGGCGCAGGACTGGGGGCACCGCTTCTACATGAAGAGCGCGTTCATGCCGGCCTTCCCGGACGAGGCGGTGGACCTCTGCGTGGAGCACGCGGCGCGCGCTCCGGCGGGCGCCGACTGCGAGTTCTCGGTGTGGGCCTGGGGCCGCGCGATCGCGGACGTCTCGGAGGAGGCGACGGCCTTCACAGGACGCGAGGCAGCGGTGTGGCTCGCGGCTGAAGCGCTCTGGGACGACGAGGCGCTCGACGAGCAATGCCGCGCCTGGGGCCGGGGCGCGCTCGCCGACCTGGCGCCGTTCGCGTCGAGCGGCCGCTACGTCAACGACGTCGCGGAGGTCGGGGCCGACGTGGCGCGGACCGTCTACGGCGACGCGAAGTACGAGCGGCTCGTGGCGTTGAAGCGCGAGTGGGACCCGGACAACGTTTTCCGGCTGAACCAGAACATCCAGCCGTAGCTGCCGGCGCTAGGCGCCGAGCGACTGCTCGAGGACGTCGAGCCCACGCTCGAGCTCCTCGTCGCTCGCCGTGAGCGGCGGCAGCAGGCGGATCACGTTGCCGTACAGGCCGCACGAGAGGAGCAGCACGCCCTGCTCGCGCGCCGCGACCGTGATCTCCTTCGCCCGGTCGGGCGACCGCTCTGCCAGCTCGAGCGCGAGCATCGCGCCGAGGCCGCGCACCTCGCCGACCTCGTCGTGGCGGGACGCGATCTCGTCGAGGCGCGAGCGCATCAGCGTCGCCACCTCCTCCGCGCGCTCGCGGAAGCCAGGCTCGGCGAGCCCGTCGAGCACGGCGCACGCGGCGGCGCAGGAAACCGGGTTGCCGCCGAACGTCCCGCCGAGGCCGCCGGGCCCCGGGGCGTCCATCAGTTCCGCCTTGCCGGTCACGGCCGCGAGCGGGAGGCCGCCGCCGAGCGTCTTGCCGGAGACCATCAGGTCGGGCTCGACGCCGAGCCGCTCGATCGCCCAGACGGTGCCGGTGCGGCCGCAGCCGGACTGCACCTCGTCGGCGACGTAGACGATCCCGTTCGCCTCGCAGAGCTCCTGCAGCGCCGAGACGAACTCGGCCGGCATCGGGATGAAGCCGCCCTCGCCCTGGACCGTTTCGAGCACGACGCAGGCGACCGCGTCCGCGGCCACGTCCTGCTTGAGCAGCAGCTCGAGCCCGTGGAGGGCGTCCCCGACCGAGACGCCGCGGTACGGATACGGCGCCGGCGCCCGGTAGACGTCCGTGGCGAGCGGCCCGAAGCCCTGCTTGTAGACGAGCTTCGAGGTCATCGCCATCGTCAGGTTCGTGCGGCCGTGGAAGGCGCGGTCGAAGACGATCACGCCCGGCCGCCCGGTCGCGGCGCGCGCAATCTTGACCGCGTTCTCGACCGCCTCGGCGCCCGAGTTGACTAGCAGCGTCTTCGTCGCCGAGCCGCCGGGCCAGAGGTCGGCCAGCCGCCGCGCGACCTCGACGTACGGCTCGTACATGCCGACCATGAAGCACTGGTGCAGGTAGTGGTCGACCTGGTCGTGCACCGCCCGGACGACGGCTTCCGGGTTGTGGCCGAGGTTCTGGCAGGCGATTCCGCCCGCGAAGTCGAGTAGCTCGTTGCCCTCGGCGTCCCAGATCGTCGCGCCCTCGGCGCGGGCGACGACGAGGTCGGTGCTAGCGACGCCGCGCGGGACGAGCCGCTCGCGCTCGGCGCGCACCTCGGCGGTGCCGTGCAGCTGCTCGGTCGCCATGCGGGAAGCCTACTCCCGCGTGCGAGAGGCGGCCGCGAGGGCCGCCTCTCGGTGTGTCTGCTAGTAGCCGCCTCCGCCGCCGGAGCCGCCACCGCCGGTCAGCATCACGACGAGCACGATGCCGACGATCACGGCCGCAACGAGGGCGAGGACGAGGAGCCAACGTGTCCGGCTGTGCGAGCCGGGACCCCCCTGCTCCGTCTGCCGTTCGTGGAGCGTGGTCACAAGCGCCACCACCTTTCGGGCTTATGAGTGATACGGCGATCGCGCCCGAGTGGTTTGTCGGTCGTCAGGCGCGCGGGTGGGGCACTTTCGTCCAGCCGTCGTCGGCCGATCGCGCCCGTCGCTCGCCTTGCGCTGCCTCTTCCTGGCGCGCGCTCGGTCAAACGGACTGCCCTAGGTAGGGTTGGCGGCGGCGTTCGACCGGGGTTTCAAGGAGGAGACACATGGCACTGCTGCAGATCGGCGACACCGCACCCGACTTCACCGCTGACACCACCGAGGGCACGATCCACTTCCACGACTGGGTCGGCGACTCGTGGGCGATCCTCTTCTCGCACCCGAAGGACTTCACGCCGGTCTGCACGACCGAGCTCGGCTACATGGCGAAGATCAAGCCGGAGTTCGACAAGCGCGGCGTCAAGGTGATCGGCCTCTCCGTCGACCCGATGGACAACCACGAAGGCTGGGTCAAGGACATCGAGGAGACGCAGGGCGTCGCGCCCAACTACCCGATCATCGCCGACCACGACTTCGCGGTCGCGCAGAGCTACGGGATGCTCTCGAACGAGGTCTCGGGCGACCCCGGCTCGCGGACGCCGGCCGACAACCAGACCGTCCGCAACGTCTTCGTCGTCGGCCCCGACAAGAAGATCAAGCTGATCCTCGTCTACCCGATGACCACCGGGCGCAACTTCGACGAGGTGCTGCGCGTGATCGACTCGCTGCAGCTGACCGCGAACCACAAGGTGGCGACGCCGGCGCAGTGGCAGCAGGGCGACGACGTGATCATCGCCGGCTCCGTCTCGGACGACGAGGCGCGCGAGCTCTTCGGCGAGTGGGACGCGCCCAAGCCGTACATCCGGGTCGTCCCGCAGCCCTGATCGCAGAACACGACTGGGGGACCCGCAGGTCCCCCAGTCGTCGATCGGCCTACGCCGCGACGTCGAGCGCGGGCTCGGCCGTCGGCTCGACGGCCGGCGCCTGCTCGAGGTGCCGCCGGCGGATCAGCGTGAGCGACGCCACGATCCCCAGTGCCGCGACGATCGCGCCTGCGACGAACGCCGCCTGGAACCCGTCGACCAGCGCGTTCGGGACGGGGGTTCCGGAGGCGAGCGCGCTGTCGGTGTGGGAGGTCGCGATCGTCGACAGCGCGGCGATGCCGAGCGCGCCGCCGATCTGCTGCGAGGTGTTGATCAGTCCTGAGGCGAGACCGGCCTCGGCGGGCTGGACCCCGGCGAGGGCCGCGATCGAGATCGGCACGAACGCGAAGCCGATCCCGAGGCCGACCACCAGGAAGCCCGGGAGCAGGTCGCCGAGGTAGCTGCCGCCGACAGAGACCTGTGTGAAGTAGACGAGCCCGACCGTCAGCGCGACCATTCCGGTGACCAGCACCGGCTTCACGCCGATCTTGGTCACGAGCTGCGCGGCGACGGCCGACCAGACGATCGCCGTGCCGGCCACCGCCAGGTACGCGACGCCGGACTGCATCGCCGAGTAGCCGAGCACCTGCTGCATGTACAGCGTCAGCATCAGGAACATCGCGAAGAGCGCCGTCCCGAGAATGAACCCGGCCACGTTCGCGCCCGCGACCGTGCTGATGCGGAAGATGCCGAGGCGCATCAGCGGCTCGGGGTGCCGGATCTCCCAGGCGACGAAGCCGGCGAGGAGCAGCACCGACGCCGTGAAGAAGGCCACGGTCGGAGTCGCGAGCCAGCCGTCGGTGCCGGCCCTCGTGATCGCGTAGACGAGCGAGGAGAGGCCGGCCGTGACGAGCACCGCGCCCGGGAAGTCGAAGCTCTTGACGCGCGCGTCGCGGCTCTCCGTGAGCAGGAAGGGCGCGATCGCGAAGGCGGCCACGCCGACCGGCACGTTGACGAAGAAGATCCACGACCAGCTGAGGGTCTCCGTGAGGATGCCGCCGAGCAGGACGCCGGCCGCGGCGCCGAAGCCGCCGACCGCGCCCCAGACGCCGAGCGCGATGTTCCGCTCGCGGCCTTCGCGGAACGTCGTCGAGACCATCGACAGCGCGGCCGGGGAGATGATCGCCGCGCCGAGGCCCTGGAAGAGCCGCGCGCCGATCAGCGACGCCTCAGACCACGCCAGCCCTGCGAGGAGGGAGGCGACGGTGAACACCGCCAGCCCGACGAGGAAGATGCGCCGCCGGCCGAGCAGGTCGGCCGCGCGTCCTCCCAGCAGCAGGAAGCCGCCGAAGACGAGCGCGTAGGCGCTGATCACCCATTGCAGGTTGTCCTGCGAGAACCCGAGGTCGACCTTGATCGAGGGCAGCGCGACATTCACCACCGCGATGTCCAGGACGACCATGAACTGCACGGCGCTGAGGAGGGCCAGCGCCAGCCACTTCCGTCGTTCCGTTGCCACCATCTCGCCGTTCCTTTCGCTTGTTCGCTCCAGTGAGGCTTGCAAGCTAGCAGCAACGACTTTCAAAAAGCAAGTATTCCCTTTCGACCAGCAAGCACTGCCGCTACAATGCGGGCATGCCCAAGCGCTACGAGCAGTACTGCCCCGTGGCTCACGCCCTCGAGCGGATCGGCGAGCGCTGGTCGCTGCTGGTCGTGCGCGAGCTGCTGAAGGGGCCGAGGCGCTACACCGACCTCGCCGCCGCGCTGCCGGGCATCGGCACGAACGTCCTCGCGGCGCGGCTGAAGGACCTCGAGGCGGCCGGCGTCGTCGCCAAGCGGCGGCTGCCGCCGCCGACTCCGGCCCAGGTGTACGAGCTCACCTCCTACGGCCTCGCGCTGAAGCCGGTCGTCCACGAGCTCGCGCGCTGGGGCCTGCAGTCGATGCCGGCGCCGTCGGACGAGGACGAGCTCGCGCCCGGCTGGCTGCCGGATGCGCTGGACACCTTCTTCGCTCCCGTCGGCGGTGAGGGCTCGTTCGAGTTCCGCATCGGCGGCGAGATCGCGGCGCTCGCCGACGGCGAGGCGGTCGCCGGTGCCGCGGAGAACCCCGACGTCGTCCTCACGGCGACGCCGGCCGCCTTCTACTACCTGTTCACCGAGCGGCGTTGGGACGGGGTCGAGGTCGAAGGCGATCGCGAGCGGCTGGAGCGGGTGCTCGACGCCGCCGCGCCGGTCGGCGATACGGTGGCCGCCTAGCGGCCGATGACTCTCGCGCGCCCCGGCCGTCCTACCTCGCAGTGACGAGTCGAAGGAGGCCACGATGGCACGCGTGATCGTTACCGAGTTCGTGACGCTGGACGGCGTCTTCGAGGATCCGGGCGGCGCCGAGGACTTCGACCGCGGCGGCTGGGCGTTCCAGTTCGAGCGCGGCGAGGACGGCGACAAGTTCAAGCTCGACGAGACGATGGACTCGGAGGCACTGCTGCTCGGCCGCCACACGTTCGAAGGGTTCGCGCAGCACTGGCCGGCGCGGGAGGGCGAGTTCGCCGACAAGTTCAACAACTCGACGAAGTACGTCGTCTCCTCGACGATGACCGACCCGGAGTCCGTCTGGAGCAACTCGCAGGTCGTGAGCCTCGACGACGTCGCCGGGCTGCGAGACGGCGACGGGGGCGACATCGTCGTCCACGGCAGCGGCACCCTCGTTCGCGCACTGCTCGAGCGCGGCCTCGTCGACGAGCTGCGGCTGATGGTCTTCCCGGTCGTCCTCGGCGGCGGCAAGCGGCTGCTCGACGACACGCGCGCGCCCAAGGCGCTCCGGCTCGTCGAGTCGCGGCCGGTCGGCCCGGACGGCGTCGTCATCCTGATCTACGAGCCCGCCGGTGACGACGCTTAGTCGCCGCCACCTGCTCCGCGCGAAGGACCTCGTCGACGCGCGCTACCGCGAGCCGCTCGACGTGGCCGCTCTGGCGCGCGCCGCGCACCTCTCGGAGGCGCACTTCAGCCGCGAGTTCAGGCGCGCGTTCGGCGAGAGCCCGCACCACTACCTGCTCACGCGGCGGCTCGAGCGCGCGGCCGAGTTGCTGCGCCAGACCGACCGCGGCATCCCTGAGATCTGCTTCGACGTCGGGCTGCGCAGCGTGGGCTCCTTCACGACCAGCTTCGGCAAGGCGTTCGGCCGCTCGCCCGCGGCCTACCGCGATGCGCATCCACCGGCGGCCGCGCGGGCGCCGATTCCGACCTGCCTGATCCAGGCGTGGGGCCGGCCGGCATACAGCAGGTTTCGAGAAGACGAGCGGAGGGTGGCGTGACTAGCGTCGCCAGCGTCAACGACTCGATCGGAGGAACGACCATGTTGAACCAGCTCGCGAACGTCCAGGTCTGGGTGCACGACCAGGACGAGGCGCTCGCCTTCTACACCGACAAGCTCGGCTTCGAGGTCCGCGAGGACGTGACCGTGCCCGAGCTCGGCAACTTCCGCTGGCTCTCGGTCGGCGTGCCCGGCCAGGACGTCGCGATCGTGCTGATGGCGGTGCCCGGCGCGCCGGTGTTCGACGACGAGACCCGCCAGCAGATCCTCGACCTCCTCTCGAAGGGCGCCTCGGGCGGCCTCTTCTTCACGACCGAGGACTGCCGTTCCAGCTACGAGCAGCTGGCGGCGCGCGGCGTCGAGTTCACGCAGGAGCCGACGGAGCAGCCGTACGGCGTCGACGCCGGCTTCCGCGATCCGTCCGGGAATCAGTTCCGGATGGTGGAGCGGAACTGAGGTATCCGATCTGAAACACGGAATTCTGAGCGGACCGCTACGTTGACCGACACCGTGGCAACAGTCGAGTCATCCTCCCGGCTCGCGCGTCTGGCGCACGTGATCGTGCGCCGCCGCAAGCTCGTGATCGGCGTCTGGATCGTGCTGACGCTGTTCGGCGCGTACTCCGCCGGCCAGGTCTCGAAGCGCTGGTTCCAGAGCTTCTCGATCCCCGGCTACTCGGCGTACGAGACCAACCAGAAGACGCTGAAGACCTTCGGCCAGGGCGAGCAGGCGCCGCTCATCGCCGTCTTCCACACGAACGGCGAGGTGACGAAGGAGCGGGGAATCGCGAAGGCGGTGGCGGCCGCCGCCGCTGTCAACCACGGCTCTCGGAGCGCGTCGTACTTCTCGACCGGAAGCCGCTACTACGTCTCGAAGGACGGCCGTACCACGTTCGCCACGATCTATCCGCCCGGTACGCCGACCTTCAGCTCGTCGACGCACATCGACCAGGTGCGCGCGAAGCTCAAGGCCGCGACGCCGGCGGGCGTCCAGTCGTACCTGACCGGACGGGACGCGATCCAGGAGGACTCGACCGGCGGTAGCACGGGCGGGCCGAGCGTGCTGACCGAGGCGCTGATCGGCGGCGCCGGCTGTCTCGTGATCCTGTTCTTCGTCTTCGGGACGCTGCCGGCCGTGCTGATGCCGATCGTGGTCGCGGCGGCGGCGATCCTGAACACCTTCACGCTCGTCTGGGGCCTGACCTACATCACGAACGTCTCGATCATCGTCCAGTTCCTGATCGCGCTCGTCGGCCTCGGTGTCGCGATCGACTACGCGCTGCTGATGATCTTCCGCTTCCGCGACGAGCTGCGCGAAGGCGAGGACGTCGAGACGGCGATCGTCGAGACGATGACCCACGCCGGCCGTTCGGTGATCGTGTCGGGCTCGACGGTGGCGGTCGGCCTGCTTTCGATGATCGTGCTGCCGCTGCCGTTCATCCGTTCGATCGGGATCGGCGGCATGCTGATCCCGGCCGTCTCGGTGCTCACGGCGATCACGCTGCTGCCGGCGCTGCTCGCGGTGATGGGCGCGCGGATCAACAGCATCCGCCTGCTGCCCAAGCGCTTCGTCGACAAGGGCCACCCCGAGGACGGCCTCTGGGGCAAGTGGGGCGACCTCGTCATGCGTCATCCCTGGCCTGTCGCGCTCTCGGGCCTCGCCATCGTGGGCGTGCTCGTGTTCTACGGCCTGCACCTGAACCCCAGCGAAGCCCAGGCCAAGAACATCCCGGGCAAGGGCGACGCGATGAATGGCCGCGATGCGCTGGCCGAGGCGGGCATCTCGGCCGGGGTGCTGAAACCATTCGTAGTGCTCGTCCAGAACGGCGGTGACCGGAAGGCGATCGTCGCCAAAGTGGCCGCGGTTCCGGGCGTCGTCGGAGCGGTCGCGCCGCCGGATTGGGTCAAGGGCAACGCGAGCCTCGTCGAGGCGTTCCCCGACGCGGACGGCGCAGCGAAGTCGACGCGCGGGACGATCAAGCGCGTTCGCGCATCGCTGAAGGGAACGGAGGCGAGTCTCGGCGGCGTGGCGCCCGAGGATCGCGACTTCGTGGCCGCGGTCTACTCCAAGTTCCCCTACGTGCTCGCGTTCGTCGTGCTCCTGACGTTCCTGTTGCTGGCACGCGCCTTCCGGTCGATCGTGCTGCCGATCAAGGCGGTCGTCCTCAACCTGCTCTCGCTGACGGCCGCCTTCGGGATCATCGTCTTCATCTTCCAGGACGGCCACGGCTCGGAGGCGATCTGGGGGGTGCCGGCGACCCACGCGATCATCGCCTGGATCCCGTTGATGATCTTCGCGTTCCTCTATGGGCTCTCGATGGACTACGAGGTCTTCATGCTCTCGCGGATGCGCGAGGCGTACGACGAGATCGGCGACACGCCGAGGGCGATCTCACTCGGGCTGGCGCGTACCGGCAAGCTCGTGACGAGCGCCGCCCTCGTCCTGATGTTCGCGTTCTTCGTGCTCTCGTCGAGCCCCGGCGTCGACATCAAGCAGTTCGGCATCGGCCTCGCCGCCGGGATCATCTTCGACGCGACCGTGATCCGCTGCCTGCTCGTTCCCTCGCTGATGCGGCTGTTCGGCAAGTGGAACTGGTGGATGCCGAGCTGGGCCGCGAAGGCACTGTTGGTGCGGCAGCCGCGCGTGCCCGAACAGGCGGCGCTCGACTCGGCCTAGGCACCGCCGGCGGCTGGCGGCACGCCCGCCGAAGGTAAAGCCGCAGCCGGGCGCGCCGATCCCCCTCCTGGGGTGGAACATTTCGGGAACGCCGCACGACCCGGCTGCGTCGTGCCGCCGAGTCGAGCAGAAGCCCTCGCGCTGCGCATCCCTCGATCGGGTGATCCGAGCTAGGCGGAGCGGCAACCCGAGAGGTGAGGGCTGCCGTCGAGGACGATGCCGCAGTCGGGGCAGACCAGGTTCGCGAAGCACGCTGCCTCGCCGCCCTGCTCGCAGAGGCCGCACTCGAGCGGCGCCCCGATCCGCTCGTCGCGGCCCTCGGCGTCGAGCACCCACGGCTCGGGGAAGAGCGGCGGCCGGTGGCGGACGTGCCGCTCGTGGCCGCAGGCAAGCTCGGCGACCCACTCGCCCTCGTCGTCCTGGCGGAAGCCGACGATCGCCCGTCGCACGGAAGCTTTGTACCCGCGGGGGCTTGAGCTCAGTCGTCCGTGACGATGTCGACGGAGATCTCGACGGCCGGGATCGTGCCTCGGTTCTCGAGCCAGTGCGTCGTGTTGCGGTCCTCGGGCCAGCCAAGTCCTGGGCCGTAGTCCGTCGCGACGCCGTCTCGGTGATCCGTGACCGTCCCCTCCAGCACGTAGACGAGCCCGGGCCGGTCCCTGTGGTCGTGCACCGGGCCGAAGACCCCTCCGGGCTCGATCGTCACCATCCGCATGCGCAGCCGGCGCCCGGCCATGCCCTCGATCTCGGGGCCGAGGTCGACCGTCCCGAGCACCTCGGTCGTGACGCCTCTGGTCTCGGGCCCTGCGGGTTCGCTGCTCATGCCGCCCTACCCGCCGCTGATCGCGGCGATCACGTCGACCCGCGAGGCGGGCTCGAGCGCGGTGTCGAGCCCGCCTCGCTCGCGGTCGACGTAGACGTTGATGTGTGGGCGCAGCTTCGGCCCGGGCTCGACGAGCCGGTCCCGCATCCCGGGCCACCGCTCGTCCAGCCGGGCGATCGCCTCGTCGACGGTCGCCGCCTCGACCGAGAGCTCGCGCGGGAGCCCGGGGAAGAGCGGCGGCAGGATCGGTGGCAGGTGCAGCTCGGCCATCACTCGACTGTCGCGACGCTCACGGACGTGATGCCGGGGAAGAGGCCGCCGATCGAGCTCCAGCTCTCGCCCTCGTCGGCGCTCGCGAACAGCTGCCCCGTGCTCGTGCCGAAGTAGAGGCCGGGCGTGTCGTGGTCGTCGATCGCCATGCCCTCGCGCAGGACGCCGACGTACGCGTTCTCGTTCGGCAGGCCCTTGTCGAGCCGCTGCCAGCTGGAGCCGGCGTCCTTCGTGCGCCAGACCGCGGCCTTGCCGTCGGGCATCGTGCGGCCGTGGCCCGGGTCGAGCGGGATCACGTAGAACGTGTCGCGGTCGTGCGGATGCGTCGCGGCTGCGAAGCCGAACTCCGACGGGAGCCCTTCGGTGATCTCCGTCCAGGTCTTGCCGCCGTCGTCGCTGCGGTGCATGCCGACGTGGTTCTGCTGGAACATCCGCTCGAAGTCGGCCGCCGGCGCCACCTTGTGGACGCAGAAGCCGATGTCCTCGTAGTCGGCCGGCCAGTCGCGGCGCAGGCCCTTGTTCCGCGGTTCGAACGTCTTCCCGCCGTCGGTCGTCTCGAACAGGCTGTAGCCCTGGACGATCACCCAGAAGCGGTCCTGCTCGTCCGGGTGCGGGATGATGGCGGAGAGGCCGAGGTGGCCGGGCGGCTGCTGAGCCGGGTCGTTCCAGGCCTCGCGCCCTTCGTGGCCCTCGAAGGTCGTGACGAGCGAGAAGGTCTCGCCGCCGTCGGTGCTCTCGAAGAGGCCGGCCGACTCGGCGCCCACGAGCAGGCGGCCGTGCGCCGGCATCACGTTCGAGACCTTTGACAGCTTCAGCCCGCCTTCGCCGTCGGGGTAGCCGATGCCCTCGCTCGAGTGGTCCCAGCTCTCGCCGAGGTCGGCGCTACGCCAGATCGCGGAACCGAGCCACTCGCTGGCCGCAGCAGCGTAGATCGTGCCGGAGCTGCCGTCGAGCACGGCGTGGTAGATCGGCCAGCTCTCGCAGTACGGACCCCGGACGCTCCAGTCGCGCCGGTCGCCGCTCTCCAGCACGAACAGGCCCTTGCGCGTTCCGACCAGGAGCACGCTCTTCGACATTCGGCTCACCTCCGTCTCGACCGTCTTTGCGTAGTAGACCTGCTCCGGTCGCGAAAGTCATCGGCGTGGCTACCGTCGTCCGATGACGCGCTGGGTGCGGACGCGGCTGGCGCGCCCGCTACGCCGAGCACATCGCCCCACCGCGCGCCTGAGCCGGCGTTTCGCCACCGTTCCACGCGGCGAGAGAGGAGCCGTGGGCGTCGTCGAGTCGATCCATGGCGTGCTCTGGGCACGCAAGCGCCGGCCGGACACGCCGGCGTACCTCGTCTCGCTCGCGCACGAGCGCTTCCAGCCGGACGAGCTGCTGGCGCAGGCGGTCGAAGCCGAGCGCGCGGGCTTCGACGGCGTCTGCTGCAGCGACCACCTCGAGCCCTGGTGGGCGCCGGATTCGCCGACGCCGGCGGCGTGCGGCAACGCCTGGGTCTGGCTCGGGGCAGTCGGGCAGGCGACGAGCAGCGTCTCGATCGGCACGGCCGTGACCGGCCTCCTGCACCGCTACAACCCTGTGGTCGTGGCGCAGCAGCTCGCGACGCTCGAGCAGCTCTTTCCCGGCCGCGCGGTCCTCGGCGCCGGCTCGAGCGAGGCGATGAACGAGATCCCCGCCGGCCTCGATCCGTGGCCGTCGACCGAGGAGCAACTGCGCCGCACCGAGGAGGCGCTGACGATCATCACGCGCCTGCTCGACGGGCAGACGGTCGACTTCGACGGCGACTTCTTCAAGGCGAAGCACGCGCGCCTGTACGTCAAGCCGAAGCGCCGCCCGCCGGTCTACCTGTCGGCGTTCCACGAAGGCGCCGGCGAGCTCGCCGGGCGCCTGGCCGACGGGGTCTGGACGCTGGGTGACCCGCGCCAGGCCGGGCCGGTGATCGCCGCCTACCGGCGCGGCGCCGAGGAGGCAGGCCGTGAGCCGGGCGAGATCATCCTGCAGACGCTCGCGAGCTGGGCCGGCACTGACGAGGCCGCGCTCGACGGCTCCCGCGAGTGGAAGGGCACGCTCGTCGACGAGCACTACACCGAACCGATCGCCGATCCGGCGCAGGTGGGCCGCAACGGCGAGGAGCTCGCGGACTCGACCTTCGAGGCGCAGGCGATCGTCTCGGCCGATCCGGACACGCATGTGAAGAAGATCCGGATGCTGGAGCGCCTCGGCGCCACCGCGGTCTGCGTGATGAACGTCTCAGGGGCCGACCCGCGCGGGATGCTGCGCTCTTACGGAGCCGACGTCCTGCCGGCGCTCCGCGGCGACTGAGCGTCGTCTCCCGTACCCGAAAGTGCTGCTCTGCCGTTCTTTCGGACGTGAGCTATCGACGAGGAGGATGGCGTGAGCGCTGAAGCAGCATCGATCGAGGTGACCGGGGGCACCGGCGACACCGTCAAGACCGACATTCCGGCGAGACTGGACCGGCTCCCGTGGAGCCGCTGGCACTGGCTCGTCATCATCGCCCTCGGGGTGACGTGGATCCTCGACGGGCTCGAGGTGACGCTGGTCGGCTCGATTTCCGGCGCGCTCACCGACAAGAGCACGCTCGGGCTGACGACGTCGGAGGCGACCGCGGCCGGCAGCTTCTACCTCGCCGGGGCCGTCTGCGGAGCGCTCTTCTTCGGGTACCTGACCGACCGCTTCGGCCGGAAGAAGCTGTTCATGATCACGCTCGGGATCTACCTGATCTTCACGATCGCGACCGCGCTCTCCTGGGGCTTCTGGTCCTTCATGATCTTCCGCTTCCTGGCGGGCACCGGCATCGGCGGCGAGTACTCGGCGATCAACTCCGCGATCGACGAGCTGATCCCCGCACGCGTGCGCGGTCGCGTCGCCCTGGCGATCAACAGCTCGTGGTGGCTCGGCACCGCGGCGGCGGCGGGCATGACCGTCGTCCTGCTGAACGTGCTCGAGCCGTCGCTCGGCTGGCGGCTCGGCTTCCTGCTCGGCGCGATCCTGGCGATCGGGATCCTCTTCATCCGCCACCTCGTGCCCGAGAGCCCGCGCTGGCTGCTGACGCACGGCCGGGCCGAGGAGGCCGAGGAGGTCGTGACGCAGATCGAGAACGAGGTCAAGAAGACGCACCCGAACCTGCCGGAGCCCGAGGGCGAGCCGCTCGAGATCGAGCAGCGCGAGTCGATCGGGTTCGTCGCGCTGGCGAAGCACGTGATCAAGGAGTACCCCGAGCGCGGCGTGCTCGGCCTCGCCCTGATGTCGTCGCAGGCGGTGCTCTACAACGCGACCCTGTTCGGGATGGTCTCGGTGATGACGACCTTCTTCCACGCGTCGACGGCGAACGCGCCGCTGTACATCATCCCATTCGCATTCGGGAACCTGCTCGGGCCCTGGCTGCTCGGGCCGCTGTTCGACACGGTCGGCCGCAAGGTGATGATCTCGTCCACCTACATCATCTCGGGCGCGGTCCTGCTCGTCACCGCGTGGCTCTTCAACAACGGCTCGCTGTCGGCGCTGACGCTGACGATCTGCTGGTCGATCTGCTTCTTCTTCGCCTCGGCCGGCGCGAGCGCTGCCTACCTGACCGTCAGCGAGATCTTCCCGATGGAGACGCGGGCGATGGCGATCGCGCTCTTCTACGCGTGCGGCACCGGCGTCGCGATCGCGGCGCCGTGGACGTTCGGGAAGCTGATCCAGACCGGCTCGTACGGAGACGTGACGATCGCGTTCGTGATCGGCGGCGTGATCATGGCGATCGGCGGGATCGTCGAGATCCTGCTCGGCGTCGACGCCGAGCGGAAGTCGCTCGAGGCGGTGGCGCGGCCGATCAACGCCGTGCGCGGAGGCCGCAGCGCGGCCGCAGCGCCCGCCCGCGCGAGGTAGCTACGTCCGGCGGGCCGGTGCGAGCTTCTCGCGCCGGCCCGCACCGTTCTCCGTCTGTCGGAGCCAGGCGGCGGCGAAGAGCGCGGCGAGCATCGCGGCGAGCGGCACGAGGCCGCCGGCGAGGAGGAGTGCCTGCATGAGCACGCCTCCACCCTCCTCCCGATCGTCAACGGGGGCAATGGGCCGTTCGGCCCATATGTCGTTACGACTGCAACCTGG
>DASSQG010000007.1:0-13026 GCA_035702625.1 Gaiellaceae bacterium | reverse complement strand
CTCGCCGCGCAGGTAGCTCCAGACGAGGTTGCCGAAGAGGACGAGGATCCCGACCAGCGTGATGTAGCCGCCGATCGACTCGATCACGTTGTAGGAGGTCCAGCCGAGGTTGCCCGGGTACGTGTAGACGCGCCGCGTCATCCCGAGCAGGCCGACGATGTGCATCGGGAAGAAGAGGAGGTTCGTCCCGACGAAGAGCAGCCAGAAGCTGATCTGGCCAGGCCGCTCGAAGTACATCTTCCCCGTGACCTTCGGGAACCAGTAGTACATCCCCCCGAAGATCGGGAAGACGGCCGCCCCGAAGATGATGTAGTGGAAGTGGGCGATGATGAAGTAGGTGTCCGTGACCTGCTGGTCGAACGGGATCGCGATGAACATGATCCCGGTGAGCCCGCCGGCGACGAACATGAAGATGAAGCCGGCGATGAAGAGCAGCGGGGTCTTGAAGCGCGCGACGCCGAGCACGAACGACATGCACCAGGCGAAGACCTGGATCGTGCTCGGGATCACCACCATCGAGGTCGCGGCGGCGAAGAAGACGAGCGCGGTCGTCGACATGCCCGTCGCGAACATGTGGTGCGCCCAGACGCCGAAGCCGATGAAGACGACGAGCAGCTCGGCGATCGCGACCAGCGGGAAGGCGACGAGCTTGCGCTGCGTGAAGGCCGGGATGATCGAGGTCGCGATCCCGAAGGCCGGCACGATCAGGATGTAGACCTCCGGGTGCCCGAAGATCCAGAACAGGTGCTGCCAGAGGAGCGCCGCGCCGCCGTGTGACGGGTCGAAGAAGTGCGTGCCGATGTTGCGGTCGAGGAAGAGGAAGATCGCGTCGGCGCTCAGGGCCGGCAGCGCGAACAGGAGCCCGAACGACGCCGCCAGGAACGCGAAGCAGAACAGCGGCATCCGGTTGAACGACATCCCGGGGGCGCGCGACTTGAAGATCGTGACGATGAACTGCGCGGCCGTCAGCGTCGAGGCGATCGAGTTGAAGATGATCGCGAGCGCGTAGAAGTCGATGTTGTGGCCCGGCGTGTACTGCTTGCTCGCCAGCGGCACGTAGTCGAACCAGCCGGCGTTCGGGGCCATCCCGAGCGCGAGGCTCGTGTAGAGGAAGATCGCCGAGCCGAGGAAGATCCAGAAGCTGAGCGCGTTCATGCGCGGGAAGGCCATGTCCCGCGCGCCGATCATCAGGGGAATGAGGTAGTTCCCGAACGCCCCTGTCGTCATCGGGATGATGAAGAAGAAGATCATCGTCAGGCCGTGGAGCGTGAAGAGCTCGTCGTAGGTGCCCGGCCCGACGAGGTTGTTGTTCGGCTGGATCAGCTGCGTCCGCATCACCATCGCCTCGATGCCGCCGGCGCCGAACAGGACGAGCGTCGTCCAGAAGTAGAGGAGGCCGATCCGCTTGTGGTCGGTCGTCATCAGCCACCCGAGCACGCCGGGGCGGCTCTGCCACATGACCTCGAGGCGTTCCATGCGCCCCGCGGCGGCCGGAGTCGGAGGCGTCGCAATGGCCACTACTTCAGGCCCTCGAGGTAGGCGACCAGCGCGCGGATCTCCTGCTCCGGCAGGCCCTTGAAGCTCGGCATCTGGTTCCCCGGCTTGAACTGCTGCGAGTTGCGGATCCAGTCGTGCAGGTACGACGGCGTGTTCGGGATCGTCAGGGCGGCGAGCGTCTGGCGGTCGGCGACGTGCGTGAGGTCGGGGCCGACCGGCGAGTTCGCGCTCGTGCCGCGGATCTGGTGGCAGTTCTCGCAGGCGCCGTTCAGGAACGCACTGCGCCCGGCGATGGCGAGGGAGCCCTTCGGCGGAGCGGCCGGCCGCGACTGCCGCGCGAGCCACTGGTTGAACTTCGCCGGCGGGTCGGCGTCGACCCAGATGCCCATGTGCGCGTGCTGGAGGCCGCAGAACTCGGCGCACGCGCCGCGGTAGCGCCCGACCGCGTCGGCGTAGAGCTCGATCGCGTTCGTGGTGCCCGGCAGCGTGTCGATCTTGCGGTTCAGCTCCGGCACCCAGAAGCTGTGGATCACGTCGTCGGTGCGCACCTCGAGCCGAACCGGCGTCCGCACTGGAATGTGGATCTCGTTCGCGGTCACGGCCGAGGTGCCGGGATAGCGCACCTCCCACCACCACTGGTGGCCGATCACGAGGATCGTCCGCTTCGTCGCGTTGGCCGCCGGCGCCTCGGTCGTCTTGATCACAAACAGGTTGGCGACGACGAACAACGCCGTGATGAGCAGGATCGGCACGACGACGCCGCCGATCACGACGACGTACCAGCCGACGCGCTCGCCCGGCTTCGGCCCCTGCGCGTCGCCCGCGACGCCGCGGCGGCCCGACCGCTTCCAGGCGACCAGCAGCAGCGCGACGACGACTGCGAGCCCGACCGCGGCCACGGCGGTCATCCACCAGAAGAGCGTCGCGATGTCCTGGGACTGGTGGCTCTTGGGGGCGAGCGCGCTCTGCTTCTGGCCGCACCCGGCGAGGACGAGAGCGAGCGGGACGAGCGCCACCAAGAGCCTGCCCCGGTGGAGCCCCCTCTTCACGCTCTCACCCCGCCTTCTCTCCTTCGACGACCCTGTCTCGACTGCGTTTCTGTTCCGTGTTCGGAGGCCGGTGAAACGCCGGTACGCTCGGGCGATGGGCTGGACGTTCGAGCCCGCGCAGCTCGTTCCGATCGCTGTCGTGGGCGCCCTCTACGCCCGCCGCGCCTGGACGCTGCGCGAACGCGGACGGCCGGTCCCGGCGTGGAAGCTCGCGTCCTTCGGCGTCGGCCTGCTGCTGCTGCTCGCCGCCGTCGTGACGCCGATCGACTCGATCGGCGAGGAGCGCCTCTTCTCGGTGCACATGGTCCAGCACCTGCTGATCGGCGACCTGGCCCCGCTCTTCCTCGTGCTCGGGCTGACGCGGCCGCTGCTTCGGCCGCTGCTCGTCCCGCGGGCGGTCCAGCGGCTGCGGATCCTGACGCACCCACTGGTCGCCCTCCCTCTCTGGGCGGCGAATCTCTGGGCGTGGCACCTGCCCCGACTGTACGACGCCGCGCTCGGCCATGCGGCGGTTCACGCGCTCCAGCACCTCTGCTTCCTCACCGCCGGGATGCTGCTCTGGACGGCGCTGCTCGGTCTGCTCCCCGGCCCGCGCTGGTACGGCCGCGGCGCGCAGCTCGCGTCGCTCGGCTTCGTCTGGTTCGCGGGCGCCGCGCTCGCGAACATCTTCCTCTGGAGCGACCGCGCGTTCTACGCGCGCTACGTCCATGCGACGCGGACGTGGGGCCTCTCGGCCGTCACCGACCAGCGCGCGGGCGGCGGCGTGATGCTCGTCGAAATGACGATCGTCGTCGCCACCGTCTTCGTCCTGCTCGGCCTGCGCTGGCTCGAGGAGACAGAGCAGCGGCAGCGGCGGCTCGAGGCGCCGCGGTACAGTGAGCGGACCGGGGTGCCGCGCCCGCGCGGCTGAGATCACACCCGTCGAACCTGATCTGGTTAGGACCAGCGAAGGGAGCCTCCGATCGACCAGGAAACACCGTCGTGGGGCATCCAGCCCGTTCCGGAGCGCCTGCGGGTGCTCGGCCTGCTCGACCTGACGCTGCTCTGGGGCAACCTCTCGGTCAGCCTGCTCGTCATCGTCGCCGCGGCGGGGCTCGTGCCGATGCTGTCGTTCCAGGCAGCACTGCTGGCGATCCTGATCGGAGCCGTCGCCGGCAGCGTGCTGCTCGGGCTCGCGGCGATGATCGGCGCCGACGCCGGCGTGCCGGGGATGGTGCTGCTGCGCGCGCCGCTCGGGCGCCGCGGCTCGTACGCGCCGACGGTGCTCAACGTCGCTCAGAACCTCGGCTGGTCGACCTTCGAGCTGATCATCATCTCGACGGCCGCGGCCGCCCTGAGCGCGCGTGTCTTCGGCTTCGAGGCGCGCTGGCTGTGGGCCGTCCTCTTCGGTGCCGTCTCGCTGGCGCTCGGGCTGATGGGCCCGGTCGGGTTCGTCCGCCGCTACGTGCGCAAGTTCGCGATCTGGGCCGTGGTCGCGTCGATCGGCTACCTGACCTGGTGGGCGATCGACAAGGCGAACCTGCACACGCTCTGGCAGACGAAGGGCACCGGCGGTATCTCGCTCGGGCAGGGGGTCGACCTGGTGATGGCGTCGGTCGTCTCGTGGACGCCGCTCGCCGCCGACTACACGCGCTTCGCGCGCGACCGTGGCTCCGCCTTCCTCGGTGCCGGGCTCGGCTACTTCGTGCCGACGCTCTGGGGGTTCGCGCTCGGCGCCGTGCTCGTGCTCGCCCGCGACCTGAGCGACCCGGCGCAGATCCCGAGCGCGGTCGCGAGCGGCAGCGTCCTGGCCGTCGTCGCGCTGCTGATGCTCACGGTCGACGAGAGCGACGAGGCGTTCGCGGACGTCTATTCGACCGCGGTCTCGCTGCAGAACTTCCTCCCGCGCGCTTCGCTGCGGGTGCTGATCGTCGTCGTCGCCTCAGCCGCGACGGCCGGCGCGATCGCGATCAACCTGAGCAACTACCTGACCTTCCTGTTCCTGCTCGGCTCGGTGTTCGTCCCGCTGTTCGGCGTGCTGCTGGCGGACTGGCTCATGCGCGGCGCGCACTACTCGGAGGCCGACGTCTTCCGTGGCCCGGCGGTTCGCTGGCCACCGCTCGTCGCGTGGGCGTTCGGCTTCTGCCTCTACCAGTGGCTCTCGCCGCAGGGGCCGCACTGGTGGACGAGCGCGGTCGGGCAGGTGACATCCGGCCACGCACGGCTGACCGCGTCGCTGCCGAGCTTCGCGGTCGCCTTCGGCCTGACGGTGCTCGCAGCCTGGGTAGATTCGCGCCGTGCGGCCGCTCGCAGTCGTCGGGAACCTCTCGCTCGACCGCGTTGACGGCGGCGAGCCGCGGCCCGGCGGCGCGCCGTTCCACGCCGCGCGGGCGCTGCGCGTGCTCGGCCGGCCGGCGCTCGTGGCGGTCAAGGCAGCGGACGCGGACCGCCGCCGGCTGCTGCCGCCGCTCGTGCGCCTCGGGCTGCCCGTGCTCTGGCGCGCCGGCGCCTCGACCGCGACGTTCGCGTTCTCGTACGACGGCGACCGGCGGGCGATGCTGGTGGAGGAACTCGGGCCCACCTGGACGCCCGACGACCTGCGGGGGCTCGAACGGGTCGAGTGGGTGCACGTCGGCGCGCTCGCGCGCTCCGACTTCCCGGCGGCGACGCTGGCGGCGCTCGCGCGCGGCCGGCGGAAGGTTGCGCTCGACGGGCAGGGGCTCGCGCGGCCGGAGCGGCCCGGCCCGCTGGTGCTCGATGCCGACTACGACCCGGAGGTGCTGCGCCACGTCTCGGTGCTGAAGCTCGCCGAGGACGAGGCGTCGACGCTCGTCGGCGACCCTGACGAGGACGCGCTGCGGTCGCTTGGCGTCGCCGAGGTGGTGGTGACGCTCGGCTCGCGCGGCTCGCTGGTGCTCGCCGACGGCCGGCTCGAGGCCGTCCCGACGCGCCCGGTCGAGGGCGATCCGACCGGGGCCGGCGACTCGTTCCTGGCCGCGTATCTGGTCTCGAGGGCCACGGGGTACGCGCCGGTCGCGTCGGCGCGACGCGCGACGGCGGTCGTCGCGGGCCTGCTCGGGCAGCGGCTGTGAGGGCGCTCGTCCGCACCGTCGACGGCGTGTTCGAGGTCGACCTCGACGAGGAAGTCGTGCTCGGCACGGCCGACGTCGAGGTCGACCCGGAGCCCCTTGCGGTCGCGCTGCCGCTGCTAGTCGCGACCGCGAGCGTCGGCTCCACGGTGATCGCGGTGGTCGATCGTCGTCCGCCGCTCGCGATCTCGAACGACGCGGGCCGCACGTGGCGCGAGTCCGGCGGTGGACTCCCTCCGGGCCATGCGATCGCGATCGCATGGGACGACCCGGACTACGCGGTCTACGCCGCGCGCAACCGCCTCTATGTCTCGACGAACGGCGGCGTCTTCTGGCGGGCCCTGGCGCTCGAGCTGCCCGAGATCGAAGCCGTGGCACTCACGGCCTAGTCGACCTAAGCACCACCATCGGCCTTGACACTTCGACATCTGTCGATACGATGACGATCGATATGACAAGCTTGCCGATCATCGAGTGCTGCCAGCCGCTTGGCACACCTTCGCTCGGAGACGAGGAGGCCGATGCGACGGCTCGGGTCTTCAAGGCGCTAGCCGATCCCGCGCGCGTGAAGATCCTGAGCATCATCGCCACGCGCGGCGAGGCGGTCTGCGCCTGCGAGTTCGCCGGGGCACTGGCGCTCAGCCAGGCCACGGCGAGCCATCACTTGAAGAAGCTGACGGACGTCGGGCTGCTGGAGCGCGAGCAGCGCGGCAAGTGGGCCTACTTCTCACTGAACGCCGAGGCTCTCGACCAGCTCGAGAACCTCGTTCGGATCCCGGAGGTTGTCTGATGAGCGCCGACACTGCTGATGCCCTGCGCGAGCAGGTGCGAGATCGTTACGCCGAGGCCGCCCGCTCGGTCGAGGCCGGCGGCGGCTGTGGCTGCGGGAGCGGCTCCTGCTGCGAGGACGAGACCGCGTCCGCCGACTTCGGCGAGTCGCTTTACAGCGCCGAGCAGCGCGGCGAGTTGCCGGACGCTGCCGCGCTTGCCTCACTCGGCTGCGGGAACCCGACGGCCGTCGCCGAGCTGAGAGAGGGCGAGGTCGTGCTCGACCTCGGCTCGGGCGGTGGGATCGACGTGATCCTGTCGGCCAAGCGCGTCGGCCCGACCGGCGTCGCGTACGGCCTGGATATGACCGACGAGATGCTGGCCCTGGCCCGCAAGAATGCGGCCGAGGCCGGCGTCTTCAACGTCCACTTCCTCAAGGGCGTGATCGAGCAGGTGCCGCTGCCCGCCGACTCGGTCGACGTTGTCATCTCCAACTGCGTGATCAACCTCTCCGTCGACAAGCCGGCCGTGCTGACCGAGATGGCCCGCGTGCTCAAGCCGGGCGGCCGGCTCGGGATCTCCGACGTCGTCGCCGAGGATCACCTCACCACGGATGAGCGAGCCGAGCGCGGAAGCTACGTCGGCTGCATCGCCGGGGCGCTCTCGACGGGCGAGTACATCGCCGGTCTCGAGGCGGCTGGGTTCGAGCAGGTCTCGGTCGAGTTCACGCACGAGGTCGCCGACGGGATGCACGGCGCGATCGTCAAGGCGGTGAAGACCGACGCGCCCGAAGCGAAGGGCTTGCCGATCGTCGAGGCCGCCTCGAGCGCCGGCTGCTGCTAGCGGATGCCGCCGCTCGCGCGCGCCCTCACGGCAGAGCTGATCGGCACCTTCGCGCTTGTCTTCGCCGGCGCCGGTGCCGTGATGGTCGATGCGAAGACCCATCAGCTCGGCCACGTCGGAGTCGCAATCACCTTTGGCCTGGTGGTCGCAGCGATGATCTACGCGCTCGGGCACATCAGCGGCGCTCACATCAACCCGGCTGTCTCGTTCGCCTTTGCCCTCAGCCGTCACTTCCCCTGGAGCTGGCTCGCCTGGTACTGGCTGGCCCAGGCCGCCGGCGCGCTGATCGCCGCCGCGATCCTACGCGGGTCGCTCGGCAACGTCGCCCACGTCGGCGCGACGCTTCCGTCCGGTTCCGACGCACAGTCGTTCCTGTGGGAGGTCGTCCTCAGCTTCTTCCTGATGCTCGTGGTGATGGCCGTCGCCACCGACACCCGCGCCGTCGGCGAGGCCGCCGCTATCGCGATCGGCGGCACCGTGGGACTCGACGCGATGTTCGGCGGGCCAATCTCTGGCGCCTCGATGAACCCCGCGCGATCCCTGGGTCCCGCGGTCGTCTCAGGCGATCTGCACGCGCTCTGGATCTACCTGACCGCGCCCTTCCTCGGTGTCGTGCTCGGGGCGCTCGCCTACCAGTTCGTGCGCGGCGAGGAGACCCAGCCCGGCGACCTGCACGCCTCGAAGGAGCCGGCCTGAACGTCCTCTTCGTCTGCGTCGGGAACGCCGGCCGCTCGCTGCTCGCCGAGCGCCTGCTTCGCCGCGAGTCCGAAGGGCGCCATCAGGCACGCTCGGCCGGTAGCGCCCCTGGCGCCCACGCTCACCCGCAGGTGCTCGAGGTGCTGAGCGAGATCGGGATCGACGCCTCGGATCACGTCCCACACAAGCTCGACGACGACGCGGTCGAGTGGGCCGACGTCGTCGTCGCCACCTGCGACGACGCCTGCCCGGTCGTCCCTGGCAAGCGTTACATCGCCTGGGACTTGCCCGATCCGAAGACGATGCCGCTCGACCAGGTGCGCACGCTCCGCGACGAGATCGAAGGTCGCGTCCACGAACTGGTTGCGAAGCTCTGACTTCTCACAACGCTGGTCAGCGTCGTGCCGAAGTAAGGCTTGGTCTTCGGTGGACTGTTCCTAGGGGAGCCGGAACTCGCCGCGCGCGACGACGACGGCGCTGCCGCCGACCTCGACTCGCTCGAGCTCCTCGGCACTTCCGACCGCACGCGCCAAGAGCGTCGAAGGGCGTCCGATCTCGACGCCCTGCGTGATCTCGATCTCGTCCCCGAACGCGATCCGGCCGTGCCTCGCGAGGTGCACGGCCAGCGGGCCGGCGGCCGAGCCCGTGGCCGGGTCCTCGAAGATGCCACCGCCCGGCGCGAACATCCGCGCCTTCCAGCGAGCACCCGAGCCGGCGAAGCAGAGCACGCCCACGAAGCCCGGCAAGTCCGAGAGCGCGAACGCGTCCGGCCGCAGCGCCGCCACCGCTTCCTCCGAGGCAAGCCCGACGTAGACGAACTGCGCGCCGTTGTCGTAGTGCTCGACCGGCAGCTCCGACGCCTCGACGCCGAGCGCGGCGAGCAACGCATCGGCGTCGTCGTATGCCCGCCATGCCGGCAGCGGCTGCTGCATGCGGCCGAAGACGATCCGGTCCTGCTCGCGCTCGAGCGCGACGGGCACGACGCCCCGCTGCGTCTCGAGCCGGATCTCCGGCAGCTGCAGCGGCCCCGCGAGCACGTAGGCCGACCCCAGCGTCGGATGCCCGGCGAACGGCAGCTCCACGGACGGCGTGAAGATCCGGATGCGGGCGTCGCCGCCGCCCTCCGGGGGCAGGACGAACACCGACTCCGACAGGTTGAGCTCGCGCGCCAGGCGCTGCATCTCCTCGTCGCCGAGGCCGCGCCCGTCGGTGAACACGGCGAGGGCGTTGCCGACGAGCGGCGTGTCGGTGAAGACGTCGACTACGACGTACCGGAAAGTGCGCACGAGGCTGAGACTATGCTCCAGACCCGTGCAGCTGCTCATCGTGCGCCATGCCGAAGCTGCCTCCGGAGAGCCGGACGAGCTGCGCCCGCTGACCCCGGACGGCCGTGCGGTCGCCCGCGCTCTCGGCGAGCGGCTCGCCCGCGACGGCGTCCGGCCCGACGCGATCCTCACGAGCCCTCTCCTCCGCGCGCGAGAAACGGCGCACGAGCTCGCGCGCCCGAGCGGCGTCGAGCCCGAGCCCGACGACCGGCTCGCGCCCGGCGCGACGCCCGAAGCCGTCCGAGCGGCGGCCGAAGAGCATGGCGAGACGGTCGTCGTTGTCGGCCACCAGCCCGACTGCTCCCGCATCGCCGCCGCGCTCACCGGCGGCCTCGAGCCGGCGTTCCCGCCCGGCGCGATGCTCGCGATCGACCTGACGTGACCGCGATCTCCGTCCGCGGCCTGCGCAAGTCCTACGGCGCGCTCGAGGCGGTGCGCGGGATCGACTTCGACGTCGCGCGCGGCGAGGTGTTCGGCCTGCTCGGCCCGAACGGCGCGGGCAAGACGACGACCGTCGAGATCCTCGAGGGCTACCGCAAGCGCGACGCGGGCGAGGTCGCGGTGCTGGACGCCGACCCCGCCGTGGCCGGCGGCGCGTGGCGCGAGCGCATCGGCGTGGTGCTCCAGTCGTCGGCCATGTACGAGACGCTGACGGTCGCCGAGACGCTGCGCCTGTTCGGCGGCTACTACGAGCGGCCGCGCCCGGTCGACGAGGTGGTCGAGCTTGTCGGCCTGCAGGAGAAGCGGGAGGACCGCGTCCGTCGGCTCTCGGGCGGGCAGCGGCGTCGCCTCGACCTCGGGCTCGCGCTCGTCGGCGACCCCGAGCTGATCTTCCTGGACGAGCCCACGACCGGCTTCGACCCGCGCGCGCGCCGGCAGGCGTGGGAGACGATCCGCGGCCTCCGCGGGCTCGGCAAGACGATCCTGCTGACGACGCACTACCTTGACGAGGCCGAGCAGCTCGCCGATCGCGTCGCGGTGCTCGCGCAGGGACGCATCGTCGCTTCGGGCACTCCGGCCGAGCTCACCGGCTCCGCGCCCGCGACCGAGATCCGCTACCGCGAGAACGGGCGCGAGGTCGTGCTCGAGACGGACGAGCCGACGCGCGTCCTCCACGACCTGACGACCAAGGCGCTCGCCGAGCACCGCGAGCTCGAGGGGCTGCAGGTCCGCCGACCGAGCCTCGAGGAGGTCTACCTCTCGCTGACCGAGGACGAGGGGGACGAGTGAAGCTCTTCTGGCACGAGCTCAAGGGCGAGCTGCTGCTCTACACGCGCAGCCGCGAGCTGGCGTTCTTCACGTTCCTGCTGCCGATGGTCTTCTTCGTCCTGCTCGGGTCGACCTACGGCAGCGACACGGTCGACGGCGTCAAGGGCTCGCACTTCCTGCTCGCGGGGATGATCGGCTACGGCGCGATCTCGATCGCCTTCGCGGGGCTGGCGATCGTGGTCGTCATCCGACGGGAGAACGGGGTCCTCAAGCGCCTGCGCGCGACGCCGCTGCCCGCGCACACCTACGTGACGGCGCTGCTCTGTGCGTTTCTCGCCGCGTTCGCGGTCGAGGTGGTCTGCCTGATCGTGCTCGGGCGCTTGCTGTTCGGGATCCCCGTGCCCAACCAGCTCGGGTCGCTGATTCTCGCGCTGCTGCTCGGCGCGGTCGCCTTCTGCGGCCTCGGGATCGGCATCACCGCCCTGATCAAGAGCGCCGAGGGCGCTTCGGCCGTCGTCAACGCGATCTACCTGCCGGCCGCGTTCCTGGCCGGCGCGTTCTTCTCGCCGCACCACTTCCCGCAGGTGCTACGCGCGATCGCGAACGTGCTGCCGCTGACGTACTTCCTCCGGCTCACGCGCAACGTGATGCTGCACGGGGACACGTTCTGGTCGCAGGGCACGAACATCGCGGTCGTCGCCGCCTGGGGCGCGCTCGGCGTGATCGTGGCGCTGAAGGCGTTCCGCTGGGAGCCGCACGAGGGTTAGCTTCCGGGGGCCTCGGCAATACGGTCCGCGAGATGAGGGTCGAGCCGGAGCTGGCGTTCTGCGTGCGCGAGGTCGAGCCGCCCGCGGTCGAGGTGCGGGTCAACTTCGGCGTCTTCGCCGGCCGCGCCGCGACGCCGGCCGAGATCGACGACCTGGCCAGGGCGCTGTTGCCGAAGGTCGGCGAGGTGGCGATCGTGGCCGAGGAGCGGCACGAGATCGCCGAGCACAGCGAAGCGTCGCTGAACCTCGTCCGCGTCGAGATCGCGCCCGAGCAGCTACCGGCCGACGGTCACGAGCTCGACGAGCTCTGCGGCCGCCTGGTCGAGGCCGCCGAGCACTGGGCGCAGGGCTGCATCGCCGAGCGCCACGTCGACGTCGCGGATCTCTAGCGGGCTTTCGTCGGCGGGGGCAGCCGGACGTCGGTCTCGTACTCGTGCTGAACGGCCGAGATGTGCATCGCCATGTGGTCGGCGATCGAGCCGATCGGGTTGGCGCTCAGGAGCATCGGCAGCGAGATGATCATGTTGCCCGTCTCGGGCGCCCGGACGCCGTCCTGCCGGTACTGCGTGTAGCCGAGGTGGTAGACGGCCGTCAGGGTCGCGATGAGCGCCAGCGACGCTCCGACGTACTCCAGGCGGAGTCGCCAGGACGTGAGGCGGCCGCCGAGCGACCGGTAGACGACGAGGCACGGAAGGACCGTGAGGAGCAACGCATCGACCGCGCCGTAGACACCGCCTCGCCAGAACAGCTCGAACCAGTAGTACGCGCCGGCCGGATGCGGCGTCGCGCTCTCCGAGAAGACGTTCCGCACGAGCAGGACGCCGACGACGACGCCCAGGCCGGCGCCCAGCTTCCAGTTCCGGACGAGGGCGGCGCGGACGTCGAGCCGCGTCGAATGCGCGTACGCCCAGATGAGTCCGCCGACGGCCGCGAAGTAGATCCCGAGGTAGAGGTCGTGCTGGAGCCGGAGGATGCTCGAGCCGACCAGCGGGACGGCAAAGCCGACGACCGCCGCCAGCGCGTACCAGCGCAGCTGCGTCGACCACCGCGACGACCTCGCCGGACGTGTCGCGCGACGGGGCGCGAGGTGGCGGCGCGGCAGGTGGAGGCCCGTGGTTTCCACGACTCCACGCTACGAGGCGCTCGCAGCCCTGCCTTCCGCATTAGCGCGCAGGCGTGCTGCTTGCAACTACGGAGGGCTCAGGCGCGGGCCAGGCGCCGCCCCGGGGCGCCCGCACGGGCGGCCTGGAGCGCGAAGCGGACGAGCGCGCGCGGCATCTTCTCGGCCTGCGTCACCGTCTCCTCGAGCGAGTTGACGAACCAGTCGAGGTCGTCCTCGATCACGACGAGTGGTGGCAGCGCCTTGAGCACGTTGAGGCCGTGGCCGGCGACCTGGCTGAGGACCCGGTGGTCGCGGAACAGCGGCACGACGACGAGCTGGGCGAACAGCGCCGGCTGGATCCGCTCGAGCATCCGCCACGTCCGCGAGCCGCCCTCCGGCTCCTCGAACTCGATCGCCCACATCAGCCCGAGGCCGCGCACCTCGCGCACGACGCCCGAGCGCTCGGCGAGCGGCCGCGTCCGCGCCAGCAGCTCCTCGCCGAGCCGGGCGCTGCGCTCGACCAAGCCCTGCTCGTCGAGCTCCCGCAGCGTCGCGAGGCCCGCGACCATCGCGAGGTCGTTCGGCGCGAAGGTCGAGCCGTGGCTGACGGCGTTCGGCAGCGAGTCGAAGACACGCTCGTAGACGGCGTCGCTCATCAACAGCGCGCCGACCGGCACGTAGCCGCCCGAGAGCGACTTCGCG
>DASSQG010000006.1:0-2625 GCA_035702625.1 Gaiellaceae bacterium | reverse complement strand
TGCAGGAGAGCTTCGTCTGGCGCGACCTGCGCCAGGTGCGGAACATGCGGCCCGCGTTCGGGCGCGGCTTCTGGCTGGGCGGCGCGCTGGCGGGAGCGGCGACCGTCTCGCGCGGAACGCTTCCGCCCGGTGACGCGAAGCTCGAGCCCGATGCGGACTGGGATCTGATCCGCACCGACCGCGCGGCGAGCTACCCGGCGGCCGACGGGAAGCTCACTTTCGACAAGCTTTCGTCGGTGTTCCTCTCGGGGAACGCGACGCGCGACGATGCGCCGAATCACATCCGGGTGCAGCAGCGGGTGGCGCCCGAGCTGGCCGAGCTCTGGACGCGCATGTGCCCGGCGGCCGTGTACGAGGTCGGCGAGGAAGCGGGCGACGGCGACGTGCATGTCGAGGTGACGCCGTCGAACTGCGTCCAGTGCGGCGCCGTCACCGCCAAGGGCGGCCGGCTGACCCCGCCCGAGGGCGGCGCCGGGCCCGACTACAAGCTCACCTAGCGCGTGACGGTTTCGTCACGGTGCCTGACACCGAGCGAAGCGCCGTGATCGCGTTCACCGTGAGCGGTATGTGGATCGTTCGTGACACTCTGGCCACGCGTCTGACACCGTGATCGAGCGGGCCGACGTCGAGGCTGCGCGCGAGGCGATCGCGGGGCGGCTCCACCGTACGCCGACCTTCCCGTCCGCGACGCTCGGCGCGCTCACCGACGCCCGGGTCTTCCTCAAGGCGGAACTCTTCCAGAAGACCGGGTCCTTCAAGCCGCGCGGCGTGCTGACGAACCTCGCGGCACTCACCGCGGAGGAGCGGGAGCGGGGCGTGATCGGCATCTCGGCCGGCAACCACGCCCAGGCGCTCGCGTGGGGCGCGGCCGCCGAGGGCCTCGACGCGCTGCTCGTGATGTGGCAGGGCGCGAGCGAGGCGAAGATCGCCGCGACCCGCGGCTACGGCGCGGCGGTCGACCTCGAGTCGCGCGATCCGACGGAGGCGTTCGCGCGCCTCGACGACCTGGTCGAGCAGACCGGGCGCACGCTCGTCCACCCGTTCGACCATCCGCGCACGATGGCGGGCCAGGGCACCGTCGGCCTCGAGGTGCTGGAGGACGTGCCGGAGGCCGACGTCGTCGTCGTCCCGGTCGGCGGCGGCGGCTTGATTGCGGGGATCGCGACGGCGGTCGCCGGCAGAGCCCGCGTGATCGGGGTCGAGCCGGAGACGTCCGCGGCGATGTACGAGGCCTGCCGCGCGCGGGAGCCGGTCCCGCTGACGCCGATGTCGGTGGCCGACGGGCTGAACGCGCCGTTCGCCGGGACGAACACGCTGGCGATCGTGCTCGAGCGCGTCGACGAGGTCGTGCTCGTCACCGAGGCCGAGATCGAGGAGGCCATGCGGTTCCTGTACACGCGCGCGAAACTGGCCTGCGAGCCCGCCGGTGCGGCGTCGACGGCGGCGCTGCTCGCCGGAAAGGTGCCGCTGCAGCAGGGAGAAACGGTGGTCGCCGTGGTCTCGGGCGGCAACGTGGCCACCGAAACCGCCGCTGCTATCCTGGCCGGGCGATGAAGGCCGACCTCCATCCCGAGTACGTCCTCGCGACCGTTCACTGCGCCTGCGGGAACACGTTCCAGACGCGCTCGACCAAGTCCGAGCTCCACGTCGAGGTGTGCTCCAACTGCCACCCGTTCTACACGGGCAAGCAGAAGCTGATGGACAGCGGCGGCCGCGTCGAGCGCTTCCAGCGCCGCCTCGAGAAGGCCGGCCGCAAGGCCTGAAGCAGCTATGAGCGCGCCCATCGGCGGGCAGGCCGTCCTCGAGGGCGTGATGATGCGCGGCCCGTCGAACTGGGCGGTCGCGGTCCGGAAACCGAACGGCCAGATCGCCGAGGTCTGCCGTCCGATCGAGTCGGTGATGAAGCGGCATTGGTTCTTCCGGCTGCCGGTCGTCCGCGGCGTCGTCGCGCTGGGCGAGTCGCTCGCGATCGGCTTCCGCGCGCTCTCGATCTCCGCCAACTACGCCGCGGCCGAGGACAACGAGCTCGCCGAGGCCGAGGAGCAGGAGCTCTCGCGCGCCGCGCTGATCTTCGCGTTCCTGATCGCGATCGGCTTCGCGATCTCGGTCTTCAAGGTCGGCCCGGCACTGCTCGCCGACCTGCTCCCGATCACGAACGGCTTCTGGTTCGTGCTCGTCGAGGGCCTGATCCGCGTGACCGTGTTCGTGCTCTACCTGTTCCTGATCTCGCTGCTGCCCGACCTGCGCCGCGTCTTCCAGTACCACGCTGCGGAGCACAAGGCGATCAACGCCTACGAGGCGGGCGAGGAGCTGGAGCCGGAGCGCGTCCAGCGCTTCAGCCTGATCCACCCGCGCTGCGGCACCGCGTTCCTGCTGTGGGTGATGGTGATCGCGATCTTCGTGTTCGCGTTCTTCGGGCGCCCGGCCTGGTACTGGCTGATCGTGACCCGGATCCTGCTGCTGCCGGTGATCGCCGGGCTCGCTTACGAGCTGATCCGCTTCGCCGGCAAGCACACCGACAACCGCATCGTGATGCGGCTGCTCGCGCCCGGCCTGTGGCTGCAGCGGCTGACGACGCGCGAGCCGACGCTCGACCAGCTCGAGGTCTCGATCCGCGCCCTGCGC
>DASSQG010000005.1:0-11945 GCA_035702625.1 Gaiellaceae bacterium | reverse complement strand
CTCTGCTGGGTGATCCTCGCCTCGAACCTGATGGCGATGCTGATCCAGACGCTGTCCGCGAAGCTCGGCATCGCCACCGGCCGGAACCTGCCCGAGGTCTGCCGCGAGCGCTTCTCGCACCGGACGTCGATCGGCCTCTGGATCCAGGCCGAGCTGATCGCGATGGCGACCGACCTGGCGGAGTTCCTCGGCGCGGCGCTCGGCTTCCACCTGCTCTTCGGGATCGGCCTGTTCCCCGCCGCGCTGCTGACCGGCGTCGTGACATTCGGGATCCTCGGCCTGCAGCGGTTCGGGTTGCGCACGTTCGAGGCCGTGATCGTCGCGTTCATCGCGACGATCGGCGCCTGCTACCTCGCCGAGCTCTGGCTCGCGCACCCGCCGCTCGGCACGGTCGCGCTCCACGCGGTGAGGCCGCAGTTCGCGGGGAGCGGGTCGGTCCTGCTCGCGGTCGGGATCCTCGGCGCGACCGTCATGCCGCACGTCATCTACCTCCACTCGGCGCTGACCGCGAACCGCGTCGTCCCGAGCAACGAGGCCGAGGCGAAGCGGCTCTACCGCTACACGAAGGTCGACGTCGTGATCGCGATGTCGATCGCCGGTCTGATCAACATGGCGATGCTCGTCGTCGCCGCGACCGTCTTCTACGGCTCGGGACTGCCGCACATCGAGTCGCTCGAGGGCGCCTGGCGCACGCTCGAACCGGTGCTCGGTGGCGCGGCCAGCACGCTGTTTGCGCTCGCGCTGCTCGCGTCGGGGCTGGCGAGCTCGACGGTCGGGACGCTGTCGGGCCAGGTCGTGATGCAGGGCTTCATCGACCGCCGGATCCCGGTGTTCGTGCGGCGGCTCGTGACGATGCTGCCCGCCTTGATCGTCGCCGCGATCGGGCTCGACCCGTCCAGGACGCTCGTGCTCAGCCAGGTCGTGCTCTGCTTCGGGATCCCGTTCGCGCTGATCCCGCTGGTCTGGTTCACGAGCCGGGGCGACCTGATGGGCACGCTCGTCAACCGCCGGACGACGACCGCGGTGGCCGCCGTCGTCGCGGCGGCCATCTCGGCGCTGAACGTCTTCCTGATCGTGCAGACGTTCGGGCTCGTCTAGCTCACAAGTAGCCGAGCGGGTCGACGGGCGCGCCGTTGATCCGCACCTCGAAGTGCAGGTGCGGCCCGAAGCAGTGGCCCGTGCAGCCGACGTAGCCGATCGTCTGGCCCTGCGCCACGACCTCGCCGACCGAGACCGCGATCGACGACTGGTGGCCGTAGGCGGTCGAGATGCCGCGCCCGTGGTCGATTGCGACGAGGTTCCCGTAACCGGACATCCAGCCGGCGTAGACGACGCGCCCGGCGGCGGCCGCTTGGATCGGCGTGCCGTAGCCGACGCCGATGTCGATCCCCTCGTGCATCCGCCCCCAGCGCATGCCGAAGCCGCTTGTCACCGGCCCGTTGACGGGCCAGATGAAGCCGGAGGCGGACGGCGTCGAGTCGGCGGGCGCCGAGAACGACGACCTCGCCTGCGCCGCGCGGATCTGGGCCGCGAGCGAGGCGCTCGCCGCCTGCAGGCCCGCCGCTTCGTGGAGGAACTCCGCCTTCGTCGACCTCACGTTCTGGAGCGCGTCGCGCTTGTTCGCGCGCGCGGCGGCGAGACGGTTCTGGCTGGCCAGCAGCCGGTCGCGGAGCGCGCGCACCTGGTTCGTGCGAATCGCGATCGTGCGCAGCTCGGCGGCGACGAGCGCGCGGAAGCGCTTCGTGTGCGCCCGCTGCGCGCGCACCCGCTCCTTCGCGGTGCCGACCTGCGTCGCGATCGACGTGTCCTGGGCGCCGACCGAGGCGACCACCTGCACCTCGTCGATCACGTCGGTGACGGTTTTCGAATCGAAGACGACGTCGAGCGCGCTCGGCTCGCCCTGCTCGTAGAGGTCGACGAGCCGGTTGCCGAGCCGGGCGATGAGCGCCTGGTACTCGGCGCGGAAGAAGTGGAAGCGGTCGGTCTGCACCCGGAAGAGCTCTGTCAGGCGGTCGAGCTTCTCCTTGTGCAGCGCGAGGTCGCGCTCGAGCGGCGACAGCTCGGTCGAGACGACCCCGACCTGCTGCGCCAGCCCGCGGATCTGGCCATTCACGTCGGCGATCTGGCCGGCGAGCGTCCGCTCGCGCTGCTGGGCCCAGGCGATCTTCGCCTGCACCCGCGCGAGGCGCGCGTCCACCGCCTGCTTCCGGCTTCCGATGTCCCCGCTCGCCGGGGTCGCGCACACCGCGACGACAGCCGCCAGAAGCGGAAGCAGTCGTAGGAGGCGCATCGAAAGAGTGTCTTCGTCGGGTCGGCGGGCGTCCCTGCCCGCGCGGCCTACTCGGGCTGCGGCGGCGGGCTCGGCTCGGGGCCGGGCTCGGGAACGCGCACCGGGCCGGGCGGCTCGGACGGCTCCGGCATCGGCTCGGGGACCGGCACCGGCTGCGGAGGCGGGCTCGGCTCGGGCGATGGCTCCGGCGAGGGCACCGGTGGCTCGATCTCGGTCGGCTGCACCTGAAGGTGCGCGCGCTGGATGCGCTCCATCGCGGCTTCGGCTGTCTGCCTCATCTCCTCCTCCTTCGCGGTGACCTGCCCGTCGAGCTCCGCCATCCGCGCGCGCGCGGCTTCGGTCGCTTCCTCGTCGCCAGCGTACACCGATTCCCCCAGAATGCGGGCACTTTCCGCCCGCTGCGTCAGCAGCTGGGCCAGCTCGCGGCGCATGCGGTAGAGGTCGCGCCGCGCGCTCGTGTGGACGGTGACCGACTCGACCGCGTAGCCCGTCGTGTCGCGCACGGTGCGCCAGGCCGGGCCGAAGACGCGGGCGCCGCGGAGCACGCCGAAGTAGCGCGGACGCGCGGTCTCGTACTCGACGGGGACCGGCCCGGTCTCCTCGGGCGGTAACTCCTGGACGGCCGTCGCGCCGGGCGCGTCGCCAACGCGCATGCCGCATTCGGGGCAGAAGCGGCTGCGTTTCGGGAGCTTCGCGCCGCAGTTGGCGCAGCTAGCGGCCGGCACGCACGCGTTCCTTCCGCGGCTGCGGGTCGAGCGCGCGTAGGGCCTCCGCCGCACGGCGGCGCAACGGGCCGACCTGCGCCCGGTAATCGTCGTCCGAGACCTTGCCGGTGCGGTGGTCGAACTCGAGCTCCTTCAGCGCCGCGAGCGCGCGGTCGCGCTCCTCGGCCAGCTCGATCCGCCTCCGCTCAGGAGCGCCCGCGGCGTCGAGCCGGTCGTCGAGCGGCTGCGGGTCGCGCAGGAACGGCAGGGCGACGAGCACGACGCACGCGATCGCGAGCAGCGCGCCGAGCGCGAGCCACATCAGGTCTTCTTCGGCGCGTACTTCGACGGGCACTTCGTCACCAGCGAGTTCTCCTTGGCGACGAAGACGCCGTTCGCGTAGCGGCCGTCGACGACGACCGCGCGTCCGAGCTTGAACTGGTCGGGGACGCTGCCGTGGTAGACGACGGGCACGCTGGTCGAGCCCTTCATGTCGGCGACCCGGAAACGCAGCCCGCCCTTCGAGTAGCCCTCGCCCTTGACCGGCGCGACGACCCTGCCCTCGAGCGAGACGTTGGTGTTCGCGTGGGCCGGCAGCTCGCTCGGCGCGAACTGCGCCGTGCGCCCGCCCGCGATCGAAACGTAGAGCAGGAAGACGGCGAGCACCGCTGCCACGGAGAGCGCCAGGACGAGCCGGACCGAACGCGGGCGCTGAGCCACGCCTGGATTGTAGAGACGGCTACCGCTCGCGGGCGGGCTCGGTGCGGCGCGCCGGAATCCGGTAGCCGTGCTCCTCGCACAGCGAGCCGGGGCTGTCCTCGGTCAACGCGTCGCAGTAACCCTTGCCGTAGGCCGCGCGCATGAACGCGGCGACCACCTCGAGGTTCCACTCGCCGATGTCGGCGGCTTCACGCCAGAGGTCGGCGAGCCGGAGGTCGATGTCGAGCTCGAGAAGGTCGATGCGGGAAGGTCGCTTGGCCATGGCGCGAAGGTAGCCGCGGCGTCGGACGACATCGCGGACCCGTTCCAAATCGCCGTGGCATTCGTCACGAAACTGCAACAACCGCGTTCAAACAGGGACAGTCCCTGCCCGGAAAGCTACGGTCGCTGGCGCTGGACACTGCTGCGTTAGCGTGCTCTCGCATGGGACGTGTCCGCTTCGGCCCCGCGCGCGTTCCTTCCCGGGAGAGTCCGGCGGCGGCGGTCGAGCTGCTCCAGGAGCGCGGGTTCGACGCCTGCGAGATCGACTTCGAAGGCAAATTCTGGATGGACTACGACTGGGCCGCCGAGCTCGGCCGGCTCGCGAGGCAGTCGAAGATCGCGCTCTCCGTGCACGCGCCGATCGCCGGCTTCATGGGGCACGCCCAACGCGGCAAGAAGCTGAACATGGCGATCGGGATGCTCGACCACTCCGCTGGCATCGCGAAGGCCGCCGGCGCCGAGCTCGTCGTCTTCCACCCGGGCTTCCTGCTCGGCCGCACGCGCGAAGACGCGATCGACTCGATCGTCGAGCAGCTGGGCGAGCTGCGGGAGCGGCTCGAGCAGAAGGACCGCGCCGTTCCGTTCGGGATCGAGGTGATGGGCCGCGTGCGCGAGATTGGCAGCCTCGACGACGTGATCGAGATCTCCGGCCGCTGCGGCTGGGTCCGCCCCGTGCTCGACTTCGCGCACATGCACGCCACGAGCGACGGCGCCTACACGGACGTCGAGCCGTTCGCGGACGCGCTCGAAGTGGCCGACGGCGTCCTGCCGCCACGCGCGCCGTTCCACATCCACTTCTCGGACATCGCCTTCGCGAACCGCAACGAGACGAAGCACCTTCCCTACGGCGAGGGCACGCTCCGCGCGGAGCCGCTCCGGCAGGCGCTGCGCAAGTTCCGCCGGACGGCGACCGTGATCTCGGAGTCGCCCGACCTCGAGTCGGATCAGGCGATCCGCGCCGCGCTCTCGTAGAGCTACGCGGCGCCGGCGGCCGCGAGCACTTCGTCGCGGCGCTCTTCGAGCTCGCCGGCCTCCTCGTCGCGGCCGCGGTCGCGCAGGAACGCGGTCAGCGCCTCGAGCGTCTCGCACTGGTGGGCCCGGTGCTCGGTCTCGGCGATCGACGCGTACGCCTCCCGCAGCAGCCCCTCGGCCTCCTCGTCCCGGCCCTGCGCGGCGCGCACCTTGCCGAGCGCCATCGTCGTCGTCGCGAGAGAGCTGACGTCGTGCGGCCCGACCGTCTCGCGGGCGGCCAGCGCGAAGCGCTCCGCCTCGTCGACGCGGCCGAGCTCGATCAGCAGCTCCGCGAGGCTGCGCTGCGTCTCGCAGAGCGTCGCGCGGTCCTCGAGCGGCGCCAGGATGCGGATCGACTCGCGGAAGAGCCGCTCGGCGCGGGTCAGGTCACCCTTGTGGCGGGCCGTCCAGGCGGCGAAGTTGAGCGTGCGGCCGACCATCCACGCGGCGCCCGCCTCGGCGAGGTGCTCGCGCGCGGCCTCGAACGCGGCCTGCGCGTCGTCGAGCTCGCGGCGGCGCAGGTGCAGCTGGCCGGCGAACCGGAGCGCCCGCCCGCGCGCCTCCGCGCTGCCGCTCTCCTCGGCGAGCAGGATCGCCTGCTCGATCAGCGGCTGCGCACGATCGAGCTCGAGCCGCGCGAGGTAGACGCTCGCGAGCTCGTCGGCGGCCTCGCTTTCGAAATCCTTCCGCTCCGACGCGCGCGCCAGGTCGAGCGCCTCGAGCATCACCTGCTCCTCTTTGGCGAGATCGCCGCGCATCCACGAGATCGTCGCCGCCGCGCGCAGCGCCCGGTACCGGCCCACGTCGTCGCCAGGCTCGAGCACCGCCAGCGCGTTCTCGATCATCTCCTCGGCGGCGGTGACGTCGGCCTCGCGCAGCACCGCGGCCTCCGCGAGCGTGACGAGCGCGCGGCCCTGGGTCGAGCGGTCGCCTTCCTGGATCGCCGCCGCGAGCACCTCCTCCATCTCGCGCGAGACGGCGGGGAGGTCGGTCAACCGTGCCGCTGCGCGCGCGGCCAGGTAGCGCCGGCGCAGCGTCGGCTCGAGCTCGACGGCCCGGACGAGATGGTGGCGCGCGGTGCGATTCGCGTCGCGCGCGAACGCGCGGATGCCGGCTTCGGTCAGTGCCTCGGCGGCCTCGTGCTGCAGCCCCTCCGGCGCCGTGCCGTCCAGCTCGGCGAGCAGCGCGGTCGCCCGTTCCAGATGGAACGCGCGGATCTCGAGCAGCTCCTCTCCGGCGCGCTCCTTCAGCCACTCGGCGAAGCGTGCGTGGTATTCGGCGCGAGCGGACTTCGACAGGCCCGCGTACGCGACCTCGCGGATCAGGACGTGCTTGAACTTGTACGCGCGCTCGCCGCGGATCGACGAGCGCTCCTCGTCGAGGACGAACTCCCGCAGCCGCAGGTCGTCGAGCGGGCCGTCGATCGACTCGAGCTCGGGCGAGAGCCGCTCGAGTGCGCCTTCCCAGAAGATCCGCCCGACCACGGCCGCGCGCTGGAGCAGCGCCTTCGCCTCCGGCGCGAGACGGTCGATGCGCGCCGCGATCAGCGCCTGCAGCGTGTCGGGGATCCGCCCGATCCGGCCGGTGCCGTCCTCCTGCAGCATCCGGATCGTCTCCTCGAGGAAGAGCGGGTTGCCCTCGGTCTTGGCGAGCACCTCCGCGCGCTCGGCCTCGCCGAGCGAGCCGTCGAGCGCGTCCATCAGCTCCTCGCTCTCGGTCAGGCCGAGCGGCTCGAGCTCGATCGACGTCGCGCGAACGCGCCCGCCGCCCCAGCCCGGGCGGATGTCGAGCAGTTCCGGCCGCGCGAGCGAGATCACGAGCAGCGGCGCCTCGCGCACCCAGGTCACGAGGTGCTCGATCAGCTCGAGCAGCGGCTCCTCGGCCCAGTGGATGTCCTCGAAGACGAGGACAAGCGGCTGCTCCTGCGCGAGCCGCTGGGCCCATTCGCGGCCGGCCCACGCGATCTCCTGCTGGCTGCGCTCGGCCTGTACCGCTTCGAGCACGCCGGAGGCGAGCCCGAGCAGGTCGGCCACGGCCTCGTCCTCGCAGAACGAGCGGAGCTTGTCGATCGCGACGTCGAGCGGATCGTCGTCGACGATCCCGGCCGCGCACTTGACCATCTCGGCGAGCGGCCAGTAGGTCACGCCCTCGCCGTACGGGAGGCTGCGGCCCGAGAGGACGGTCGCGCCCTCGAGCGCGCTCGAGAACTCCTTCGCCAGCCGGCTCTTGCCGACGCCCGCTTCCCCGTACACCGTGAAGAGGTGGGCGCGGCGATCGCGCAGTGCGCGGTCGTAGGTGTTCTGCAGCAGGTCGAGCTCGGCATCGCGGCCGACGAGCGGCGCCTGGCGACCCTCCGGCCGCGCCGGGGCTGCACCGGCGCCGAGCACCTGCCACGTCCAGACCTGCCGGTCGAGACCCTTGAGCTCGACGGGGCCGACGTCCTCGAGCTCGACGCGCCCGAGCGTCAGCCGCTGCGCGCCGGGACCGATCAGCAGCTGTCCGGGTTCCGCGGCCTGCTCGAGCCGCGCGGCCACGTTGACCGCCTCGCCCGTCGCGAAGGTCGAGTCGCTGTCGTCGGCGACGACCTCGCCCGACTCGACGCCGATGCGCAGCTCGAGCCCGAGCTCGTGGACGGACTCTCGGACCGCAAGCGCGGCGCGGACGGCGCGCTCGGCGTCATCTTCGTGCGCCTGCGGGATGCCGAACGCGGCCATGACCGCGTCGCCCGCGAACTTCTCGACGATCCCGCCGTGCATCGTCACGCAACGCGAGACCTGGTCGAAGTAGCGCTGCACGCGGCGGCGCACCACCTCCGGGTCGGAGCCGGCGACGAGCCCCGTCGAATCGACGAGGTCGACGAACAGGACCGTGGCGAGCTTGCGTTCCATGCCTCAAGTGTATGAACGACGGACGAGGCCGCTTGCTTCCGCCGTTTCGTAGCATCTGGCCATGCTCGACCCCAAGGTCTTCAAGGCGTACGACGTCCGCGGCCTCTACGAGTCGGAGCTCGACGAGCAGGGCGCCGAGGCCGTCGGGCGCGCCTTCGTCGAGGTGTTCGAGCCGGAGCGGATCGCCGTCGGGCGCGACATGCGGATCTCGTCGCCGGCGATGGCCGAGGCCGTCGTCCGCGGGGCGTCCGAGGCCGGCGCCGAAGTGCTCGAGCTCGGGCTCGTCGGCACCGAGATGGTCTACTTCGCCGTGGGCGAGCTGGGCCTTGACGGCGGCATCGCAGTCACCGCCTCGCACAACCCGAAGCAGTACACGGGCATGAAGATCGTCCGCGCCGGCGCGCTGCCGGTCGGCGGCGACTCAGGGCTCGGCGACATCCGCGACCGCGCCCTGTCCGAAACGGCCACGCCCAAGGGACTGTCCCCGGGACATGTCTCCCGCCACGACGTCTGGCCCGCGTACGTCGACCGCGTGCTGTCATTCGTGGACGTGTCGGCGGTGCAGCCGCTGAAGGTCGTGATCGACGCGGCGAACGGCATGGCCGGCGCGATGCTGCCGCCGGTGCTCGAGCGCCTGCCGCAGCTCGAGACGGTCCGCTGTTTCTTCGAGCCCGACGGCACCTTCCCGAACCACGAGCCGAACCCGCTGCTGCCGGAGAACCGCGAGTTCATCGTGCGCAAGACGCTCGAGGACGCGGCCGACTTCGGCGTGGCGTTCGACGGCGACGCCGACCGCTGCTTCTTCGTCGACGACTCCGGCGAGTTCGTCCCCGGCGACTTCGCGACGGCGCTCTTCGCCGAGTCCGTGCTCGAGAAGGAGCCGGGCGCGAAGATCATCTACGACGTCCGCGCGAGCTGGGCGGTCCCCGAGACGATCGAGCGCGCCGGGGGCGTGCCACTCGTCAACCGCGTCGGCCACGCGTTCATCAAGCAGCGGATGCGCGAGGAGGGCGCGACCTTCGGCGGCGAGGTCTCGGGCCACTACTACTTCCGGGAGTTCACGCAGGCCGACTCCGGCGTGGTCCCGTTCCTGCTGATGCTCGAGCTGATCTCGCGCAAGGGCCGGAAGCTGTCCGAGGCGCTGCGCCCGTTCCGCGACCGCTACTTCATCACCGGCGAGCTGAACACGCCCGTCGCCGACGTCGACGCGAAGCTGCGCGAGCTCGAGGAGCGCTTCGGCGCCGAGGGCCGCGTCGGGCACCTCGACGGCCTCTCCGTAGACGCCGACGACTGGCACATGAACGTCCGGCCGTCGAACACCGAGCCGCTGCTGCGGCTGAACCTCGAAGCGCGCACGCCGGAGCTGATGGAGCGGAAGCGCGACGAGGTGCTCGGCGTCATCCGCAGCGACCCTTGATCTGAGCAACCGAACGGCTACGCTGCCGATGAGCGTGGCCGTCGATCATTCATCCGGCATCGAGATCCGTCATCTGACCGCGCTCGCCGCGGTCGCGGAGGAGGGATCGTTCCGGCGCGCGGCCTCTCGGCTCGGCTACGTGCAGTCGGCGATCTCCGAGCAGATTGCGGCCCTCGAGCGGATCGTCGGGCAGCAGCTCGTCGTGCGCTCGCGCGGCGCCGCGCCCGTCGAGCTGACCGACGCCGGCCAGGTGCTGCTCGGCCACGGCAAGGCGATCGTCGCGCGGCTGAAGGCGGCCGAGGCCGACCTCGGGGCGCTGGCCGACGGCTCGGCCGGCTCGCTGCGGCTCGGCATCTACCAGAGCGTCGGCGCGCGGATCATTCCGCGCCTGCTCCCGCGCTACGCGCGCGACTGGCCGGAGGTGGCCGTTCTGCCGCGCGAGGCGCCGACCGACGCCGGCCTCTTCGAGCTCGTCGAGGCGGGCGAGCTCGAGCTGAGCTTCGCCGACTTCCCGCTTCACGACGGCCCGTTCGAGTCGGTCGAACTGATGGACGACCCGTACGTCCTGCTGACCCAGCCGGACTCGCCGCTCGCCGGCGGACGGCCCGCCGGCCTCGAGCAGATCGCAGACGAGCCACTGATCGGACACTGGACGTGCCGCGTGCTGCCGCGCGTCGAGGCCGAGCTGCGGGCGCAGGGGGTCGAGCCGAACTTCGTCTTCCGCTCCGACATCGTCGCCACGGTGCAGGCGCTCGTCGGCGCCGGCGTCGGCAGCGCGATCATCCCGCGCCTTGCGATCGACGAGAGCGACCCGCGCACCGCCGTGGTCGAGCTCGCGCCGGACGTACCGGTGCAGCCGAGGCTGATCGGCATGTTCTGGCATCGCGACCGCTACCGCTCGCCGGCGGCGATCGGGTTCGTCGAGGCCGCCGCCGAGATCTGCGCGCAGCTGGTGGCCGAGCGCGACGGGCGAGTGAGCCCGCTTCGGCGGAGCCGATCGGCATGATCGGAAACGTGCGTCATGAGTGATCAGCCACGGCGGTACCGTCTGGCCATGAGGCTCCTCGCGGCAGTCGTCGTCGCACTCGCCTTCACGGGCTCTGCGAGCGCCGCGCCGCTTCGCCACCTGACGAAGGCCGACCGCGCGGAGATCAACAAGACGATCGACATGGTCGTCAACTACGGCGCCAAGCGGGTCGACGTGATCCGCTCCTACGACTGGGTCACGCCGGACATGCGCGCCGGGATGACGCGCAAGCAGTGGAAGACCGGCGACATCCCGATCTACCCCTTCCCGGCGAAGGGGAAGACCTTCCACTACTGGCGGCTGTCGTGGATCAGCGACGGCACTGTCGGCGTCGAGCTCCTGTTGATGCCGACGCTGAAGAACAAGTTCGACGTCGGCCCGATCATCTTCAACCTCTACTTCACGCGCTCCGGCAAGCGCTGGCTCCTCGACGGCTTCATGCCCGCCGCGACGCTGGCGCCGGTGAACGCGAAGAAGACGAAGGTGCGCTCGGTGAGGGACTTCTCGCCGCAGCCGGCGATGCTCGGCTCCGCGCCGCCGCACGGCAAGATCAACCCGCAGTACCTCTGGTTCCCGTTCGTGGCGCTCGGCGGTGCGCTCTTCCTGCTCGCCGCGGTTGCGATCGTGAAGGCCCGGCGCGGGAGGCGCTTCATGCCGCGCGGCCGCCAGGGTCTCCCGCCGCTGCCGCCGAGCATCTCCGGCGGACGCGGTGCGTAGCATCCCTGCATGCCGCTCGAGCTTGGCCGGGTCACCGACCGCAAGCCGCCGTTCAAGTACTCCTCGCTGACGCGCGTCGGCTTCTCCGACACCGACGCGCAGGGGATCGTCTACTACGGCCGCTACCTGCCGTACTTCGACAGCGCCCGCGTCGAGTACCACCGGCACCTCGACATGCTCGACACGCGGCCGGGCGACGTCGAGTTCGTCATGCGCGCGAACGGCATCGAGTACCACGCGCCGGCGCGGTTCGACGACCTGATCGAGGTCTTCATCCGGGTCTCGCGGATCGGCCGGACGAGCGTCACCTACGAGTGCGCCGCCTTCCGCGTCGACGACGACGCGCTGATGGTCACGGCCCAGCAGACGCTCGTCCTCGTCGACCTCGACGAGCGCCGCGCCTGCCCGATCCCGGAGTCCTACCGCGAGCGGGTCGGCGCCTTCGAGGGCGAGGACGTGGCGGCGTGAGCCTCGCCGGCCTGCAGGAAGCCGTCGATCGGATCGTCAACCGCGACGGCTCGGACGCGGAGATCCTGCAGGGCGTCGTCGACGCGCTCGAGCAGCGGGTCGAGCACTACTCCTGGGTCGGGATCTACCTCGTCGAGGGCGACGAGCTCGTGCTCGGGCCGTGGCGCGGGCCCAAGGCGACCGAGCACGTCCGGATCCCGGTCGGGGAGGGCGTCTGCGGCGCGGCCGCCGCCAGCGGGGCGACGGAGATCGTCGACGACGTGAACGCCGACCCGCGCTACCTCGCCTGCTTTCCCTCGACGCGCTCGGAGATCGTCGTCCCGATCTTCCACGAGGGCCGCGTCGTCGGCGAGATCGACATCGACTCCGACCGTCAGGCCGCGTTCGGCGAGGACGACCGGGCGGTACTGGAGCGCATCGCCCTGCAGATCGGACCGCATTG
>DASSQG010000004.1:0-8403 GCA_035702625.1 Gaiellaceae bacterium | reverse complement strand
CAGCTCCTCGGTCACGTCGATGCCGACCGGGCACCAGGTGATGCAGCGCCCGCAGCCGACGCAGCCGGAGGTGCCGAACTGGTCGTGCCAGGTGCCGAACTTGTGCGTGAGCCACTGGCGGTAGCGCGAGCGGTTGTCCGGCCGGATCGCGCCGCCGTGGATGTGCGAGTACTCGACCGAGTAGCACGAGTCCCAGACGCGGTGCCGCTCGGCGGTCTGGCCGGACAGGTCGGTCGCGTCCTCGACGGTCGTGCAGAAGCAGGTCGGGCACGCCATCGTGCAGTTCCCGCAGGTGAGGCAGCGCTCGGCGACCTCGTCCCAGCGCGGGTGCTCGAGGTTGCGCCGCAGCAGGTCGTGCAGGTCGGTCGCGTCGAGCTGGCGCCCCATCCGCGACGCGGCCGCGTCGACCGCCTTGCCCGCCGCCTGCAGGTCGTCATCGGTCGCGTCGCGGCCCGGGAGCTCGGCGAGCAGCTCGGCGCCACGCTGGGTTCCCGCCTCGGCGACGAACCGGTGCGCGCCGTCGAGCACCTCCGTCAGCGCCAGGTCGTAGCCGCCATCGGCCTTCGGGCCGGTGCTCATCGACGTGCAGAAGCACGTGCCACCGGGCTCGATGCAGTTGACCGCGACGAGGAAAACGCCGTCCCGTCGCGCGGCATAGTCGCGGTCCTGTGCCTGGCCGCCGACGAAGACCCGGTCCTGGACGTCGATCGCGTGCAGCTCGCACGAGCGCACTCCCAGGAACGCAAGCGGCGTCTCGTCGAGCGGCTCCTCTTCGACCTCGAGGCCGTTTCCGTTCAGCCGCGCCTGCCAGAGCCGGAGCCGCGGCGGCAGCAGGTAGCGCTTCCAGGAGTGCGGGCCGACGGCGAAGCCGAAGCGGGCCTCGTCGTCGCGACGCTCCACCCGGTAGCTCCCCGGTTCCTGGACGTCGGTCCAGCCGGCCGGGAGCTCGTCGGCCGACTCGAGCTGGTCGTAGACGATCGCCCCGTCTCGCAGCGTCGGGCCGAGCACGCGGTAGCCGCGCGAACGCAACCCGGAGACGAGCGCCTCCAGCGCTTCCGGCTCGATGACGCGCGTCTGGGCGGTCACGTCGTCAGCATCGCGGGGACGCGTGCGAGCCTACATCCGTGGCTTCCCCGATTACGAGTGCGGCCTTGCGCGATTCAATGCGGGCATGCCCGCGCTGCTGACGCGCCGCCGCTTCCGCGTCGCGGGGGTGGTGCAGGGCGTCGGCTTCCGGCCGTTCGTCTACGGGCTGGCGACGCGGCACGGCCTCTGCGGCTTCGTGCTCAACGACGGCGGGGGCGTGGTCGTCGAGGCCGAGGGCGAGGAGCACGCGCTCGACGCGTTCGCCACCGGCCTGCTCGCCGAGGCGCCCGGACTCGCGCAGGTTCGGGAGGTCGTGGCCGAGCGGCTCGAGCCACGGGGCGAGCGCGAGTTCACGATCGTCGGCAGCAGCGCGGCCGCCGGCTCGGCGCTGATCCCGGCCGACGTCGCCACGTGCGACCAGTGCCTGCGCGAGCTGTTCGACCCGGCCGACCGGCGGTACCGCTACCCGTTCGTCAACTGCACCCAGTGCGGGCCGCGCTTCACGATCGTGCGCTCGGTCCCGTACGACCGCGCGAACACGACGATGGCCGGGTTCGAGCTCTGCCCGGACTGCCGTCGGGAGTACGAGGACCCGACCGATCGCCGCTTTCACGCCGAGCCGACGTGCTGTCCCACGTGCGGGCCGCGGCTGAGCATGCCGCTCCAAGAGGCGGTAGAGCTCCTCCGCGCGGGACGGATCCTCGCGGTCAAGGGCCTCGGCGGCTACCACCTGGCGTGCGACGCGCAGAACGAGGAGGCGGTGAGGCGGCTGCGCGCGCGGAAGCACCGCGAGGAGAAGCCGTTCGCAGTGCTGACCCGCCAGCCGGAGACGCTTGCCGAGGTCTCGGACGTCGAGCTCGAGCTACTGCAGTCGCCCGCACGGCCAGTCGTCCTCGTTCGTCGCCTGGACACCGCGGCGGTCGCAGAGTCGGTCGCGCCCGGAACGCGCTGGCTCGGGCTGATGCTGCCCTACTCGCCGCTCCACCATCTGCTCGCCGCCGACGTCGGCAGACCGCTCGTGCTGACGAGCGGAAACATCTCGGACGAACCGATCGCATTCGACGACGACGACGCGCAGCGGCGGCTGGACAAGATCGCCGACGCGTTCCTCGTGCACGACCGTCCGATCCATCGCCGCTGCGAGGACTCGGTCGTCCGCGCCGCCTTCCCCGTGCGGCGGTCGCGAGGTCACGTGCCCGTGGCGCTGCCTCTCCCAGAAGGCGCGCCACCGCTCGTCGCCGCGGGCGCCGAGCTGAAGAGCACGTTCTGCGTCGCGCGCGGGCGCGACGCGTTCCTCTCCGCCCACCTCGGCGACCTCGACTCCGAGGCCGCCTACGGCGCGTTCCGGAACGACCTGCGGCTCTACCTCGAGATGCTGGGCGTCGAGCCCGAGCTCGTTGCGCACGACCTGCACCCGGAGTACCTCTCGACGAAATGGGCGCTCGAGCAGACCGTCGAGCTCGTCGGCGTGCAGCACCACCACGCCCACGCCGCCGCCTGCCTCGCCGAGCACGGCGAGTCGGGACCGGCGCTGGCGCTCGTGTTCGACGGCACCGGCTACGGCACCGACGGGACGCTCTGGGGCGGCGAGCTGCTCCGCTGCGACCTCGACGCGTTCGAGCGGCTCGCGTGGCTCGACCCCGTGCCCCTGCCCGGCGGCGAGGCCGCGATCCGCGAACCCTGGCGCGTCGCTGCGGCCCACCTCGAGCGCGCCGGCCTCGACGTCCCGTGGCCGGCCTGGGAGGAGGTGCGCGAAAGCCTCAAACTCGACCCGCCGCTTGCGTCCGGTCTCGGCCGGCTGTTCGACGCGGTCGCGGCGGTGCTCGGCGTCCGCGAGCGCGTCTCGTACGAGGGCCAGGCGGCGGTCGAGCTCGAGCACCTCGCCGGCGAAGGTGCCGCCGAGCCGTACCCGTGGCGGTTCGGCGACGCGACGGAGCTAGTAACAGACTGTTACGTGGACGACGCCCCGCCGAAGCATGTCGCGGCGCGGTTCCACGAGACGGTCGCGGCCGCCGCGGCCGAGGCCTGCGCCGAGGCGGAGGAGCCGCGGACGGTCGTGCTCACCGGCGGCAGCTTCCAGAACGTGCGCCTACTCGAGTCGACCCGGTGGCGGCTGGAAGAGCGCGGCTTCCGGGTGCTCAGCCACCGGCTGGTGCCCCCGAACGACGGCGGCGTAAGCTACGGCCAGGCGGCCGTCGCTGCGAGGAGGAGCGCGCAATGTGCCTAGGGATCCCGGCCCAGATCGTCGAGCTGGTGGACGCGGACGCGGGCATCGCCAAGGCGGAGATCTCGGGCGTGCGCCGCAACGTCTCCGTCGCGCTCTGCCCGGAGGCGCAGGTCGACGACTGGGTGCTCGTGCACGTCGGCTTCGCGCTCTCGCGGATCGACGAGGAGCAGGCGCGTGAGACGCTCGAGCTGCTGGAGCAGATGGGCGAGGCTTACCAGCAAGAGCTCCGCGAGATCCGGGAGAGCGCGGGCGCGTGAACGCGGAGCGCTGCCTGACCTGCTCGGACGAGGCCGTGCGAGCGGTGGTGGTCGAGGTCGAGGCCCCGAACGCGACCGTCGAGGTCGACGGGCAACGCGAGCGGGTCGGGATCGAGCTCGTCGAGGGCGTCGAGCCCGGCGACACGCTGCTCTGCCACGCAGGGATCGCCCTGGAGAAGCTGTGAAGTTCGTCGACGAGTTCCGCGACGGCGAGCTCGCGCAGCGGCTCTCGCATGAGATCGCCGCGCTGGCCGAGCCAGGGCGTGAGGTCAAGATCATGGAGGTCTGCGGCGGGCACACGCACGCGATCTACAAGCACGGCGTCGAGCAACTCGTCCCGGACGAGGTCGACTTCGTCCATGGGCCGGGCTGCCCGGTCTGCGTGATCCCGATGGGCCGCGTCGACGACGCGATCGCGCTCGCGGAGCGGCCGGAGGTGATCTTCACGACCTTCGGCGACATGCTGCGCGTGCCGGGGGGCCGCGGCTCGCTGCTCGAGGCGAAGGCCCGTGGAGCGGACGTGCGCATGGTCTACTCGCCGCTCGACGCGCTCGCGGTCGCGCGTGCGAACCCCGACCGCGAGGTCGTCTTCTTCGCAATCGGTTTCGAGACGACGGCGCCGGCGACGGCGCTGACACTGCTGCGCGCACGCGACGAGCGCATCGGCAACTTCAGCGCCTTCTGCAACCACGTCACGATCGGGCCGCCGCTGCGCGCGATCCTCGACTCGCCAGGCCTGCAGCTCGACGCCTTCATCGCGCCGGGTCACGTCTCGACCGTGATCGGGACGCGGCCGTACGAGTTCATCTGCGACGACTACGGGAAGCCCGTCGTCGTGACGGCGTTCGAGCCGCTCGACATCCTGCAGGCGACGGTGATGCTTCTGCGCCAGCTGCGCGAGGGCCGCTGCGAGGTCGAGAACCAGTACACGCGCGTCGTCCGTCGCGACGGCAATCCGCGGGCCCTCGCCGCGCTCGAGCAGACGATGGAGCTCCGCGACACGTTCGAATGGCGCGGGCTGGGTTGGATCGAAGGAAGCGCGCTCAAGCTTCGGCCGGAGCTCGCGCAGTGGGACGCCGAGCAGCGGTTCGAGCTGCCCGGCGACCGCGTCGAAGACCCGAAGGCGTGCCAGTGCGGCGAGGTCCTGATCGGCGCAATCAAGCCGTGGGAGTGTCGCGTCTTCGGCACGGCCTGCACGCCGGAGCGCCCGATCGGAACCTGCATGGTCTCGAGCGAGGGCGCCTGCGCGGCCTACTACAACTACGGCCGCCTGACCATCCCCGCGTGAGCCGGCGGCGGACGCCGCTCCGCGACGAGCTGGTCACGCTCGCGCACGGCTCGGGCGGCAAGGCATCGCGTGCGCTCGTGGAGGGTCTGTTCCTCGAGGAGCTCGGCAACCCGCTGCTCGAGCCGCTCGGGGATGCGGCGCTGCTCGAGCTGAACGGCTCGCGGCTCGCGTTCACGACCGATTCGTACGTCGTCCACCCGCTCGAGTTCCCCGGCGGCGACATCGGCGAGCTCGCCGTGAACGGAACGGTGAACGACCTCGCCGTCGCGGGCGCGAGGCCGATCGCGCTCTCGGCCGGCTTCGTCGTCGAGGAGGGCTTCGAGGTCGTGCGACTGCGGCGGCTCGCGGCCTCGATGGCGCGCGCGGCCGAGCGGGCCGGCGTCCCGATCGCGGCCGGCGACACGAAAGTGGTCGAGCGCGGAAAGGCGGACGGGCTCTACGTCAACACGGCAGGGATCGGGGAGCTGTACGAGACCGCGCGTCTGGGCGCCGAGCATGTCCGCGTCCGCGACGTCGTGATCGTCTCCGGGACGCTCGCCGACCACGGAATGGCCGTCATGATCGCCCGCGGCGACCTGCAGCTCGAGGCAGAAATCGAGAGCGACACGGCCCCCTTGCACGAGCTCACGGCGACGCTGCTCGAGCTCGGTCCGGCCGTGCGCTGGCTGCGCGACCCGACCCGCGGCGGGCTCGCGACCTCGCTGAACGAGCTCGCGCGGGGGACTGGCCTCGCGGTCGTGCTCGAGGAGAGCAGACTCTCCGTGCGGCCCGCGGTGGCCGGCGCCTGTGAGCTCCTCGGCATCGACCCGCTCTATGTCGCGAACGAAGGCAAGCTCGTCGCCGTCGTCGCGCCGGAGGCGGCCGACGAGGTGGCACGACGACTGCGTGCTCATCCGCTCGGCGAGGACGCCGCAGTCGTCGGAACGGTCAGGGCCGACCCTGCAGGCCTCGTGCTCCTGGACACCGCTTTCGGCGGCGCCAGAATCGTCGACATGCTCGTCGGCGACCCCTTGCCGCGGATCTGCTAGCGCGGGCGTCGCGCGGAGACGTGCCGATGGCCTGTGGCTTTCCCGCAGGCGCTGTCCGGGTGGGGCCCGATGGCGACCAGCACGGGCGCGTCGACGCTGAGCACATGCAGACCGAGCGAGCAGCGCACGAGCTCAGGCCGATCCTCGAGCTCGCCGAGGGTCTCGGACTCCAGCCGGACGAGGTGCTCCCGTACGGCCGCTTCGCCGCGAAGATCGAGCTGTCCGCCCTCGACCGGCTCGCGGGCGAGCGCGACGGCAAGCTGGTCTGCGTCACCTCCGTCACGCCGACGAAGGCCGGTGAAGGCAAGACGACGACCGCGATCGGCCTCGCCGACGGACTTGCCCACATCGGCGAGCGTTCTGTGCTCGCGTTGCGCGAGCCGTCGCTCGGGCCGGTCTTCGGCATCAAGGGCGGCGGCACGGGTGGCGGCCTTTCCCAGCTCGCGCCGATGGACGCCATCAACCTGCACTTCACCGGCGACATCCACGCGATCGGCGCGGCGAACAACCTGCTCGCGGCCGTGGTCGAGTCGCACCTGATGCACGGCAACCGCCTCGGCCTCGATCCGCACTCGATCGCTTGGCGGCGCTGCCTTGACATGGACGACCGCGCGCTGCGCAAGGTCGTGGTCGGGCTCGGCAGCCGCGTCAACGGGTCGCCGCGGGAGACCGGTTTCGACATCACCGCTGCTTCGGAGGTAATGGCGATCGTTGCGGTCTCGCGCGATCACCAGGACCTGCGGCGACGCCTGGGAGCGATCACCGTTGGCACGACCTTCGACGGCGAGCCGGTGACCGCCGAGCAGCTCGGCTGTGCAGGCTCGATGGCCGCGCTCCTGACCGAGACGCTCAAGCCGAACCTCGTGCAGACCCTCGAGGGACAACCTGCCCTCGTCCACTGCGGCCCGTTCGCCAACATCGCGCACGGCAACAACTCGCTGCTCGCCGACCGCCTTGCTCTGAAGCTCGGCGACTACGTCGTCACGGAAGGTGGCTTCGGCGCCGAGATGGGTCTTGAGAAGTTCGTCGACATCGTCTGCCGCATCGGAGGGCTTGCGCCGAGCAGCGTCGTCCTCGTCGCGACGGTTCAAGCGCTGAAGCACCACGGTGGCGATCCCGACGGAGGCCTCGACGCACTCGAGCGCGGCCACGCCAACCTCCAGGCGAACGTGGGGATCGTTCGCCGCTTCGGGTTGAACGCCGTCGTCGCGGTCAACCGCCACCCGGGCGACACCGACGCGGAGCTCCGCGCGGTGCAACGGATGGCAATCGAGGCCGGGGCGCGAGCTGCGGCCGTCAGTGACGGCTACCTCGGCGGTGGCGACGGCGCGGCGCAACTCGCAGAGGCGGTCGTCGCAGCAACCGAGTCCGCCCGACCGGTGCGATTCCTCTACGCCGAGGACGAGCCGCTCGCGGCCAAGATCGAGAACATTGCCCGGCTCGCCTACGGCGCCGCCGGAGTCGAGCTCTCGTCCGTAGCGCAGGCACAGGCCGATGAGCTCGAGAGCCGCGGCCTAGGAACGCTTCCGGTCTGCATCGCCAAGACGCACCTCTCCCTCTCGCACGACCCGGCGCTCACGAATGCTCCGACCGGCTTCGTGCTCCCGGTGCGCGAGCTCCGGGCTTATACGGGCGCCGGCTGGGTCGTCGCGCTGTGCGGCGAGATGCAGACGATGCCGGGCCTCCCCGTTGACCCGGCTGCATCTCGGATCGAGATCGACGCCGACGGCCTCATCCACGGCCTGCGCTGAGCGCCCCCTATCTAAGACCAACGCAATGGATTGATCCTTACGACTTACCGAGATGTCCGCCCTCGAACTGTCGCGCGGCACCTACATAGGCTCGGGCGACTCGTTCAGCAGGGCAACCGATGACCTTTCGGTGCGCGGTCGGATTCTGGAGTGCATCGAAAGGGGGCGCTCTGAGCACGCTCGGCACCATCATCGTCTTCGCCGCTGTGCTGGCAGGCCTGGTCGCCGGCGTCTGGGCGCTGTTCGAAATGAGCCCGTTCGCAAAGCACAAGGATCGGTTCCGCGACCCGCTAACCGGAAGGCGCACTGACCAAAGCCCACGCCTCGACTGACTTGGCCGAGACTCATGGCTCGAGTCGTCGGCTCGACGCTGAGCTCATTGGCGCGGGTGTCACCGCAGACGCAGCACCTCAACGCGGTCTTTTGGACAGCATTGGGTCCCTCGCGTTCCGCCGGCACTGAGGTGATGGCAATCTGGGAAACGTCCATCCCCCCTTCACGCCTTCGTCTCCGTAGTAACAGGAGGCCTCGATCAGCGTCTTCGCCGATGGAGACACGTGGCTGCGCGTGGGAGGCTGCTGAGTTGGCGGGGCCCTTAAGGAGGCCCCGGGCAAACAGAGGAGAATGGGATGTTCACGTACGTCGGCTTCTTCCGACTGACGCCGCTCGCGCTCAAGCACATCGACAAGACGCCGGAGTACCTCGACAAGATCCACGAGATCGTCGAGTTCGAGGGCGGCAAGCTCGAGCGCTTCATGGCCACGAT
>DASSQG010000003.1:0-29325 GCA_035702625.1 Gaiellaceae bacterium | reverse complement strand
CGAGGTCGTCTCGCTGATCCGCGAGGTCTCGCGCAGCCGCGAGTTCGCGCTCCTCGAGTCGCTCGCCGGGACGCTCGCCGACGCGCTGCTCGAGCGCTTCCCCGTCGACAGCGCGACCGTCCGCGTGCGCAAGCCGCACGTGGAGCTCGGGCTGCCGGTCGACTACACCGCCGCTAGCGTGCGGCGGGAGCGACGCTGAGCGTGTAGCTCGCCTGGACGCCCGTCTTCGGCAGGAAGACGTCGGCATAGACGAACTGGCCGGCGCCGCGGCCCTTCAGCGTGACCCGCTCGAACCGGGCGCCCGCATGGGCCGAGGTGCCGAGCAGGTCGCGCTTGGCGGTCGCGCCGCGCTCGAAGACGGTCTTCGTCCGGTTGCCCCAGACCTCGAGCTGGACGTTGGCGTTCGGGCGGACGGTGACGACGATCTTTCCCGTGGCCGGCAGCCAGAGCCGGTAGACGTCCTCGGGGTCCTCGCGCCGCTCGACCGACGCCTTGATCGCCGCGCGGGGGTGGTTCTGCGCCGTCAGCGGCGTCTTGCCGGCGCGGGTGAGGCCGTTCGGGCGAACGAGGTAGATGTCCTCGTTCGGCTCCTGCGGGTCGGCCGGCGGCGCCTTGCGCGTGAGCGCGGCGGGCACGTTCAGGATCCCGTAGCCGGTGTCGGCGTCCCAGCCCCGCTTGCCGACGTCGCGCCCGGAGCGGCGCATGACCTCGAACAGCTGGGTGTTCGTCAGCGTCGGGCGCAGCGTCCAGACGGCCGCGGCCGCGCCGGAGACGAGCGGGGCGGAGAAGCTCGTGCCGTCGACCTGGTCGTAGCCGGTCGGGTTGAACAGCGTCGGGATCGCGGCCTCCATGTCCTGGCCCGGCGCCGCCAGGTCCATCGCCTGCGACGCGCTCGAGAACGAGGTCACGCGGTCGGCCTCGTCGGTCGCGCCGATCGTCAGCACGTGCGCGAAGCTCGCCGGGTACGACGGCGAGCTGCCCTCCTGCCGGTCGTTCCCCGCCGATGCGACGACGAGGTTGCCCGCCGCGAACGCGTTGAGGATCGCGTGCTCCTCGATCGGGATCCGGTCGAAGCCGCCGAGGCTGAGGTTGATCACGCCGGGGCCGTGCTTGATCGCCGACGCGAGCCCGGCGATCTCGTCGCCGACCGTCAGCTCGCCGTCCGGGCTCGCGTCCCAGAGCTGGAGCTTGGCCTGCGGGTAGATGCCGACGATCCCCTTGCCGTTGACCGGCGCGCCCACGACCGAGGCCGTCGCGGTGCCGTGCAGCTCCTCGCCGTTGGCGGTGGTCGTCTGGGTGTTGAGCGCGATCGTGTTCGGGCGGCCGAGGAACTCCTCGTGCGAGAGGTCGACTCCGGAGTCGATCATCGTCACCGGGAAGCCGGGGCCCGGCCCGACCCAGTTGGCGACGCCGACGTGCGACGGCCACCACTCCTGCGGCGAGAGCGGGTCCGTGAACATGCCGAAGAAGCCGCTCGCGCCCCGGGGATCCGCGCCGATCGGCAGGTCCGGGCTGACCGACTGCACGAGCCCGCGGCGCTCGAGGGTCGGCAGCAACCGGACCGCGCTCCAGCTCGGCAGCCGCCAGAGGTCGAGCTGCGGGTCGAGCTGCTGCGCGCCCGCGCTGCGGAGCTGCGGCAGCGCCAGCGCTCCGCGGTCGCGGTCGAGCTCGACGAGGGTGCGCGGGTACGCCTGCAGCCGCGCCAACGAGCGAGTCCCGGCCGTGACGGCCGCGCCCTGATGCGTGAGGAGCGACGCCGAAGCGGCCGGGCAGCAGCAGAGTGCGGCGAGGCCGGTGAGGACGAGGCGGCGCACGGAGGCGGACACGGTAGCTGCCACCCGGTCCGGATGTCGGACAATCGCCCGCATGACGAGAAGCTTCGTCGGCCTCGGCGCCAACCTTGAGGACCCGCGCGGGCACATCGAGCGTGCGGTCGCGCTGCTCGGCGCCGATGACGGCGTCGACGTGGTCGCGGTCTCGAGCCTCCGCGAGACGGACCCGGTCGGCTACGAGGACCAGCCACGGTTCCTGAACGGCGCCGTCGAGCTGCGGACGACGCTCTCCGCCGGCGAGCTGCTCGAGCGTCTGCTCGCGATCGAACGCACGCTGGGTCGCGTCCGCGGCGCCGGACCGCGGTTCGGGCCGCGCGCGATCGACCTCGATCTGCTCCTCCACGGCGACGAGATCGTCGACGAGCCCGGCCTGCAGGTTCCGCACCCGCGGCTGCACGAACGTCCGTTCGCGCTGGAGCCGCTGGCCGAGCTCGATCCGGCCCTCGAGATCCCCGGGCGCGGGCCGGTCCAGGCCTTGTTGGCAGGGCTATGATGATGCGCATGTCGCACCTCGATGAGCTCGACGAGTTCGAGGCCGAGCTCGAGCTCGCACTGAAGAAGGAGTACTCGGCCGTCTTCGCGCTGTTCCGCTACTGCGTGCTGACGCAGGACGCCACGTACCTCTGCAACAAGCTCGACCTGCAGTACGTGCCGCAGCCGAGCTACCCGTTCTTCCAGCTGAAGATGGAGGACGTCTGGGTCTGGGACAAGAACCGCCCGACCCGGATCATCCCGCGTGCCGAGGTCTACACCTCGAGCGACGTGACCGTCGAGGAGCTCCGCGGCGAGGGCGACGAGCCCAGCCTCACCGCCGAGGCGCTCGCCGAGCGGATCGGCGAGTCCCTCTCCTCGGACGACGTGCTCTAGCCGCCGCTGTCGGGGACGCCGTCGGCCCCGACGAACGGCTCTGCCTCGGGGCGCTTGTCGACGATCACGTAGCGGTCGGCCCGCTCGACGACGCGCTCGATCTCGTCGTCTTCGTGCCCCGGTGCCACCGCGAAGCGGTCGTTGTCGGAGCGCAGGTGCTCGTACTCGCTCACCGACATCGAGATCATCGTGTCGCACCCGTCGTGGCCGCACTCGCAGCGGAAGTCGAGCCGCTGGTCGTCCGGGAGCACACGCAGGCGCTCGCCCACGTCCTCGATGCGGTCGTTCACCTCCCGCAGCAGCGCCTCGTTCGCGGCGGTCCGCTCCTCGCGCACGTTCACGGCGAGCATTCTACGAGCGCCTAGCCGCTGCTGAAGTAGCCTCCGCCCATGGCACTCCTGGCGATCGACGTCGGGAACACGCAGACGGTATTCGGCCTCTTCGAGGGCGACGAGCTGCGCGAGCACTGGCGCGTTGCGACCGAGCGGCAGCGCTCCGGCGACGAGCTCGGAGCCCTCTTCGCGAGCTTCCTCGACCTCTCGACCGTCGAGGGGATCGCGCTGGCATCGACCGTGCCGCAGCTGCACCGCTCGTACGAGGACTTCGCCAAGGACTACGCCAGGACCGAGTTGCTCGACCTCGGGCCCGGCGTCCGGACCGGCGTGCCGATCCGCTACGACGACCCGCGCGAGGTCGGGCCCGACCGGATCGCCAACGCGGTCGCCGCGGTCGAGCGGTACGGGCCGCCGGCGATCGTGGTCGACTTCGGCACCTCGACGAACTTCGACGTCGTCTCGCCGGCCGGAGAGTACGTCGGCGGCGTGCTCGCGCCGGGGATCGAGGTCTCGATGGAGGCGCTCTTCTCGCGGGCGGCGCGGCTGTTCAAGGTCGACTTCGCGGAGCCGGAGACGGTGATCGCGAAGAACACCGCCTCGAGTCTGCAGTCGGGGCTCGTCTACGGCTTCGCGGGCCAGGTGGACGGGATCGTCGACCGGATCCGTGGCGAGCTCGGCGCGGACGCGCAGACGATCGCCACGGGCGGCCTCGCCGACCTGATCGTCCCGCACGCGCGCACGCTCGAGACCATCGACCCGTTCCTGACGCTCGAGGGCGTCCGGATCGTCTGGCAGCGCAACCGCGAGTGACGGTCTACGAGTGGGGCCGCCGCGGCGACCCGGCGCTCCTCTACTGGGACGGCCTCGGCGGCACCGGGCTGCACGCGAACGAGATCGGGCCGATTCTCGCTGACGCGTACGGACTGCACGTCGTCGCCCCCGACCCGCCGGGGCACGGGGCCTCGCCGGGCGGCGACGCCGATTCGTTTCGGCCGACCAGGCTCGCCGCGGCCGCGGCCGAGCTGCTCGACGAGCTTCGGATCGACCGGGCGGCGTTCGTCGGGTTCTCCTGGGGCGGTCGCGTCGGCGTGTGGTTCGCGGCGCGGTTTCCGGAGCGTCTGACGGCGCTGGCGCTCGTCGAGGGCGGTCACCACGGCTCCGGAGGGCCGACGGGCCTCGCGGCTGCGATCGAGGAGGCGCGGGCCGAGCGCGCGGAGGAGACGTTCGACAGCTGGGACGCGTACTTCGCCTACGAGCGCGACTCGCTGCGGCGCTGGACGCCGGCGCTCGAGGAGGCGCATCGCGCGGTGATGCTCGAGGAAGGCGGGCGGATCGCGCCGATCGCCTCGGCCGAAGTCGTCGGCGCGATCTACGAGGGCAACCGCTTGGAGCCGGTGGCGGAGGCGTATCCCGCGATCGCGGCCGCCGGGCTGCCCGTGTTGCTCCTCGTCGCCGCGGGGGTCGAGACGAATGCGGTGGAACGCTTCCGCGCCGCGTTGCCCGACGCCCGGGTCGAGACCGTGCCGGACGGCATCCACGACCTGATCTCGTTCGCGCCGGATCGCGTCGCCAGCGCCGTGGGCAGCTTCGTCGCCGAGAACCCCAAGTAACAGACTGTTACTTGGAACGGCGCGGCCCGATCAGCCGCCGCCGTAGATCGAGATCGGAAGGTCGAGGACGACGTCGTCCTCCGCGTCGGGCAGCTCCGCCGTCAGCTGCTCGAGCACCTCGGCGGCGCCCGGCGCGGCGGCGAGCAGGCGCTGCTCGACCTCGTCGAGCGTCGCGAGCTGCACGAGTTCCGCCTTGAACGGGCGCGGGAAGCGGCCACGGCCGAGGTACCAGCCGTAGAACTTCTTCAGGAAGCCGGTCGCGCGCCGCTCGCCGAGCTCGCGCACCGTCTCGCGCATGAACAGCAGCAGCTCCGCGATGACCTCCTCGCGTGACGGCTCGGCTGCGTCGCCGTCCAGGATCTCGCGCAGCGCCCACGGATTGCCCTGGGCCGCCCGGCCGACCATCACGGCCGCGGCTCCGGTCGTCGCGAGGATCGCCTGCGCCCGCGCGCGGGAGGTCACGTCGCCGGATGCCACCACCGGCACGTCGACGAGCGCCGCCAGCTCGCCGGTCAGCGAGTGGTCGGCCTCTCCGGTGTACATCTGCCGCGCCGAGCGCGGGTGGAGCGTCAGCGACGACGCGCCGGCGTCCACCAGCCGCGGCGCCAGCGCCAGGCACGCGCGCGAGCCGTGCTCGAGCCCGCGGCGCATCTTCACCGTCACCGGCACCGAAACCGCGCCGGCCACCGCGGCGACGACTTCGCATGCCCGGTCGGGATCCTCCAGCAGCGTCGCGCCTGCGCCCGTCTTCGTCACCTTCTTGACCGGGCAGCCGAAGTTGATGTCGACGAGGTCGGCCCCGGCGTCCTCGACCATCCGCGCCGCCTCGGCCATCACGTCGGGCTCCGAGCCGAAGATCTGCACGGCGAGCGGCCGCTCGTCCGCCGAAATCCGCAAATAGCCGAGAGTTCGTTCGTTTCCGTGGTGCAGCCCGGCGCAGGAGACCATTTCCGAGCACACGAGACCGGCGCCGTAGCGCCTGCCCTGGCGCCTGAAGGCCTGCACGGACACGCCCGCCATCGGCGCCAGCACGAGGCGCGTCGGGATCTCGACGTCCCGAATTGCCCAGGATTCGTGAAGATCTACCTGCACAGAGCGGAAAATGGTAGCCGCAGCACGGGTTGACGTCCGTCTGCCCCCATAGGTAACATGCCCGCCCGCGACGGCGCCCCTGCGCCGCGCGTTTTTCGTTCAGGAGGCCCGTTGAAGGACGTCATCCTCACTCCCGAAGGCTACGAGAAGCTCAAGCAGGAGATCGAGTACCTCTCCAACGAGAAGCGCCGTGAGGTCGCCGACCGCATCCGCACGGCTCGTGAGTTCGGGGACATCGCCGAGAACGCCGAGTACGACGACGCCAAGAACGAGCAGGCGCTGCTGGAGCACCGCATCGCCACGCTCGAGGAGCGGCTGCGCAACGCGCGCGTGATCACGAAGAAGGACGTCGCCAAGGACGTCGTCTCGATCGGTTCGAAGGTCAAGCTGCGCGACATCGCCGCGAAGCAGACCTTCGAGTACCGCATCGTCGGCTCCGCCGAGGCGAACCCGGCCGAGAACAAGCTCTCGAACGAGTCGCCGGTGGGCAAGGCGATCATCGGCCGCAAGAAGGGCGAGACCGTCGAGGTCGCAGCCCCGCGCGGCTCGATGAAGTTCAAGATCCTCGAAATCAAAGCCGCTTAGGCTCGCCGCATGTCGCTGCCGAAGCGGTTCCCTGACCGGGAGGAGATAGCCGCGGTCCGGGCCGCGGCGGAGAAGGCCGAGCCGGGCGAGACGCTCGACGCGGAGCACCGCGTCGCCGGGCGCGTGATGGCGCGGCGCGAGATGGGGAAGCTGACCTTCCTCGACCTCGTCGACCGCTCCGGGCGCATCCAGCTGATCTCCGAGCAGAAGCTCGACCTCGACCTCGGCGACATCGTCGGCGTGACCGGCCGCCCGGGGCGCTCGCGCCGCGGGGAGCCGTCGCTCGTCACCTCCGCGATCGAGCTGCTGGCGAAGATCGGCCGGCCGCTGCCGGACACCTTCCACGGCGTGACCGATACCGAGACGCGCTATCGCCAGCGCTACCTCGACCTGCTGGTCAACGAAGAGACCCGGGCGGAGTTCGAGCTGCGCACGCGGATCGTGTCCGCGGTTCGCCGCTACCTGGACGCAAACGGCTTCCTGGAGGTCGAGACCCCGATCCTGCAGCCGCGCTACGGCGGGGCTTTCGCCGACCCGTTCGTCACGCACTACAACGAGCTCGACGCCGACTTCTACCTGCGGATCGCGACCGAGCTCTACCTCAAGCGGCTGATCGTCGGCGGGCTCGAACGGGTCTACGAGCTCGGCAAGGACTTCCGCAACGAGGGCGTCTCGTACAAACACGCGCCCGAGTTCACGATGGTCGAGTGGTACGAGGCCTACGCGGACTACCGCGACACGATGGCCCGGATCGAGGAGCTGGTCGAGGCGGTGGCGCTCGAGACGGTCGGGATGACCGTCGTCACCTTCCGCGGCCACGAGGTCGACCTGAGGGCGCCATGGCGGCGGCTGAAGCTGCTCGACGCGCTCGAGGAGCACGGGCTCTGGACGCGCGACGAGGCCGATCTGCGCGCGCGGCTCGAGGAACGCGGCATCGACACGACGCAAGACCGGAGCTGGGCCGCGCTCGTCGACCACGCGCTCACGAGCTTCGTCGAGCCGACACTGATCGAGCCGACGATCCTGCACGACTACCCCGTCGAGCTGTCGCCGTTCGCGCGCGCGACCGGCGATGACCCCACGATCGTGGAGCGCTTCGAGTACTTCGTCGGCGGGATGGAGCTCGGCAACGCGTTCACCGAGCTGAACGACGCCGACGAGCAGGCCGAGCGGTTCGCCCAGCAGGCGCAGGAGGCCGACGGCGAGCCGGGCGATCCCGACTACGTCGAGGCGCTCTCGTACGGCATGCCGCCGACCGGCGGGCTCGGGCTCGGCATCGACCGGCTGACGATGGTCCTCAGCGGGCACGACAACGTCCGCGACGTGATCCTCTTCCCGGCGCTGCGGCCCCGCGACTAGTGGAGCCCGAGCGGCGCTACGCGCTCGACGCGCTGCTCGACGCGCTCGGGGAGCCGTTCGACGAGTCGGTGACGGTGCCGGAGGAGCAGCTCGACGAGGTGTTCGCGCTGTTGACGCTCGAGCGCGAGCGGGACGCCGAGCTCGACCAGCACGGCCGCCCGCTGCCGCCGGCCGACCCGCCGGGGCTGCGCGTGGCCGAGATCGCAGCCGGGCTCGGGCTCGAGCGGCGTGGCTACGCCGGCGGCGAGCGCTTCCTCGTCGCGCTCACGCACGACGTCGACCTGCTCGGCGGCGGCGGGTTCAGAACCGCGGGACGCAAGCTCGCCGGTGCGGCCGTCCACCGTTCGCGCCGCCGGTTGAGGGAGGGGCTCAACTTCGCGTACGACGCGTGGGGTTTCCGGGATCCGGACTTCCCGATCGACGCGATGCTCGGCGCCGAGGGCGGCCGCGGGTCGACGTGCTTCTTCCTCGTCCGGCAGGAGGCGCCGCAGGACGGCTATCCGGACCGCTACCGGCCGGCGCTCCGGCACGCGCTCGAGCGCACACGCGCCGCCGGCCTCGAGGTCGGTCTCCACGCGTCCTACCGCGCACGCGAGCGCGACGGCGCGATCGCCGAGGAGGCTCGGGAGCTCGGCGAGCCGCAAGGGTTGCGCCACCACTACCTGCGGAGCGACCCGCCGCGCCTCGCGGCGGAGTGTCGCGACGCCGGCCTGCGGTACGACTCGAGCATCGGCTGGCCCTCGCTGCCGGGCCTGCGGGCCGGCACGCCGTACCCGTACCGGCTCTGGGACGGCGAGCTGCGCGAGCCTGGTGCGTGGGAGCTGCCGCTCGCCGTGATGGACGCGACGCTCTCGGAGCAGCGCTACCTGAACCTCGGGCCGGACGACGCGTTCGAGGCGGCGGTCGCGGCGCTAGAGCCGGTGGCCGAGCACGGCGGCGCGGTCTCGATCCTCTGGCACCCGCCGCAGCACCATCCGCGCCTCTCGCGCGGGTACGACGAGGTCTACCGGCGGCTGCTCGCCTGGATCGACGACCGCGGCGGCTGGGCCGGCTCCGCTGCGGAGACGCTCGACCGCTGGGAGGCCCGGCGGGGCTAGTCGAACAGCGCGGCCGCGAGGTCCTGTACGAGGGTCTCGAGCTCGAGCGCGATCTCTCGCTGCTCCACGGCCGAGAGGCCCAGCGGGTCGCGGATCTCCGGGAGCGGCCGGTCGCGGAAGCCGGGCGGCCGCCGCGCGTTGGCCGCGGCGATCCTGGCGCGGGCACTAGAGGCCGGATCGTCTGCGTCGCCGAGCAGCTCCACGAGCTCCGGCAGCGTGAACGTCCGCTCGATCGCCGCGCCGCCGTCGACGACCGACGCAACCACGTGCTTGCGCTCGAAGCCGACGACGAGGTCGAGGTCGCGCATTCCGCCCGCGGGGATGGTGTGGGCTCGGTGGCCGGACAGGTCGAGCCCGAGCTCGCCGGCGATCGCGACCGCCTCCTGCAACGCGGGCTTGTGGCCGAGGTCGAGCGTCCCGAGCGAGGCGACCTCGACCGGCAGCCCTTCCGCCTCGGACGCGAGGAGCGCGGCGGCGAGCGGGCTGCGGAAGCGGTTTCCCGTGCAGACGAACGCGACGCGCAGCGGCTCGCTCAGCGCACGTGCCCCTCGTCGAAGCCGATCGCCTGCTCGATCCGCAGCTGCCGCCGGCGGACGATCGGCCCGGTCAGGGACGGCGCGATGCGGAGCACGCGTGCCTTCCAGACCAGCCGCTGCTCTGCCGGGACGAGCGCGGCGGCGCGGCGGTAGTTCTCGGCGGCCTCGCGGTAGCGGCCGTCGCGGAGGGCATCGTCGGCCCGGCGGCCGAGCTCGACCGGGCTCGGCCCCGACAGCCGCCGCTCGAGGTACGCCCGCTCGTCCGGCCCGAGGTCGTCGCGCGCGGCGGCGCGGCGGAGGACGGCCTCGACGTGCTCGTCCATCCGGGCGGTCGCTGCCGACAGGCTCTCGGAGCTCCAGCGGTAGAGCGCGAACGGCCGCGGCTGCAGCGAGACCCGGACGCCGGAGTAGATCGCCCGCAGCCAGAAGTCCCAGTCCTCCGCGACCTCGAGCTCCGTCGAGAAGCCGCCGAGGTCGTCCGCGAGCCGCTTGGGGAAGAGCGACATCGTCGAGACGAAGTTCTGCTCCAGGATCGCGTGCCGCTGGCGCTCGGGCCGCGGGAAGCCGCCTTTGTAGCGCACGCGCGACGGGTGGATCCCGTTCGTGAAGAGCCAGTAGCAATTGGACGTCGCGATCCCGCCGTGGCGGTCGAACGTCGAGACGAGCGCCTCGAGATGCCGCGGGAGGAGCACGTCGTCGGCGTCGCAGAAGGCGATCAGCTCGCCCGTGGCGTCGGCGATGCCGCGGTTGCGGGCGGCCGCGACGCCGGCGTTGTCCTGGCGCACGACCCGGACGCGCTCGGGGTACGCGGCCGCGACGGCGCCGGTCGCGTCGCTCGAGCCGTCGTCGACCACGACCACCTCCGCGTCGGTGTACGTCTGCCAGAGCACGGACGAGATCGCGGCCCCGACCGTCGACTGCGCGTCGTAGGCGGGGATGACGACCGAGACCCTCACGTGGCCAGCTTCTCGTAGAGCTCGAGGAAGCGCTCGACCAGCAGGTCGTCGGAGCCGGCGCCCTCGATCTGTTTCCCCGCCGCTGCGAGGCGTGCGGCGAGCGAGGGATCGTCGAGGACACGGCCAAGCGCGTTCGCGAGCGCGCGCGGGTCCTCAGGGACGAGCAGGGCGTTCTCCTCGTTCGTGAGCAGCTCGCGCAGGCCGCGGACGTCGGTCGCCACGAGCGGCGTGCCCGAGGCGAGCGCTTCGAGCGCGGACAGCGGCAGTCCTTCCCAGCGCGAGGGCAGCACGACCACATCGGCCGCGCCCATCAGGGCGCGCGCGTCCGAGCGCACGCCGAGCAGCCGCACGCGCTCGGCGACCCCGGCCTGCGCCGCCTCGCGCTCGAGCTCCGGTCGCAGCGGCCCATCGCCCGCGATCGCGAGCACCGCGTCGGGGAGCTCGGTCAGCGCGCGGATCGCGAGCGCGTGGTGCTTCTGCTCGACCAGGCGGCCGACGGCGAGCACGACCGGCGTGCCGTCCGGCGCACCGAGCTCGGAGCGGTCGGCGGGCGCCGGTGCCGGCCCGACCGCATTCGGGACGGTCGCGGCGGGCGCAAGCCCGTGCTCCTCCATCGCCGCTGCGACGCCAGGGCCGCAGGCGACGGGCGCGAGCCCAGAGAGCCGAACGAGCCGGACGGCGGCGGGCCAGTCCTCCTCGGGGCCGCCCTGGAGGTTGACGAGCCCCGGCGGTCGGCGGCCGCGCCGCGTCGCGAGGCCGGCGGCCAGCCCCATCGTCGGGTTGTAGGCGTGGACGACATCCGGCCTCGTCGCGCTGACGGCCCGGTGCACGGCGCGGATGGCCGCCGGCACGAGCCAGGGCCGGCGCCGCACGAGCGGCAGCGGCAGCGGCTCGGCCTCCAGCTCGGCGGCGAGCGGCCCGGGGCCGGCCGCGACGAACACCTCGTGCCCGGCGTCGCGCGCACCGCGGTACGCCGAGAGCAGGATGTGCTCGGCGCCGCCGGTGCGGAGCTCCTGGATCACATGGAGGATCCGCACAGGTCCTCGTAGAGGGCGACCGTTCGTCTGGCGATGCCGTCGGCGGAGAAGTGCTCGGCTGCGCGTTCCCGGGCCCGCCGGCCGAGCTCACGACGCCGCTCGGGACTCGCAGCGAGCGAGTCGAGTGCCGCCGCCAGGGCACCCGGATTCTCGGGCTCGACCACCAGCCCTGTCTCGCCGTCGACGACGAGCTCCGGAATGCCGCCGACGCGCGAGCCGACGACCGGCAGCGAGTCCGCCATCGCCTCGAGGATCGCGAGCGGGAGGTTGTCGGCGCGCGACGGCTGGACGAGCACGTCGACCTGCGCCAGCCGCTCGCGGATGTCGGTCACGAACCCGTGGAAGCGCGCGTCGACTCCCAGCTCCCGTGCCCCGCGCTCCAGCTCCTCGCCGAGCGCGCCGACGCCGTAGATCTCCAGTCGCACCGGCGACTGCATGCGCGCGGCCGCCTCGAGCAGGACATCGATTCCCTTCCAGTACTCGAGGTTCGCCGCGACGCCGGCGACGAACGCCGCGTGCCCGTCGGTCGCGCCCGGCTCGTCGCCAAGCTCGATCCCGTACGGGATGACGTGCAGCAACCGCGGCGAGAAGCCGTGGGCGAGCATGAAGTCGGCCATCGCCTGCGACGGGGCGATGACGTGGCCTAGCCGCGTGAGCGTGGCCTCGAGCGGCAGGTAGCCGTGCTCGAGCCACGCGAGCCGTGCGCGCGAGACGCCCGGCGGATCGGGCGCGCCCGGCCAGCCGATCCGGGCCGCGATCTCCTCCGGCATGCCGTGCAGCGTGTGCAGCACCCGCGCGCCGCGCAGCCGTCCCGCGAGCCGGCCGAAGAGGCCTGCACGCCGGTCGTGCGTGTGGACGACGTCCGCTCCGCCGAGCCGCCGCCAGAGCTCGCGCCCGCCGAGCAGGTCGAGCTTGTGCGCCACCGGGACGGCCTCCGCCGGAACGCCGAGCGCGCGGAAGCTCTCCGCAAGCGGCTCGCTGCCCGCCAGCACGTGCACCTCGACGCCCTCGGCTGCGACCCGCGGCACGAGCTGCCGCAGGTGGGTCAGCGGGCCGCCGCGCTCGATGGTCGAGACGTAGACGACCCTCATTCCGGCGCGGGCAGCGCAGGGCGCTCGGCGTCACGGCGCTGGCCGTCGACCCAGATCGCCGCCGCCAGTCCGCCGATCAGCCAGAACGGCAGGAAGTACTGCTCGGACAGGAACATCGCGCTGACGATCGCGATCGTGAGCGAGATCCGTAACGCGCGCACGAAGCCGGCGTCGCCGTAGCCGCGGTGGATCGTCCCGGTCAGGCGCGCGAACGCGAGCACGAGGTACAGCGCCAGCAGGCACATCGCGACCAGCCCCAGCTCGGCGGCGACGTCGAGCAGCGCGTTGTGCGCCACGGTCAGCGTGAACGTGCCGAGCGGCTGTCCCGTCAGCTGGTTGTAGTGGAACTGGAAGTTCCCCGGGCCGACGCCGAGCAGCGGGTGGTCGCTCGCCAGGCGCGCCGCCGCGCTCCACGCGCCGAAGCGGGTCGAGACGTTCTCCTGCGCGACGTTCTGCTTCAGCTTGAGCGCCTCGTGGAAGCGCTGCGGGTTGCTGTGGATCACGAGCAGGACGCCCACCGCCGCGACCGCTCCGGCCGTGAGCGTCACCTGGACGCGGCGCCGGTCGGTCAGGACGAAGACGAGGAAGCCGGCGGCGAGCCCGAGGAACGCCCCGCGCGAGAGGCTGAGGAGGATCGCGGCGGAGACCAGCCCGATCGCCCCGAGCAGGAACGGCCGCAGCAGGAGCGTTTGACCGAGCAGGAAGAAGATGAACGGCAGCGAGGTCGCGAGGATGAACGCGAAGTCGTTCTGCTGCGCGTGCGGCAGCGTCGCGAGCTGCGCGTTCCCGTGGAGGTAGTAGTAGAGCCCGAGCGCGGCGGCGATCGAGCAGGTGATCGCAAGTGTCCAGGCGATCCGGATCTGCAGCATCCGGTCCTGGCCGAACTGCGTGATGATCACGTAGATGGCGGCGAAGCTGGCGTAGCGCGTCGTCGTCGTGAGCGCCGGCGAGAGCTGGTCGGCCCAGGCAGTCGAGAGCAGCGCTATCCCGAGGATTCCCAGCACGAGCGCCTGCCCGCGCTCGAAGACGAGCTTCCGCCGCCCTCTCACGATCGCGAACAGGGAGGCGGCGATGCAGACGTAGCCGGCGAGCTTCGTCGGGCTGGCGCCGCCGACCCCCGCCTGGAACTGACCTTCGAGCGGCGCCGTCGCGACCACGAGCAGGATCGCGAGGTCGATCCGCGTGACGAGGAAGACGAACGTCGCGCCGCCGACGACGAGCAGCAGCGTCTTCATCGGCATGGCCACCGCACCGGCCACGAGGAGCGCCGCGGCGGTCGCCACGCCGAGGAAGACGAGCGCGAGCGCGCCGTCGACCCGCCGGCGTGCGGAGAGCTCTAGCCGGGGGGCCGAGAGCACGGCATCAGCTGCGCGCGGCGCCACGCTGCTTGCGGGCGATCCGCTGCGCGGCGCGCGTCTTGGCGTCGCCCTGCTCCTGCGCGTCGCCGTCGGTGGGGCGGACGTAGTAGCTGGAGCGCGAGACCTCGGTCGAGTGGTTCAGCACCGCCGCCGTCGGCTGGACGGAGATGAGCTTCAGGCGTTCGACCGCCGTCCGGACCTGCCGCCGCGAGGCGGTCCTGGCGCGGGCGACGAGCACGGTCGCGTCGGCGTAGCGGGCGAGCACGCGTGCGTCGCTGATCGGCACCACGGGCGTCGCGTCGAGGACGACGACGTCGTACTCGCGCTCCAGCTCGCTCAGCACCGCCGGAAACTCCTGGGTCAGCAGCTCGCCGGGGTCGGCCGAACGCCTGCCGCCGACGACCACGTCGGGGCCGTGGGAGGTCGGTTGGATGACCTGACCGAGCTGCGCGTCGCCGAGCAGGACGTCCATCAGGCCCGGTGTGCGCGGCAGCTCGAGCAGCTCCGCGATCCGGCCCCGGCGCAGGTCGCAGTCGACGAGGATCGTGCGGGCGCCGGCGCGGCTGAGCGTCGACGCGAGGCCGAACGCGACTGTGGTCTTGCCGTGGCTTCCGTCGGGGCTCGTGATCACGATCGAGCGGATGCTCTCGTCGGTGAAGAGCAGGTTCGTCCGCAAATCTCGCAGCGCCTCGGCGACGACCTGCAGGCGAGGCTGGCTCGCGAGGTCGTCGGGCGCGTGCATCTTCAGCACCGCCGTCTCCACGGGGATCTCGGCGAAGACCGGCAGCCCGCTCGCGGCGGCCAGGTCGTCGGCCGTCTCGACCTTGGTCGCGAGGCTCTCGCGGATCACCGCGGCCGCTAGGCCCAGCCCGAGCCCGAGCAGGAACGCGACGATCAGGGTCAGCTTCGTGCGCGGGAAGACGGGGGTCGTCGGCAGGTCGGCCCGGTCGATTTCCTTGAGGACGAAGGACGGCGTCCCGACCTCGTTCCGCGCCACGCGCGCGCGTAGCGCGTGGCTGACCGCGTCGGCGCTGGCCTGCGCGAGCCGCGGGTGCGGGCTCCGCGCCTTGATGCGGAGGATCCCGGTGTTGGTGAAGGTCTCGACCGAGATCGACGAGAGCTGGCGGCCGAGGCGGAGCGTGGCGCGGTGCAGCGTCGTTCGCGAGTGGGCCGCGTCGGCGTAGAAGGGCACGACCTGGTCGAGGATCCCGTAGAGGACGAGGTCCTGGCCGCTGCCCTTGGGCGTGATCGCGAGCGTCGCAGTCGACTCGTATTGCGGAGTGACGAGTCGCGTCGCGATGTACGCCGGCACGACCACGGAGATGACGACCAGAAGGATGAGCAGCTTGCGCTGCCAGAACACCCGCAGGAGATCGTTGAATGCCACGCTGTCCTTTCTCGGCACCCGAGCCGGTCGGCGCCAGACTGGTTCGGGGGGATCGAAGAATACCCTTCGGCGCGTGAAACCACGCCTGCGGCTCCTGCTGGCTGCGCAGCCGCTCGACGGCGGTGTGTCGCGTCACGTCGTCCAGCTGGCGCAGGCGATTCCGGCCGACGAGTTCGAGCTCGTCGTCGCGTGTCCGCGGAGCTCGCTCACCTGGGCGGCCCTCGAGGGGTCGGGCGTGAACCTGCACGCGATCGAGGCTCACCGGGAGCCGCGGCCCGGCGACGCGCGCTCCTGGGCGGAGCTGCTGGGCCTCGTCGGCGCCGCGGACGTGGTGCACGTCCACTCCGCGAAGGCCGGGTTCCTCGGCCGGCTTGCAGCGGCAACCCGCGGCAAGCGCCGTGCCTGTGCGTTCACGCCGCACGGCTGGTCGTGGTGGGCGGCCGCGGGCGCCGAGGCGCGGCTCTACCTCGGGCTCGAGCGGCTCGCCGCACGCTGGTGCTCGGCGATCGTCGCGCTCTCGGACGACGAGCGTGGCGCCGGGCTCGCCGCCCGTGTCGGCAGGCCCGAGCAGTACCGCGTCGTCCCGAACGGGGTCCCGCTGGAGCGGTTTGCGCTACCGCGAAGGCCAGTGCGCGGCCGGATCCTGATGGTCGGTCGCCTGGCGCCGCCCAAGCGGCCCGACCTCGCCCTGCGGGCGCTGGCGACGGTGCGCGAGCAGATCCCCGAGGCCGAGCTGCACGTCGTCGGCGACGGCCCGTTGCGCGCGGACGCCGAGCGGCTTACGGCGGAGCTGGGACTCGCCGGCGCCGTGCGGTTCCTCGGCAACCGCGACGACGTGCCGGAGCTGCTGGCCGGCGCCGAGTGCGCGCTGCTCGCGAGCGACTACGAGGGCTGCCCGCTCGCCGTGCTCGAGGCGATGGCGGCATCGGTCCCCGTCGCCGCCACCGCCGTCGGCGGGACCGCCGAGCTCGTGCGTCAGGGCGCGACGGGCGCGCTGGCGGGCAAGGGCGACGCGCAAGGACTCGCAGCTGCCGTCGAGCAGGTCCTGGCCGATCCGGCCCGCGCCGCCGACTGGGGAGGCGAAGGGCGGCGCGAGGCGGAGCGCAGCTTTACGCTCGACCGCATGGTCGACCGGCTCGCAGGCCTGTACCGAGAACTAGCCCTGTGATGCCTCGAACGAGGGAGTAGCCCCGGCGGCGGTCCGACGATTCCAGGGCCGTGACCGCAGCCGGCCCACGTCGCCTCGTCCTCGTCGCCGCTCTCTTGCTCTTCCTGCTTCCGGGCGTCGCGCACGCGGCTCCGAACGGCGTCGGCGCGCTGCGGATCTGCACCGGCTGCGCCCAGTCGGGCGGCGACCTCTCGCGGTACCGCTACGTCGTGCTCAACTCATGGGACGCGCCGCTGCTCCCGGCGCTGAAGGCCGCGAACCCCGGGTTGAAGGTCCTGCTCTACAAGAACCTCAGCTTCACGATGTCGTACGGCTGCTCGAACGGCGTCGACAAGCCGTACCTCACTTCCGGCGTCGGCTACTGCGACGCCGACCAGAACCACCCGGACTGGTTCCTGACCGACCCGAACGGCTCGCGGCTCAACTCCTACTACTTCCAGCAGGCCTGGATGATGGACGTCGGCAATCCGGCCTACCAGGCGCGCTGGCTCTCGAACGTGCTCGACGACCTCCGCGGCGGCGGCTGGGACGGCGTGATGCTCGACGACACGAACGCCGACATGAGCTGGCACCTGCACGGCCGCACGATCGCCAAGTACCCGACGGCGGCCGCTTGGCGCGCGGCCACGCGCAGCATGCTCGCGACGGTGGGCCCGGCGCTCCGGGGCGCGGGCTTCCTCGCGATCCCGAACCTCTACGCACCCTGGGCCTCGGACTACGACGCGCAGGCGACGTGGAGCGACTGGCTCCAGTTCACCTCCGGCGCCCTGCAGGAGTACTACTCGAAGTGGGGCAGCGACAGCTCCGGCTGGCTGTCGGGCAACGACTGGGCGTATCGGCAGAAGTTCCAGACGCTGACCGAGCAGGCCGGGAAGATCTTCATCGGCCTCACCTACGCGCCGAAGGGCGACACGCGCTCGATGACGTGGGCGCGCGCGAACTTCCTGCTGTTCGACGACCCCGCCGACGGCGGCGCGTTGATGTTCGAGCCGACCGACCCCGAGGCGCAGGATCCCTACGCCTCGACCTGGACGGCCGACATCGGGTCGCCCGTCGCGGCGCGGGTCCAGGTCGGCTCGACCTGGCGGCGCAGCTACTCCGGCGGCGTGGTCGTCGTCAACCCGACCTCCTCGACGGCGACGGTCGACCTCGGCGGCTCGTACGTCGACGCCGGCGGCGCGGTCGTGCAGTCGGTCACGCTCGGCGCGACGAGCGGCGCGATCCTGCGCTCGCCCGCGGGGGCGCCGCCGCCGCCTCCTCTACCTCCGCCGCTTCCACCTCCGCCACCGGTGGCCGCGACGCTGACCGCGACCTTCGGCGGCGCGACCGTCCAGCTCGCCTGGAGCGGGCTCGCCGGCGCGCGCGTCGACGTCTACCGCAACGGCGGCCGGAAGGAGACCGTCGCCAACACGGGCTCCTACTCCGACAAGCTGCTGCGCAACCCCAAGGAGACCTACTCGTACCGGGTCTGCACGGCGGGCACGTCGACGTGCACCCCGACGGTGATCGTTGCCACGGGCAGCCGGGCGCCCGCGGCGGCCGCGCCGAGCCTACGGCGTGCGCGCCGAAACGCCCACGCCCAGGCGCTGCGCCTGCGCCGTGAGCTCCACGGCCTTCAGCGCATCCGCCGGTAGAGCTCGACGAGCGGCTCGGTCGCGGGACGCGGCGCGTAGAGGCGCTCGAAGTCGGCGCGCGCGGCGGCTCCGCGCTCTTGGCGCGCCTCCGCGTCGGCGAGGAGCTCCGCGGCCGCGGCCGCGAGCTCGTCGGGCCGCTCGCGCACGACCACGCCGTCGGACGGCTCGATCCCTTCGGCGCCCGCCGCCGTCGTGACGACGGGCACCCCGCTTGCCATCGCCTCGAGCGTCTTCACCTTCATCCCGCTCCCGCGCGCGAGCGGGAAGAGCAGCAGCGAGAGCTGCCGGAACAGCTCGCGCGCGGACGCGACCTCGCCCGCGACCTCCACTCCGCCGGTCTGCGGTAAGCCGAGCGCGGCGGTCCCACGCCCGGCGACGACGAGCCTCGCCTCGGGCACGAGCGCGCGGACTCGCGGCCACACGTCGTGAACGAGGCTGCGCATCGCGTCGGCGGTCGGCGTCCACTGTGCGGTCCCGATCAGGCCGGCGAGCGGCGGCCCGTCGAGCAGTGCCGGCTCGTACCGCGCCGGGTCGAGCGAGAGCGGCGCGAGCACGACCTCCGCGCGCGGAGCGGCCGCTCGGAGGGCGTCGGCGACGAGCGGCGAGCTCGCGACGAGGTACCGGTGGCGCCGCGCGGCTGCGCGCTCGGCGCGGTGTCCGTCGAGCACCTCGCGGAACTGCCGGCTCCACGGGGCGCCGAGGTCGCGGTCGCGCCGCGCGAGGTAGTGGACGTGGACGAGCGACGGGAGCGAGACGCCATCGCCCGCCCAGAGCGTCTCGGTCTCCTCCAGGTGGAGCACGTCTGCGGCCGCGGCCGCCTCCCGGACGCGCGCGACGAACGCAGGCGCGCCGAGCTCGCCGCGGGGACGCCGCATACGCTCGAGCCGCGCCGCCCACGGCCCGGGCGGCGGGACCTCGACGAGCTCCACGGGCAGGTCGGCGGGAACTTCGCCGGCAATGGAGAACCCGCGCCGCGCGGCGATCGCGCTCACCTCGACGCCGTGCTCGCCCAACCCACGCAGCAGCCCGATCGCGGTCTTGCCCGGCGCACCGCCCTCGGGCAGCGGCGGCTGGCTCAGGACGACGAGCGCCCGCACTGGTGTCTGCATTGGCCGGTGCCGATGCGCGGATCGTGACTGATCCACGCGGCTAAGGTCTCGCGCGTGCCGGACCCCCAGCTCTCGGTCGTGATCTGCACGCTGGGCGAAGAGCGCGTCGCCGAGACGGTCGAGTCGGTTACGGAGTCCGCGCACGCCGCGGACGCCGACATCGAGACGTTCGTCGTCTGGCAGAGCGTCGAGCCCGCCCCGCCTCTGGACGGACCGGTCGTGCTGAACGTCTTCCCGTCGGGCCTCGCCTACGCGCGCAACCGTGGTCTCGTCGCCGCGCGAGGCGAGCTTGTCGCATTCGTCGACGACGACGAGGTCGTCGATCCCGACTGGGTCCGCGCCCTCCTCGACGCGTTCTCCCGCGCCGACGCTCCCGCGGGCGTCTTCGGCCCGGTCGCCCCACGCGGCGTGCCGTACCGGGAGGCCGGGAGCTTCAGGTCGATCGGGCGAGGAACGCCGCCCTGGCGGGTCGGCAGCGGCGGCAACATGGCGTTCCGTCGCGAGGCGTTGCTCGCAGTCGGCGGCTTCGACCCGCTGTTCGGCGCCGGTTCGGTGTCGCGCGGGGGCGAGGCGACCGAAGTGATCCACCGGCTGCTCGAGTCCGGCCGCACGCTCGTGTGGTCGCCCGAGGCCGTCGTCTACGGCACGGCAAAGACGCAGGCCGAGCGCCTCCGCTCGAGCTACCTGGACGCGTACGGGCTCGGCAAGGTGCTCAGGCGGCACCGCTCGCCGGTGCTGGCCGCGCGGCGCGGTACCGAGATCGCCCGCACGCTGACGAGCGGCGCCCGCGCCAGGGACGGCCGGCGTCTGCGCGAGACGCGCGCGACGCTCCACGGCTTCGCCTCCGCGGTCGCCTTCCGCGCGTCGGCCCGCTCGCCGCGCGGGGCGCTCGAGCGCATGCCGGCGGCCGTTGCGGCCGCGCTCGACGGGGCCGCGATCGAGCCGCAGGAGCCGTCGTTCCGGCCGGACCCGCACTTTCTCTACCGTGTCGGGGGCGACCGGATCCTGCACGTCTACGTGCACCCCTCGGCGAGGTTCGGGACCGGGCTCGCGGTTCGCGAGCGGCTCGCGCGCCCCGGGATCCCGACGGTGATCGCCCAGGCCAAGGACGTCGACGCCTGGTGGGTGCTCGAGGAGCTGCTCACCGGGCAGCCGCCGCAGTGCGACCGCGCCGCCGAGTGGTTCCCGCGCGTCGCCGAGTGGGTGCTCGGACTCGGGCCCGGCACCGGCATCGCCGTCCGCGAGGGGTCGTGGTGGGCCGGCGAGCCGCCGCGCGCGCTCGCGGCTGCGCCCGGCTCGCTGCGGGCGGCCGTCGAGAGCGCGCTCGAGGCAATCGGTTCGCTGCCGGCGCAGCCGCTGCACGGGGACGTGCAGCGCAAGAACGTCCTGCTCGGCGCGAGCGTGGGCGTGATCGACTGGGAAGACCCCTACGAGGACGGGCCGCCGGGTCTCGACGTGCTCTTCCTCGCTGCGATGGCGCGCGGGGACGCACCGGATACGGAGCTGCTGCGCGACCTCGCGCGGGGACGGGACCCGGAGTGGGCGCCGCTGCGTGAACTCCTTCGTCGCGGCGGGGTGGGCGACGACCTGCTTCGGCCCTTGATGCTCGCGGTGCTCGCGGTCTGGGCCGCGAACGAGGCGGCGCGCGCAGGCCTTCCCGGGCTGCCGCGGTCCGAGCCGATGTACGGTCGGCTGCTGACCGAGCTCGGCCCGGAGCTCGCCGTCTAGCTGCCGCGAACCGCCAGAGCCAGCACCAGTCGCCGAGGCACGTCGCCGCCCCGGGAGCCGACGACGTCGCCGAGCCAGTCCGCGTCGTCACGTGAGAGGAACCCGATCGCGGCCGCCAGCGCGAAGAACACGGCCGAGCCCGCCACGAGGCCGAGGAACAGGCCGGCGACGCCGCCGAGCGAGGCGGACACTCCCCAGGCGACCGCGCCGCCCGCCGCGGAGACGGCCGCACAGCGCGCGAGGCGGCCCCAGCCCCACTCGATCGGCCCCTGAAGGCGTCCGGAGTACACGATCATCGGTATTCCGGCCGTCGCCTGCGCCGCACCGTTGGCGATCGCGGCGCCGATCGCCCCGTGGTGCGGGACGAGCACGGCGGCGAGGCCGAGGTCGACGACGCCTGCCGCAGCGGTCGCGAGTAGCGGCAGCCTGACGTGCGCGAGGCCCGCGAGGAGGGAGGAGGAGAGCACCGTGATCGGCGTGAGCAGCGACGCCGCGACCATGATCAGCAACGGGTCGCGGGCGTCGGCGAAGGCGCCGCCCCAGATGACGCGGATCGCCGCCGGTCCGAGCGCGGCGGTCGCCACCGAAACCGGCACCGTGACGACGACCAGCAGGCGCAGCGCGCGGCCGAAACCTCGCCGGATCCGCTCGTGCTCACCGGCTCCCAGCAGCGTCGCCACGGCCGGCGCCAGCACCTGTCCCATCGCGGACGGAAGCCGCGCGACGGCCGTGACCAGACTGAAGGCGATCGAGTAGAAGGCGATCTGGGCGTCGGAGGAGTAGTGGTTGAGGAAGAAGAACTCCGAGCGCCGCCAGACGATCAGGTAGAGCAGCGCGCTGATCGACGAGTAGCCCGCGAAGCGGAGGCTTCTGTGGCGGAGGCCCGGGGCCGGCGTGATCTCGTCGGAGACGGCCGAGATCGACCTGCGCGCGAGCATCCCGGTCCAGACCAGGACGATCACGAGGCTGGCGGCCTCGACGGCGAACATCGCGCTGATCCGTCCGCCGAGGGCGAGCACGATCACGGTCGCGACGGTGCCGAAGCCGCCGGTGACGAGGCCTGCGAGGGTGGCCTCGCGCCAGCGCTGCAGGCCGGTCAGGATCGCCCCGGGGACGCTCGCGAGGATGCCGCTGAAGGCCGCGGTACCGGCGAAGATCCAGGCCGCCTTCGGCTCCGCGCCGAGCAAGCCGAGCGCCACGAGCGCGCCGCCCCCGACGACCGCCGCGGCGCCGATCACCCGGAAGACCTGCCGTGCGAGCCAGCGTGCCTCCGCGCTGCGGTCGGCGCCGACCGACTCGCCGACGTAGCGCTGGAGCGAGAGCGCGAATCCGCTCGTCAGCACCTGGATCACGGAGAGCTCGATGAAGGCGATGAAGCTCTGACGCCCCATCCCGTCGGGGCCGAGGTAGCGGGCGGCGGCGATCGAGATGACCAGCGCATACACCTGCGGCAGCGCGTTGCTGAGCATCTTCCAGAGCCCGCCGCGCAGGACGGAGGAACCGGTCGTGGCCTCGGCTCCGAAGCGTGAGGCGCGCTCGGCGCTCACGACCGGCGCACCGCGGGCCAACTACACGTGGCGGTCATGCCCGCCACGTCAGCGCTTGCCGACCGGCTCCTCGCTCAGCCGTTGCCCGCGAGCGTGGTCGATCACGTCGGCGATGATCCCGTCGAGGTCGCGCGTCGTCTGCCAGCCGATCGCCTCCCGAATCTTCGCGGTCGCCGGCTCGCGGTGGAGCGTGTCCTCGATCCCCTGGTCGTAGACGCGCTCGTAGGGGATGAACTCGATCGACGAGTCGCTGCCGACGGCGGCCTTCACGCGCTCGGCGAGCTGGAGGATGCTGACCCGCTCGGAGGAGCCGACGTTGAAGATCTCGCCGGAGATCCCGGTCGTCTCCATCAGGTCGAAGAGGGCGCGGACGGTGTCCGCGACGTGGCAGAACGAGCGCGTCTGCGTGCCGTCGCCGTGCACCTCGAGCGGCGCGCCCGCGAGCGCGCGGTCGACGAACCGCGGGATCACCATCCCGTAGCGGCCGCTCTGCCGCGGCCCGACCGTGTTGAAGAGCCGCACGACGACGGTGTCGAGCCCGCGCTCGAGGTGGTACGAGAGCGCCAGGTGCTCGTCCATCGCCTTCGAGTCCGCGTAGAGCCAGCGCTTCTCGGTGGTCGGGCCGTAGACCCGGCGGTCGGTCTCGGCCAGCGGCCGTTCCTCGCGGTGGTCGCCGTACACCTCGGAGCTCGACGCGATCAGGACGCGCTTGCCGAACTTGCTGCAGTACTCGAGCACGTTCTCGGTGCCCTGCACGTTCGTGACCATCGTGTGAACCGGCTGTTCGACGATCAGCCGCACGCCGACGGCGGCGGCGAGGTGGAAGACGACGTCGCACTTGTGCACGACCTCGCTGACGACCGACGGCGAGAGGATCGAGTCGACGACGAGGTGGAAGTCGCTCCGGTCGCGCAGGTGCTCGATGTTCTCGAGCTGTCCCGTCGAGACGTCGTCGAGGACGAACACCTCCCACCCGCGCGAGAGCAAGAGCTCGGACAGGTGAGAGCCGATGAAGCCGGCGCCGCCGGTGACCAGTGCCTTGCCGCTCACGTCGTCGAAGCCTACTGAGCGCGGCCGACGCGTCTGAGGGCGCGCTCGATCGACGCCTCGCCCGGCTCGAGCCGCAGCGCCGCCTGCAGCTCCCGCCGGGCGTCTGCGCGCCGGTTCGCGCGGAGGTACGCAAGGCCGAGCTGGAACCGCTGGTCGACCGAGCGCGGCTCCTTGCGGGCCGCCGTCCTGAGCGGCGGGATCGCCTCCGCCGGCGTGCGGGCGAGCGCGGCGGCGGCGGCATACGGCTCGACGCTGAGCGGATCCAGCCGCCGCGCCCAGCGCAGGTCGGTTCCCGGCGAGGACGAGCCGTCGAGCGCGCTGCTCGAGAGCGTCGCCGAGAGCCACGGCGGCGCGAACAGGATCAGCGCGACGGCCACCGACGCTATTGCGACGCCGACACCGGCGAGGCGCGGCGCGGGACGCGGCTCGCGGGACGCGCAGGCCGTCCCGAGCAGGGCGAAGACGGGGATGCCGATCGCCGGAATCGTCCAGACCCAGTCGGCCGAGGCGTGGATGACGAAGTACGCGGCCGCGCCGAAGCCGGCCGCGCCGGCGAGGTCGCCGCACCACGCGCCGCGCGCCGTCAGCCAGATGAGCGGCGCGAGCGCCGCGACGAGGAGCGCGAAGCCGATCAGCCCCGTCTCGCTCAGGGCGTCGAGCTCGAACGAGTGCGCGCGGGCCGGTACCTCGGTGCTTCTACGGTGGATCAGGTACGCGGGGCCGAAGCCGCGGCCGCCGATGCCCGCGACCGGGTGGTGCTCGAACTGGTGGAGGGCAACCCGCCAGAAGTCGTACCGGTTCGAGCCGAGCGTGCCGAAGTGCGTCCCGACGGTGTCGCTCGCGGGATGCTTGAACGAATGCCAGCGGTCGCTGGCCCAGCTCCCCGGGTGGTCGACGGTCGCGAAGAACGCCGCCGGGATCGCGAGCACGACGGCGACCGCGACGACGATCGCCGCGCGGCCGAGGCTCTTCGCCGCCCGCTCCGGGAGCTCGAGCCGGCGGTCGACGGCAGCGTAGAGCGCTCCGGCCACGGCGGCCGCGGCCGTGAGCACCAGCAGCACGAGCCCCGCGTGACGGGCCGAGCCCCCGACGTCGCTGCTCGTGTAGGCGGCCGTCAGCGCGTGGAACTGCGAGCCGAGCAGCACGGCGAGGATCGCGCCGGGCACGACGAGCCGCAGCCGGTCGCGCGCCACGACGAGCATCGCGACCGCCGAGCAGGCGAGGGCGATCCCGCCGCCCTTGCTCTGGGTGAGCAGCCAGCCGGCGAGCATCGCGGCCGCCGCTGCGAGCGCGCCGCCGCGGACGAGGATCGGCGCTCTCCGCCGCGCGGCCAGCACGAGCGCCGGCCAGAACCCGATCAGGAACATGGCGGCGGCGCCGTTCGTGTACGAGACCGGGAAGGCGAGGCGCCGGTCGGGGAGGTAGCTCTCGGGCGAGGCCCCCCAGCGCAGCGCGGCGCCGGTGGCCACGGCGAGGATCCCGGAGCCCGCGGCGACGGCGCCCACGACCACGCCCCGGTCGAACACGCCCCGCACTGAGAGGCCGAGCGCGAGCACGACCGCGTAGAAGAGCGTCAGCAGCGCGTCGTCCCTCGCGAGCGAGGGGAGCGCCGCCCACGCGATCGTCACCGCCTGCCAGCCCGCGTACGCGACCAGGCACGCCAGGCCGACGAGCGCCGCTCTCGGCGGCAGCGAGAGCGCCGACGTCGCAGCGACGACCGCGAGCAGCAGCGCCGCGAACACCGCGTAGATCAGCCAGTCGCCGGCGTCGATGCTGCCGGTTTCCACCCATGCGACCAGGCAGGCGCCGACGACGACGGCGACGACGGGAAGAGAACTGGCGCCTCGCACGTCTAGATCATCGATGGAATGTCCACGGCTGCACGGATTCGGCCCGCGTTGATCCGCGTTGGTTAACCCGCTTGCGGAGCAGAACAAACGTAACTACGTTGTGATCGTCCTCGTTGTACACGCGGCCGAGGACTGAAATTGCCCGAGGTGGGCAATGTTGCGGCAAGTGATTCCTGGTCATGGGACCAGGCGGAGGAGGGAGAAAACATGTGGCGTCGAGTGGTGGTTTTGGGGGTGCTCGCCTGCGCGGTCGGCCTGTTCGCGGTCGCACCGGCGGCGTTCGGAGCGACCCCGCAGCAGATCTACAAGGACTATGCCGACAACGGCAAGCTCGATCAGCGGTACTCGAAGGCTGATCTCCAGCGGGCGCTGAGGAGCGCCGCGCTGCAGGGCTACCCCCGCGTCGGAGTCCAAGGTGCGGTGCAGCAGGCGCTGGGAGCGCAGGCAGTGAAGACGCGTGGAGGCCTGCCCTTCACCGGTCTCGACCTGACGTTGCTCGCCGCAGGTGGCGCGATCCTGCTCGCAGCTGGTGCGGTTCTGCGGAAGCTCGGCAAGGCGCGGAACTAGCTAGACAACCGAGAGCGGTTCGATGGCGATGCGGTCGGTGAACGCCGAGCCCCTGCCAGCTCTTGAGACCCTGCAGCTCGAGGGTCCGCACGAGCTTGCGCTTGGGCGTCCCGCGCGGGGCTCGTGGACCCGCGGGGCGCTGGCGCTCGACGTCCTGCTCCTGCTCGCGGCGGGAGTCATGACCGAGCTGGGCTCGCGTGGAGCGGGCATCGTCGACACGCCCGTCGCGTGGCTCGTCGGCTACGCGTGCCTGGCCGTCGCGTTCCTCCACGCACGCGGGATGTACTCGTGGCATCTGCGCCTGTCGATGCTCGACAGCGCGCGGAACGTGGTCGTGGCGACGGTGCTGGCCTCGATGGCCGTCGTCTCGCTGCGGATCCTGCTTCCGGGCGACGTCGACGACCTCGCGCCACAGTCGCTTCGCCTGCTGACGTTCAGCGCCGTCTACCTGATCGCGGGGCGCGTCGCGCTCGACTGGGCGCATCTGCGCGCGCGGCGGGAGCACGAGGCGGTGCGGCCGACCCTCGTCGTCGGCGCCGGGCGGGTCGGCGCGCTCACCGCGCGGCGGCTGCTCGAACACCCGGAGTTCGGCCTGCAGCCGGTGGGGTTCGTGGACAAGGAACCGCTCGACGAGGCGGCCCTGCCGCTGCCGGTGCTCGGTGCGAGTTGGGATCTCGAGCGGCTGATCGAGCAGCACGGGATCCGGCACGTCGTGATCACCTTCTCGACCGCGCCGAGCGACGTGCTTCTCCGAGCGGTCGAGCGCTGCGAGCAGCTCGGCGTCTCCGTCTCGCTCGTCCCGCGCCTGTTCGAGCGGGTCACCGAGCGGCTGACGGTCGACCACATCGGCGGCCTGCCGCTCCTCTCGGCGCACCGCACCGACCCGAAGGGCTGGCAGTTCGCGCTCAAGTACACGGTCGACCGCATCGTGGCGGCCGCGCTGCTCCTGCTCGTGCTGCCCGTCTTCGCCGCGCTGACGCTCGGGACGCTCGTCTCCGTCGGCCGGCCGATCTTCTTCCGGCAGCGGCGCTTCGGGATGGACGGCCGTGAGTTCGAGATGCTCAAGTTCCGCTCGATGCGCGCGCCGCTCGAGCCGCTCATCCTGCCGGACCTGCCCGCGGACATCGCACCGGGAGGCGTCGAGGGCGACGACCGGCGCACACGCTTCGGCACCTTCCTCCGGCGGACGTCGCTCGACGAGCTCCCGCAGCTGCTGAACGTGCTCCGCGGCGACATGAGCCTGGTCGGCCCGCGCCCGGAGCGGCCCGACTTCGCCCGGCACTTCGAGCGCAACGTCTACCGCTACGGCGACCGGCATCGCGTCAAGTCCGGGATCACGGGCTGGGCGCAGGTGCACGGCCTCCGCGGCAAGACCTCGCTCAGCGACCGCGTCGAGTGGGACAACTTCTACATCGAGAACTGGTCGCTCTGGCTCGACGTCAAGATCCTGCTGATGACGGTCTCTGCGGTCGGCCGCTACTTCGCGGCGCCCGACGCCTAGTCAGGGCGCTTGAAGATCACGAGCACGCTCAAGCCCTCGTAGGCCGTGAAGCGGTGGTCGGCGCCGGCCGGGACGAACACCGCCTTGCCCTCCTCGACCGGGATCTGGTCCTCCTCTACCTCGAGCGTGCCGCGCCCCTCGAGCACGACATAGACCTCGTCGTCCTCGTGCGGTGACTGGCGATCGGGCTCGGGCGCGACGAGCACGTAGACGCCGATCTCGAGCCCCGGCGAGCGGTGGACGATCTCGTAGCCGCCGCTCGTGGCCGCGAGCCGCTGCTGTACCGCGCGGACGTCGAACAGGCTCACCGGGCGAGCCTATCCCTCGAACGCGGTGGCTCGGCGGAGGGATTGTGCGCAAGGTGCGGCGCCGCGGCGCCGATCCACGACTCGAGCAGGAGTGCGGTCGCCGCCCGACCGACGCCGAACGAACGTATCGACGAGCCGGCCGGGTGGGCAGTTCCCCTCGGCCGGCTCGCCGGTTGAGAGGAGGCACAACGACATGAAGCGGTTCCTACTGCTTCTCGCGACAGCCGCCGCGGGTCTCGCGGTCGTGCTGCCGGCCACGGCCGGCGCGGCGACCTTCCACGGCGCGGTCGTGGCGAAGGACGCGGCGCGCAAGGCGCTCGTGACGGCGTCGCGCGACGGCACCGTCCGCACGGTTCGGCTGCACGCCGGTTTCGCGCGCTACAGGGTCGGCAGCCTGGTCGCCGTCCGCGGCGCCAAGCTCCCCGACGGCACCTTCTCCGCCGCGGCGGTTCGGCCCGTCGGCCGTGCGCGCGGCACGCACGTCCACGGCACCGTCGTCCGGCGGCTCGCGAAGCGGCTGGTCGTCTCGGCCGGCCGCAGCGTGTTCGCGCTGCGCGTGACCGGCAAGCAGCTCGCCTCCGACGGAGGTGGCCTGCAGCCCGGGGACGAGGTCGACTGCGACGTGCACTTCAAGCGCGGCTCGCCGGAGACGCCGACCGATGGGATCAAAGAGGTCGGCCACGACGGACAGCTCGTCCTCGAAGGCATCTACCTGAGCACGGACGCCAGCGGGGCGATCGAGCTCGCGGTCGTGCACAAGGGCGAGTAGTCGTCTCGGTGCCCGACGGCGCCCACGTCCCGGCCTTCGCGGCGGGCGACGTGGTCGTGCTCGTGGTGACCGTCGAGAGCGACGGCTCGTTCACGCTCGTCAAGGCGGAGAACGAGAGCACGAGCGGTGACGACGACGGCGGCGTCGACATGGGCAGGAACGCGTTCACGGTCGTGGGCACGATCACCGCGCTCGGGGTCGACGGGCTCTCGGTCAAGGTGCCGGAGCGCTCCGAGCAGGTCCGCTGCACCTTCGACCCCGGCAGCGGGCTGCTGAGCGGCTTCGCCGTCGGCCAGTGGGTGGCAATGACCTGCAAGTACGGCGACGGCCGCCTGGTGCTCGTCTCGCTGCAACACAAGGATCCGCCGCCGCCGCCTCCTCCGACCGACGTCCTGAGCGCGGTGGGCACGATCGCCTCGCTCGACGGCGGCCAGGTCGCAGTCGACGTCGAGGGACAGGCCGACCCCGTCACCTGCGCCGTCCCGGCCGGGATGAACCTGCTCGGGTTCCTCGCGGGCGACACGGTCAAGATGTACTGCGTCAGGAACGACGCCGGCGGGTTCGTGGTCAAGGCGCTCGTCTCCGACCACGCCTCGATCACGCCCGACGGCTCGTGGTTCGTCGTCGAGGGTACGATCGCGACGCTCGACGCGAACGGGATCAGCCTCGACGTGAGCGGCCGTGACGACCCGGTCGCCTGCAAGGTCGCGCCGGGCGCCGACCTGAGCGCCTTCCACGTCGGCGACGCGGTGCACATGAAGTGCAAGCTCGTCGGCGGCGACTTCACGCTCAAGCTGCTCGACTCGGCCACCGCGCACTACGAGCTGCTCGGCTAGCCCGGTTCAGGAGCCAGGCGCCGCCCCGCCGCCCGGGGCGACCCTGGCTCTACCGACCTAGATGCGGGCGGGCGCCGGCTCCCGCGCGAGCAGGAGCGTGGCGGCCGTGAAGGCGG
>DASSQG010000002.1:0-5835 GCA_035702625.1 Gaiellaceae bacterium | reverse complement strand
AGCAGCTCCTCCTCCGTGATCGTGTGCGGCAGCTTGCAGTCGACCGACGCGATCTCGGCCTCGGCGGCGGCCTTGTGCTTGAGCCGGATGTAGATGGTCGACGCCTCGTCGTCGCCGACCTGCACCGTCGCGAGGCCGATCGTGCCGAGCTCGGCCACGTCCGCGGCAACCTGCGCGCGGATCCGCTCGGCGAGCGGCGGGCCCTCCATCAGGGTGGCGGCCACTAGGGAATGGGCAGCTGGACGTCGGAGACGTCGAGGCCGAGCGACTGCGCCAGGCGGACGCCGATCTCGATGTCCTCCTTCAGCTTCTCGATGTCGCGCGAGCGCATCATCTCGCCGATGAAGGCGCGCTCCTTCGGCCGCCAGAGCGCGTGCTGGACGAAGGTCGGCAGCAGGCGGTTCGCGGCCTCGACGAGCGCGCGCTTCGTCTTCTTGTCGGCGCTCCGGAGCAGCACCTTCTCGTACGCCATCCCGGCGCCGTGGTGGATGCCGTCGTCGGTCGTGAGCCGGTTGCACAGGTCCTCGAGCACGGTGCCGCGCGAGGCGCGGGCGATCAGCCGGAAGCGCGAGATGATCAGCCGCTCGTAGAAGACCTGCATCTGGAAGACCTTCTCCTCGAGCGTGTCGGCCTCGAGCGTCATGTGCGCGAGCTCGTCGAGGTACGGGTCGCGCTCGGCCGTGCCGCCGGCCTCGTCGATCAGCTTCAGCCACGCCTCGGTGTGGCGCGACTCGTCCTGCACCATCGTCGAGTAGTAGAGCTTCGCCTCCGGGTCGGGCGCGATGTTCAGCAGCTGGGAGGACATCTCGCAGGCGAGCATGTCCGCCTGGAGCTGCTGGGTGAGGACGGAACGCCACATGTCCTTGCGCCGCGCCTGGCGCTGCGGCGAGCCCTTGCCCTCGGGGATCGGCGGAATGTCGCCCCAGGGCAGGTCGCGCACCTGCCACTCCTGCCGCTTGGCGAGCTCGTAGAAGCGGAGGACCCCCGCGAACGCCTCCCGCTCTTCGCGCTCCTGGTCGATGACCTGGTCGGTCGTCGTCACGACAGGCAGCTTAAGCTCAGCGCCATGGCGATGCGCCGATGGCCGCGGAAGAACGACGCCGACTCGATCCGGGCACGACAGGAGGCGCTCGAGCTGAACGGCGCCGTCACGGCGATCGACCTCGAGCCGTTCGCCCGTGCGCAGGAGATGCTGACCGGCGCCGCCGTGATCCCGGTCTCCGTCGTCGGGCCGGTCGAGCTCGAGCTCGGCGAGTACGAGCTGCGCGAGCCCGACGGCGAGGTGGCCGAGACCGGGCGGGCGGAGGACTCGGTCTTCGTCCCGCTCGCGCACACCGAGGGCGGCCTGTCGGCGTCGCTGCACCGCGGAGCGCGGGCGGTCGCCGAGTCCGGCGGCTTCCGCACGTACGTGCTCGCCGACCGGATCACGCGCGCCTCGTGCTTCGTCTGCGGCTCCGCGGGCGAGGCGATCGAGCTCGCGCGCTGGATCGAGGCCGAGCTGCCGGCGATGCGCGAGTGGCTCCAGCAGCAGGACGACCCGTCGCTCTCGAAGTTCGCGCGCCTGCGCGAGGTGAAGACCCACGTCGTCGGGCCGATGTGCCACGTGCTCTGGCGCTGGACGACCGGCGACGCCGTCGGCGCGAACATGATGACGCGCAACGCCTACGTGCTGAACATGGGCTACGTGATGGAGCGCGCGCCGGTCACGCCCGAGCGCTCGATCCTCGAGGCCAACATGGGCGGCGACAAGAAGCCGTCGTTCGAGTACTTCCAGAGCGGGCACGGCAAGTCCGTCGTGGCGGAGGCGACGCTCACCGAGGACGCGGTGCGCCGCGTGCTCCGGACGAAGCTCGACGACCTGCAGGAGCTGGCGTGGGCCGGGACTCACGGCGCCGTCGCCTCGGGCATGCAGTCGGTCGCGTTCACGCCGGCGTCGGCGATCGCCGCGGTGTTCGCGGCGACCGGCCAGGATCTCGGCATGGTCGGGACGAGCTCGATGTGCCACGGCGCTGCGCGGCGCGTCAACGACGGGCTGCAGGTCTCGCTCCGGCTGCCGGGCCTCGAGGTCGCGACGATCGGCGGCGGCACGACCCTGCCGTTCGCGCGCCAGTGGCTGGAGCTGATCGGCTGCGCCGGCGCGGGCAAGGTCTACCGCTTCGCGCAGATCGTCGCGGCGACCACGCTCGCGCTCGAGATCTCGGCGTCGGCCGCGATGGCGACGGCCGGCTCGGCGGAGTTCTTCCGCGCGCATCACGAGCGCGGCGGCTTGCGCTAACCCCTCCGGGTGATTGCTGCTTCTGTCACTTGGGCCGATAATCGGCTGCAAAAGCGACGTATCTGCGGCCAGATCGAGAGGAACACATGGTTCGAATCTGGCTCATGGCGATGCTCGCGGCAGCAGTGATCGTGGCCGTCCGCGACCACGATGTGCTCCACCGTGCCGGCCTGGTCGGCTACTGCACCTCCTCCCCTCGCCCGGCCGGGACGAGCGGCGTCTGGCGCGCGTGCCAGAAGGGCGTGCTCGACGGCCGCCCCAACCTGACGCGCGAGTCGTGCCAGCCGCGCGGGCAGAACGGCTCGGTGCAGTACTGGCGCTGCCCGCCCGCGACACGTGAGGCCGAGTCCGCTAGCCGGCGTTGAGCAGGACCAGCACAGGCGCGTGCGGCGAGCCGCCGGCGGTCTCGGCGAGCACATCCGCCCGGCCGTCGGCGTTGAGGTCGCCCGTCGCCAGCGAGAACACCTTCTCGCGCGGCTCGACCACGAGCCGCCGGCCGAACGTCCCGCTGCCCCGGTTCAGCAGTACCGAGATGCCGTGCCCGCCGTTCGCGACCAGGAGGTCCGGCCGCCCGTCGCCGTCCACGTCGCCGACGGCCACCGCCTCGGCGAAGCGGCTGGCGCTCCGGTAGTCCCGCTTCGCCGTGAACGTGCCGTCACCGCGGTTGAGGAGCAGCGAGACGAACGGTCCCGCCTCGCCGCGGCTGACGACGACGTCGGGGCGGCCGTCACCGTTCAGGTCGCGGACGACCAGCCCGTCGGCGCCGCCGCCGATCGGGTAGTCATGCCTGCGCTCGAACCCGCCGCCCTTCGCGCCGAGGAAGACGGAGACGCTGCCGTCGGCGAGCCGGTTGGTCTCGTCCTCGTCGTTGGCGGTGATCAGGTCGAGCCTGCCGTCGCCGTCGAGGTCGACGAGCGCGGCCGCGACCGGCGGTTGCCCGGTCGAGAGGAACCGGTTGCGGCGGACGAACCTGCCGGCTCCCTCGTTGACGAAGACGCGCACGCCGTTGTCGCCGTAGTAGTTCGAGAACGGCAGCACGAGATCCGGCAGCCCGTCGCCGGTAACGTCGCCGGCGGCCAGGGGCGACAGGTCGTCGACGTCGCTCTGGTAGACGACGCGGCTAGGGCGGAACCTGCTGGGGGCGACAGCGCGCGAGACGGAGGCCCACGAGGTGCAGACCGTGACGCCCGAGTCCTCGGAGCAGCTGTCGGACTCCTCCCCGCCGTTGTAGTGCGTGACGAGGTCGGACAGGCCGTCGCCGTCGAGGTCTGCAACAGTGTCCGCCAGGACGACGCGCGGGCTGGTGTCCGGGCGAAGGGTGTGGAACGTCCCGCTCGAGCCGTCGACGACGACCGTGATCCCGCGCGCCGTCGCCGGAACGATCGTGCCGCGACCGACCGTGAACGACAACGGGGCGTGCTGTGGCGTCCGCGCCGCGACGCGCTCGCCGGTCCCGCAGCCGGCCCCGGCGGCGAGCACCACGAAGGCGGCGCACAGGGGAGCTGCAAAGCGGAGCATGCGCCGACGCTAGATCTCGTTCGTCACGAACCGGTAACGGCTTCGTCACGGGTACGTTCCGTCCGTGCTGCGCGAGGTCGCCGAGTACCCGAACTCGTTCGGGCCGCTGAGCCCTGGCGCCGAGCGCGTCGAGACGGCTCGGTACACGCTGTGCATGGGCGCCGGGTCGACCTGGAACACGGTCCAGCGCCAGCGCTTCCCGCTCGAGGAGCTCGACGATGTGATCGAGGAGGTTCGCGCGCACCTGCGCGAGCGCGCGCGGACGCGGACGCAGTGGGAGGTCGGCTCGCAGGCGCCGGCAGGACTCGTCGACGCATTGCTCCAGCGGGGGCTGGCGCGCGACGGCGACGGCTACGCGGTCGCGCTCGTGCTCGTGAAGGAGCCGCCGTCGGTACCCGGTCTCGTCGGGAGGCGGATCGAGAGCTTCGAGGAGTACGCGGCCGCGAACGCCGTGCAGTGGGAGGCGTTCGAGTCGCCCGCGTCCGAGATCGCCGAGGCCCAGGCGAGCCTCGAGCAGCGCCACCGCGACACGGTCAACCTGATGCACGGCGTCTGGCTCGACGGCGAGCTCGTCTGCGCCGGCACGGCGACCCCGACCGAGCACGGCCTGCTGCTCTACGGCGGCGCCACCCTCGCGCGCGCCCGCGGCCGCGGCGCCTACCGCGCCCTGATCCGCGCCCGCTGGGACGACGCCGTCGCGCTCGGCACGCCGGCGCTGATCACCCAGGGTGGCACGATGTCGCGCCCCATCCTCGAGCGCCTCGGCTTCGAGCGCGTCGGCGAGGTGCACATGCTCCTCGACGACTTCGGCGGCTCTGCGAGCATCGCGCCGTGAGCCTCGCCGACTTCGAGCGCGTGCCGCTCACCTTCGGCCCGTCGCCGGTACACCGGCTCGAGCGGCTGAGCGAGCACCTGGGCGGCGAGGTCGAGCTCTGGGCCAAGCGCGACGACTGCAACTCGGGCCTGGCATTCGGCGGCAACAAGGTGCGCAAGCTCGAGTACCTCGTCGCCGAGGCGCTCGCCACCGGCTGCGACACGCTCGTCTCGATCGACGGCGTCCAGTCGAACCACACGCGCCAGGTTGCGGCGGTCGCGGCGCACCTCGGGCTCGGGTGCGCGCTCGTGCAGGAGCACTGGGTCGACTGGGACGACCCCGGCTACGAGACCGTCGGAAACATCCTCCTCTCGCGGATCATGGGCGCTGACGTCCGCCTCGACCCGGCCGGCTTCGACATCGGCATCCGGCCGAGCTGGGAGGAGGCGCTCGAGTCAGTCCGCGAGCGCGGCGGCACGCCGTACGCGATCCCGGCGGGCGCGTCCGACCATCCGCTCGGCGGCCTTGGCTTTGCGCGCTGGGCGGACGAGGTCGCGGCGCAGGAGCGCGAGCTCGGGGTCCTCTTCGACACGGTGGTCGTCTGCGCCGTGACCGGCTCCACGCACGCCGGGATGATCGCGGGGTTCGCGGCCCAGGAGCAGGAACGGCGCGTCCTCGGGATCGACGCCTCGGCCACCGTCGACCAGACGCGCGAGCAGATCACGCGCATCGCGAGCCAGACCGCGGACGCGATCGGCCTCGGGCGGAAGCTCGACGACGACGAGATCGTGCTCCTCGACGAGTGGCACGCCGGCACCTACGGCATTCCCGACGAGAAGACGCTGGACGCGATCCGCCTCTGCGCGAGGCTCGAGGGCGTCCTCACCGACCCGGTCTACGAAGGCAAGTCGATGGCCGCGCTCATCGACCTCGTTCGCGACGGCCGCGTCAAGCCCGGCTCGCGCGTGCTCTACGCGCACCTGGGCGGACAGCCGGCGCTGAACGCCTACGCGCACGCGTTCTGAACGCAGAAAGCCGCTCAGGCGAGCGGCTTCCTGCAGGCCGGTGGTTACGGCCCTAGACCAGTGTCTTGAAGAAGATCTCGACGTCCTCTGCCGGGAACGTCTCGGTCTCGAAGATCTCCAGCTTCGCGATCTTGCCGAGGACGCGGAAGGCGGCCTCGTTGTCGGGGTACGTGAAGATGCCGAGGTACTCCCACGGCCCCATC
>DASSQG010000001.1:0-12922 GCA_035702625.1 Gaiellaceae bacterium | reverse complement strand
TCGTAACACCACGAACGTCGACACGGGCATGAGGCGCGGAACATGAGGTTCGTCGCCCGCAGGCTGGGGTTCTTCCTCGTCACCCTCTGGGCTGCGGTCACGCTGAACTTCCTGATCCCGCGCCTCATGCCGGGCAACGCGGCCATCGCGATGATGAGCCGCTACAAGGGCCGCCTGAACCCGAACGCGCTGCACGCGCTCGAGATCGCGTTCGGCGTCAACGCGCACCAGAGCCTCGTCCACGCGTACTTCACGTACCTCGGCAACATCGCGACCGGCCACTTCGGCACGTCGCTGACGTTCTTCCCGGACACCGTCGCCCACCAGGTGCTGCAGGCGCTGCCGTGGACGCTGGCGCTCGTCGGGACGACGACGATCGTCGCCTTCGTGCTCGGGACGGCAATCGGGCTCGTCTCGGCGTGGCGGCGCGGGACGGTGCTCGACGGCGCGCTGCCGCCGCTGTTCGTGATCACCTCGGCGTTCCCGTACTTCTGGCTCGCGCTGCTCGCGATCTGGCTGTTCGCGATCAAGCTCGGCTGGTTCCCCGAGAGCGGCGGCTACGAGGTGACGACGACGGTCGGCTGGAACTGGACGTTCGTCACCGACGCGTTCAACCACTCGATCCTGCCGGCGCTCACGATCGTCGTCACCGCGATCGGCGGCTGGATCCTGACCATGCGCAACAACACGATCACGGTCCTGACGGAGGACTACGTCCGCATGGCCCGCGCGAAGGGCCTCAAGCCGCACCGGATCATGTGGACCTACGCCGGGCGGAACGCGATCCTGCCGAACCTCGTCGGCTTCGCGATGTCGCTCGGCTTCGTCGTCGGCGGTGCGATCCTCGTCGAGTTCGTCTTCAACTACCCGGGCGTCGGCTGGATGTTCCTCCAGTCGGTCGAGAACCAGGACTACGCGTTGATGCAGGCGCTGTTCCTGCTGATCACCGTCGCCGTGCTGATCGCGATCCTCGCGGCCGACGTCGCGACCGCGATCCTCGACCCGCGCACGCGGGAGCGCGGATGAGCCTGCCGACCGTCGCCGACCCGCTCGAGCCGGCCGGCGCGACCGTCGGCTCCGGGCCGCCCGAGGAGGCGACGAGGCGAAGCGTCGGCGCCGACCTCTTCCGCTCCGTCCTCCGCAACAAGAAGGCGCTCGTCGGGCTCGGCCTGTTCCTGTTCTTCGTCGTGCTGGCGGCGATCCCGGGCCAGATCGCGCCGGACGACCCGCGCGCGAAGATCTACCCGCCGGGGCTCGGGCCGTCCGTGCACCACCTGTTCGGCACGACCGCCTACGGCGAGGACGTCTTCTCGCAGCTCGTCTTCGGAACGCGGCAGTCGCTCCTGATCGCGCTGCTCGTCGGCGGCCTCGCGACGGCGATCGCGGTGGTGGTCGGCGTCTCGGCCGGGTACCTCGGCGGCACCACCGACGGGATCCTCTCGCTCGTCACCGACGTGATCCTGGTGATCCCGATCTTCCCGCTGATCATCGTGATCGCGGCCTACGAGAAGAACTCCGGCCTGTTCACGCTCGTCGTCGTGCTCGGCGTGCTCGGCTGGTCGTACGGCGCGAGACAGCTGCGCTCGCAGACGCTCTCGTTACGCACGCGCGACTTCCTCGAGGCGGCGCGCGTGCGCGGCGAGCGGAAGTCGTACGTGATCGTCCACGAGATCCTGCCGACGATGACTTCGCTGATCCTGGCGAGCTTCCTCGGCGCGGCCCTGTACGCGGTGCTCTTCGCGGCCGGCCTGCAGTTCATCGGCCTCGGCGACCCGAACAGCCAGAGCTGGGGGACGATGCTCTACTGGGCCGAGAACAACGAGGCGCTCGGGGCCGGGATGCCGTACTGGGCGATCATGCCCGGCGTCTGCGTCGCGCTCCTCGGCGCCGCGTTCGCGCTGATGAACTACGCGTTCGACGAGATCTCGAGCCCGGCGCTGCGGCTGCGGAAGCTCGAGCGGCAGGGCGTCGACGCGGAGGGAGCGGACGTCGTCCAGGCGCGGCCCGCCGACCCCAAGAACATCCTCGAGGTCCGCAACCTGTCGGTTGCCTACGCGTCGGCGGGCGGCCCGGTGGTCGCGGTCGACGACGTCTCGTTCGAGCTCGCCAAGGGCGAGTTCCTCGGCGTCGTCGGCGAGTCGGCCTGCGGCAAGTCGACGCTCGTCTACGCGATCGCCCGGCTGCTCGGCGCGCCGCTTGCCGGCGAGATCACCGGCGGCCAGGTGCTGTTCAAGGGCCAGGACATGGTCACGCTGTCCGACAAGCAGCTGCGCCACATCCGCTGGCGCGACTACTCGGTCGTGATGCAGAGCGCGATGAACGCGCTCAACCCGGTGCTGACCGTGGCCGCGCAGATGCGCGACGCGTGCGAGGCGCACTCGACGATGACGAAGCGCCAGATCGAGGAGCGCTCGAAGGAGGTGCTGCGCCTCGTCTCGATCGACCCGGTGCACCTGCACAGCTACCCGCACCAGCTGTCGGGCGGCATGCGCCAGCGGGCGATGATCGCGATGGCGCTGCTGTTCACGCCCGAGCTGATCGTGATGGACGAGCCGACCTCGGCGCTCGACGTCGTCGGCCAGCGCTCGCTGATGGTGCAGATCAAGGAGCTGCAGGAGCAGCTTGGCTTCGCGGTCGTCTTCGTCACGCACGACATGTCGCTCGTGCGCCACTTCTCCGACCGGCTGCTCGTCATGTACGCCGCGCAGGTCGCCGAGCTCGGACGGACGCGGCAGCTGTTCGAGAAGCCGCTGCACCCGTACACCACCGGGCTGCTCGACGCGTTTCCTTCGATCCACGGGCCGAAGGAGCACCTGCTCGGGATTCCCGGCCAGCCGCCGGACCTACTGCGCCCGCCGGCCGGCTGCCGCTTCGCGCCGCGCTGCCCGCACGCGTTCGACCGCTGCCGCGCCGAGCGCCCGCCGCTCTACCACGTCGACGGCGAGCTGGCGCGGTGCTTCCTGCGCGACCCCGCAACCGTCGAGCCGCGCGAGAAGGAGGGCGTCGCGTGAGCGAGCCGCTGCTCCGGGTCGACGGCCTGACGCGCCACTTCCGGGTGGGGAAGCTCTTCTCGCAGCAGAAGCTGCACGCCGTCGACGACGTCGGCTTCGAGGTCGAGCCGGGCGAGATCGTCGCGCTGGTCGGCGAGAGCGGCAGCGGCAAGAGCACGATCGCGCGCCTGCTCGGGCGCGTCTACAAGCCGACCGCCGGCGAGATCTACTTCGACGGCAAGCCGGTGAGCAACCTGCGGACGCGTCGCCAGCGGCTGGCCTACGCGAGCGACGTCGCGATGGTCTTCCAGGATCCGTACAGCTCGATCAACCCGGCCTACCGCGTCACGCACCCGATCGAGCGCGGCATCGTCCTCCACCGCCGGGACGTCGCCCGGCGCAAGCGCGAGGCCGAGGTCGAACGCTCGCTCGCGGAGGTCGGGCTGCTACCGGCCGCCCGCGTCGCCGCCAAGTTCCCGCACGAGCTGAGCGGCGGCCAGCGCCAGCGCGTCGGCTTCGCGTCGGCGCTCGCGGTCAAGCCGAAGCTGATCGTCGCGGACGAGCCGGTCTCGATGCTCGACGTCTCGATCCGGATCGGCGTGCTCAACCTGATGAGCGAGCTGCGCGAGCGGGAGGGCGTCTCGTTCCTCTACATCACCCACGATGTCGCGAGCGCGCGCTACGTCGCCGACCGGGTGCTCGTCCTCTACGCGGGCCACCTCGTCGAGGAGGGCCCGGCCGAGGACGTGATCCAGCGGCCGAAGCATCCGTACACGCAGCTCCTGCTCTCGGCCGTCCCGGACCCGCGGGCCGAGCTCGGCATCTCCGACGCCGCCGACGTGGGCGAGCCGCCGAAGGTGATCGACCCGCAGCCCGGCTGCCGCTTTCGCGCCCGCTGCCCCTACGCGATCGCCGAGTGCGCGACCGTCACGCCACCGCTACGCGAGATCGGGTCGCGCCGCCTCGTCGCGTGCCATGTGGCGGAACGCGACGAGGCGACGACAGCGGTGGCTGGCTAGGAGCGCTATCGCGTCAATCCCTCCTAGCTGCAGTACTGCGCGTAGGAGCCGGTGCAGACCTGGCTCTTCTTGAGGAAGCCCTCGTCGAAGAGCAGCTCAGGTAGGGCGCGTCGAACAGCGTGTAGCGCGTGGACTACTTCGTGTCCGGCAGCAGCACGCAGGCCTGGATCTTGCCACCGCCCCCGCCGCCTCCACCGCCGCTCGCAGCTGTCGTGCCCGAGCTCTTGTTGCTCGAGCCGCCGCAGCCCGCGACGGCCGCCGCGAGCACCGCCAGCACGGCTCCGAGCATCAACCCTCGACCCGTTCTCATCACGTGCTCCTCGTTGTTGAGCAGAGGTTTTCTCTCGGCGAAACGCCGCGTCGAAACATCGTCCGGCTCGCCCGCGGGTGCGGTCCTGACCCGGCGATAAGGTTGGACGCCGTGTCCGAGGCGCAGTTCGTCCATCTCCACGTCCACTCCGAGTACTCGATCCTCGACGGCGCGTGCCGCATCCCCGCGCTCGCCGCGCGGGCGGCCGAGCTCGAGATGCCGGCGGTGGCGCTCACCGACCACGGCTCGCTGGCCGGAGCGGTCGAGCTCTACCGCGAGACGGGCAAGGCCGGCGTCAAGCCCCTGATCGGCTGCGAGCTCTACGTCGCCGAGGACCGCCGCGCGCAGAAGAAGGGCTACGCGCACCTGACGCTGCTGGCCGAGGACAACACCGGCTACGGCAACCTGATCAAGCTCGCGTCGGCGGGCTACCTCGAGGGCTACTACTACAAGCCGCGCGTCGACTGGGAGCTGCTCGAGCGCCACTCGCAGGGGCTCGTCGCGCTGTCGGGCTGCCTCTCGGGCCGCGTCTGCAAGGCGCTCGAGGAGAACCGCCCCGACGACGCTCGCACCGACCTCGACCGGCTGGCGCAGATCTTCGGGCGCGACTCGACCTACGTCGAGATGCAGAACGCCGGCCTCGACATCCAGCAGCGGATCAACCCCGCGCTCGCGACCCTCGCCGCGGAGGCCGGCCTGCCGCTCGTGGCGACCGGCGACGTCCACTACCTGCGCCACGAGGACGCGAAAGCGCACGAGGCGCTCCTCTGCATCCAGTCGGGCGACTCGCTCAAGAACCCGAACCACTGGAAGTTCGACACCGACCAGTTCTTCTTCAAGTCGCCGGAGGAGATGGCGCTCGACTTCCCCGGCCACGACGAGGCGATGCGGCGCACGCTCGAGATCGCCGAGCGCTGCAACGTCTCGCTCGAGCTCGGGACGATCCTGCTGCCGAAGTACCCGCTCCCCGAAGGCAAGGACGCGTTCGAGTACCTCGTCGAGCTGTGTGAGAAGGGCCTCGCGAAGCGGTACGAGCGCGTGACGCCGGAGCTGCAGGAGCGCCTCCGCTTCGAGCTCAAGACGATCAAGGAGATGGGCTTCGCGGACTACTTCCTGATCGTCTGGGACTTCATCTCCTTCGCGAAGCGCAACGGCGTCTCGGTCGGCCCGGGTCGCGGCTCGGCCGCCGGCTCGCTCGCGGCCTACTGCCTCGAGATCACCGACGTCGACCCGATCAAGTACGACCTGCTGTTCGAGCGCTTCCTCAACCCTGGCCGCAAGTCGATGCCGGACATGGACATCGACTTCGCCGTCGCCGGCCGCGACCGCGTCATCAACTACGTCGCCGAGAAGTACGGCCGCGACCGCGTCGCGCAGATCATCACCTTCGGGACGATGATGGCCCGTGCCGCCGTCCGCGACGCCGGGCGCGTGCTCGAGATCCCGTACGGCTCCGTCGACAAGGTCGCGAAGCTGATCCCGGAGGGCCCGAAAGTCTTCCTCGACGACTGCCTCAAGCCGGGGCAGGAGCTCAAGCAGGCCTACGACGCCGACCCGCTCGTGAAGGAGATCGTCGATCTGGCGAAGCCGCTCGAGGGCCTGATCCGCCAGGACTCGATCCACGCCGCCGGCGTCGTGATCGCCGACCGCCCACTGACCGACCTGGTGCCGCTGCAGCAGAAGGGCACCGACCAGGAGGTCGTCACGCAGTTCGGGATGTGGGACGTCGAGGCGCTCGGACTGCTGAAGATGGACTTCCTCGGCCTCCGCAACCTCGACGTGATCGACAAGGCCGTCAAGCTCGTCGGCGACGTCGACATCTCGAAGCTGCCGCTCGACGACCCGGCCACCTACAAGATGCTCCAGCGCGGCGACGCGACGGGCGTCTTCCAGTTCGAGTCGTCGGGCATGCGCGAGGCGCTGCGTCAGGTGAAGCCGACGGAGTTCGAGGACTTGATCGCGCTCGTCGCGCTCTACCGGCCGGGCCCGATGGGCTACATCCCGGGCTACGCGCGGCGGAAGAACGGCCAGGAGGCGGTCGTCTACGCCGACCCGCGCCTCGAGGCGATCACCGGCACGAGCTACGGGATCTGCATCTACCAGGAGCAGTACATGGAGATCGCCAAGCAGCTCGGAGGCTTCACGCCCGCCGAGGCGGACGACCTGCGCAAGGCGATCGGCAAGAAGATCCACTCGCTGATGGCCTCCCTCAAGGACAAGTTCCTCGAGGGCTGCGCCGCCAACGACGTCACGCCGGCGGTGGCGAACCAGCTCTGGAAGGACATGGAGCAGGCGCAGGACTACTCCTTCAACAAGTCGCATGCCGCCTGCTACGCGCTGATCGCCTACCGCACCGCCTGGCTGAAGGCGCACCACCCGAAGGAGTACATGGCGGCGCTGATCTCCTCGGTGATGAACACGAAGGACCGCGTGCCGTTCTACGTGAACGCGTGCCGCGAAATGGACGTCGAGGTGCTGCCGCCGGACGTGAACGGGTCCGAGTGCGACTTCGCGGTCGTCGAGGGGAAGATCCGCTTCGGCCTGAACGCGGTCAAGAACGTCGGCGACTCGGCGGCGCGCGCGATCGTCGCGGCGCGCGGCGACGGCGGGCCGTTCGCCTCGCTCTGGGACTTCACCGAGCGCGTCGACCCGCAGGTCGTGAACAAGCGGGCGCTCGAGTCGCTGATCAAGTGCGGCGCGCTCGACTCGACCGGCGGCGCCCGCAAGGGCATGCTCGACGCGCTCGAGCACGCGCTCTCGCACGGCCAGCGCGCCTCGGACGAGCGGCTGCGCGGCCAGAGCTCCCTCTTCGCGGAGGTCGAGGAGAAGCTCGAGCACCCGCCGATCGGCAGCGAGGAGTACGAGAAGAACGAGCTGCTCCGGCAGGAGAAGGAGGCGCTCGGTCTCTACGTCTCAGAGCACCCGCTCGAGGCGGTGCGCGGGCAGCTGCGGAAGAAGACGGACGCGACGCTCGCGGAGCTCCACCAGCGCCGCGACGGCGAGATCGTCACGGTCGCGGGGATCGTCTCCGCGGTGAAGCAGCTGACGACGAAGAAGGGCGACCCGATGGTCTTCCTGCGCCTCGACGACGTCGTCGGCAGCGCCGAGGTCGTCGTCTTCAACTCGGTCTACGCTGCGTCGCGGGAGCTGCTGCTGGCCGACGAGGTGCTGGTCGTGAAGGCGCGCGTCGACCACAAGGAAGGGGAGTCGAAGCTGATCGCGCTCGAGGTGACCGCGTTCGAGGCGACGCCGGAGCGGCGCGAAGTCCGGCTCAAGCTCGACGCGCGGCAGGCGCGGGCCGGGATCATCCGCGAGCTGGCCGCCGTCGTGCGCGACTTCCCCGGCGAAGCCCCGGTCGTCGTCGACCTCGTCACCTCCGAGGGCCCGCGCACGCTGCAGTTCGGCAACGACTACCGGGTGAAGCCGGAGCCGGACTTCTTCGCCGAGGTGAAGGCCCTCCTCGGCGAGGCCGCCGTCGCCTAGAGCGCTCGCTCGAGCAGCTCGCGCAGCTGGGCGAGGCTGATGTTGCCGCCGCTCTGCACGAGGACGACCGTCTTGCCGGCCAGCCGCTCGCGGAGGCGGAGCGCGGCTGCGAGCGGTGCGGCGCCGGCAGGCTCGACGAGGTTGCGCGTGCCCTCGAGCATCTGCACGACGGCACGGTCGAGCTCCTCCTCGTCGACGAGCACGAACTCGTCGAGGCGCTCCCAGAGGATCCGCTGAGGCAGCTCGAACGCCACGCGGGTCGCCAGCCCTTCCGCCCAGGTCTCCATCCGATCCTCGAGCAGCTGCCGCTCGCGCCACGAGCGGTAGGCGGCCGGCGCGGCGGACGACTGGACACCGATCACCTCCAGCTCCGGCTTCACCGCCTTCCCGGCCACGCAGGCTCCGGCCGCGCCGCTGCCGCCGCCGATCGGCACGATCACGACGTCGACATCGGGCCGTGTCTCGAGCAACTCGAGCGTGGCGGTGCCGACGCCGGCGATCAGGTCGGGCTCGTTCCCGGAGTGGATGTAGCGGTAGCCGTGCTCCTCGGCCAGCGATTCGCAGTGCGTGCGCGCGTCGTCGAAGTCGCGGCCGTGGACGACCAGCTCGGCGCCGAGGCTCCTCATCGCGGCGAGCTTGACCGGGTTGGCGCCCTCGGGCACGCACACGGTCGCGAGCACGCCGAAGCGGCCGCCGGCGAATGCGATCGACTGGCCGTGGTTGCCCGTCGACGCGGTGACGACGCCGCGGCGGCGCTCGTCCTCGCCGAGCTGCGAGACGAGGTTGACCCCGCCGCGCACCTTGAAGGCGCCGGTCGGCAGGTGGTTCTCGTGCTTGACGAGGATCTCGGCGCCGACGAGCTCGCTCAGCGCCCCGTGAACGAGCAGCGGCGTGGCCTGAAGGTGCGGCGCGATCCGCTCTCGCGCGTCACGCACGTCGTCAAGCGTGGGGACGCGCAGCTCGACGCTCGCGCCGCTCACGGCCGCCCGCGCTCCGACTTCGGCATCCCGACGAGCCTGGGCACCGCCGCGAGCGTACCGGGATCGGCTCGTTGACCGGCCGGCGGCGAAGGTGACAAGCTGTTCGCAGCGGCTACGAAGGAGGGCTCATGTCCACGACCACCTCTAGCGAGCGGACGAAGCTCGGGTACGGGTTGCGTGAGGACGCAGGCGAGGATTTCTGGCTCTTCGGCGCCCTCGTGACGATCAAGATCAGCGCAGACGACACCGCCGGCCAGTACAGCCTGATGGATATCGCGGCTCCGCCGGGGGTCGGCTCGCCTTGGCACGTCCACCGCGACGAGGACGAATGGTTCTACGTGCACGAGGGCGAGTGCGAGGTCTACATCGGCGACGCGCACCTGAGCCTGGCGGCCGGTGGGTTCGCCTTCGGCCCCAGGGGCGTACCCCACACCTTCTTCGGCGGCCCCGATGGAGGAAAGATGCTCGTCTGGGCGGGCGGGCCGAAGTTCGAGGGCCTTCTGAGAGAGATCGCCGAGCCCGCCACCCAGCACGCTCTCCCGCCGCCGCCCGAGGGTCCACCGGACATGGACCTGCTCCTGCCCATCGCGGACAAGTGGGCGTACGACATCCTCGGCCCTCCGGGGCCACCGCCAGGGCGCTGAGACCGCAGCGGGTCTACGAGACGGTCGTCTACGCGCCGGATCTCGACGCGGCCGCCGCCTTCTACCGTGACGTGCTCGGGCTGCAGCAGGTCGCCGACATGGCGTTCCGGCTCGACGACGACGGGATCCTGCTCCTGTTCGATCCGGCCCAGTCCTCACAGCCCGACCGGCCCGTGCCGTCGCACGGGCCGTCGGGCGGCAGCGTCCACGTGGCGTTCGCGGTCGACGCGCTCGAGCCGTGGCGCGAACGGCTCGCGGCGACCGGCGTCGAGGTCGAGCACGAGCACGAGTGGGCGCGCGGCGGCGCCCGCTCGCTCTACGTCCGCGACCCGGCCGGCAATTCCGTCGAGCTGGTCGAGGGCGACCTCTGGCCGCGCTGACGCCGCCGCGCCAGAAGCGCGACGGCCGCAAGCGCGAGCGCCGCGGCGAGTCCGGCGATCAGCCACGTGCTCGGGCCGGTCGACGAGCTCGGCGCCTTCGCCGGTAGCCCGAGCGCGACCATCGTCCGCTTCAACCCCGTGTCGCGATACCAGCCCCCGTGCGTGGCCATGCCGAAGATCCGCTGACCGGGCTTCGTGTAGCTCACCGAGCCGCCGTGGGCGTACGGGTAGAGCTCCTGCCGGATCCGCGCGCCGCCGTTGCCGGGCACCGTCCAGACGACGGTGTAGCGCGGGCCGAGCTGTCCGGAAGGCTTCCCAGGCAGCATCGGGTCGGGCGACTGGCCGAACGCGGCCGGGAAGAATCCGCTCGCCTGTGAGAGGTTGTCGCCCGGCGAGCCGCCGCCCCCGTCGTAGAGCACCTTGACGGTCTTGGAGAACCCCTGCCCGGAGATCGTCCCTTCGGAGGGACCTTTCGCAGCCGCCGCCGCCGGCAGGGCGAGGGCGGCGAGGACGAGCGCGATGCTGAGGCGGAACATGTCGGCTCCTTTCGAGGGTACGACGCCTCTACACCGGCCGCGCCTCGGAGGTTCCCGTGGAACCCTCGGCCGTCGGCCGGTGTAGGACCTGCGGTGGTGGACCGGCCACTGGACGAAGCCGGGCTCGTGGAGCGGGCCCGGGGCGGCGACCTCGACGCCTGGGAGACGATCGTGCGCACACACCAGGGACTCGCGTTCCGAACGGCCTACCTCGTCGCCGGCAACGCCGCCGATGCGGAGGAGGCGGCGCAGGACGGGTTCGTCAAGGCCTACCGCGCGCTCGGCCGCTTCCGCCGCGGCGCGGAGCTGCGGCCCTGGCTGCTGCGGATCGTCGCCAACGAGGCCCGCAACCGCCGCCGCTCGGCCGTGCGCCGCGAGCGCCTGGCGCTGCGCGTGGCTGCTGAGGTCCGCCCGGGGGACGCGGTCCCGTCCCCCGAGGCGGCGATGCTCGCGGGCGAAAAGCGGGAGCGCCTGCTGGCCGCGGTCGAGGCGCTGCCGGACGAGCACCGAGACGCGATCGCGTGCCGCTACCTGCTCGGCTTGAGCGAAGCCGAGACGGCGGCGGCGCTCGGCGTGCGCGCGGGCACGGTCAAGTCGAGGCTCTCGCGCGCGCTCGCGCGCCTGCGCGAGACCCTGGAGGAGGGAAGGGCGTGAACGAGCTCGAGCTGCGCCTCGAGGAGCTCGGCGGCGAGCTCGCCTTCCCGCCGGCGCCCGATCTCGTCCCTGCCGTGCTCGGGCGCACGCAGCGGAAGCAGTTCGCGTGGGGCCGGGCCGCGGTCGCCGTCGCGCTGGCCGTGCTCGCCCTCGCGGCCGCGTTCGCGGTGCCGCAGTCCAGGGGAGCGATCCTGCGCTTCTTCCACCTCGGCGGCGCGACCGTCGTCCGCGTGGACACGCTGCCGCAGGCGACCGAGCGCTCGCGCGCCGCCGGGCTCGGGGTTCCGGTCACGCTTCGCGAGGCGGAGCGCCGCACCGGCTACCGGCTCGTGCTGCCGCCGGGCGCGCGGCCGACCCGCGCCTACGTGCTCGGCGACTCGCTCGTCACGTTCGTCGTCGAGGCCTACGGCAAGCCGGTGCTGCTCTCGGAGTTCGGCTCGTTCGGCCCGGGAAGCTTGCAGAAGCTGGTCGCGCAGGAGGCAAACGTCGAGCCCGCCCGCGTCAACGGCGCCCGGGCCCTGTGGATCCATGGCCCGCACGCCTTCGAGTACTTCGGCCGCAACGGCTTCCACCAGGCGCCCGTCCGCCAGCGGGGAAACGTCCTCCTCTGGCTGCGCGGCCCGCTGACGCTGCGCCTGGAGGGGCCGTTCACGAAGGCGCAAGCGCTCGAGCTCGCCCGTCGCATCCGCTGAGATCCCCCTGCCGGGGGAGATCCGGAGCGCCTCCGGCACCGAATACCAAATGCATGACTGCGGCAGAGATACACGTCGTCAACGACACCGAGCTGGATCGCGTCGAGTGCTGGCGCGCCGAAGAGCTCGTTCGAGCGGGCTACGACCCCAGCGACGCCGTCGCCCTCGCGGCGCGGCACGACATCGACCTGCACCTGGCGGTCGAGCTGGTCGAGCACGGGTGCCCGCACGAGACGGCGATCGACATCCTGATCTAGACATCCAGCGCAGGCGTTGCGCCACGCGGGCAGAATGTCGCCCGCTGTGAGCCTCGCCTCCATTCCCTCGCCGCACACCGGCACGATCGACCTCGGGCCACTGACGATCCACATGTACGGCCTGACGCTGCTGGTCGCGATCGCGGCCTGCATCCTGCTCACCGGCTACCGCTGGACGCGCCGGGGCGGCGACTGGGACCTGATCCTGAAGGTCGCGGTCTGGGGCGTCGCGGCCGGCATCGTCGGCGCCCGCATCTACCACGACATCACGAGCTGGAACGAGGTCTCGAGCCCGAAGTGGAAGGGCGTCTTCGCGGTCTGGCAGGGCGGGCTCGGCGTGTGGGGCGGGATCCTGCTCGGCTGCCTCGTCGGCGCGTATGTGGCGCACCGCGACGGCGTCCGCGTGCGCGAGCTCATGGACGCGGTCGCGCCGGGTCTGCTGCTCGCGCAGGGCATCGGCCGCTGGGGCAACTGGTGGAACCAGGAGCTGTACGGCAAGCCGACGAGCTTGCCGTGGGGCCTGAAGATCGACCCCGAGCACCGGGTCACCGGCTACGAGAACTTCACGACCTTCCACCCGACTTTTCTCTACGAGTTCGTCTACGACCTCGTCGGCGTCGGGATCCTGCTGTTCCTCGACAAGCGCTTCCGCTTCAAGCCGCCGGCGCTGTTCGCGCTGTACGTCTCGTACTACACGGCCGGCCGGTTCCTCGAGGAGCTGATCCGGATCGACCCGGCTCACCACTTCGCCGGCCTGCGGCTGAACGCGTGGGTCTCGATCGTCGTCTTCGTGATCTCGACCTCGTTCTTCGTCTGGTGGCAGTTCCTGCGCGGCGGCGACGAGGGCGAGCCCGGCCCGCGCCGGCTGCGCTTCCGCCGCGAGAAGCGGGAGCCCGAGAAGCCGGCGATGGCGATCCCGCGCGGGCGCGTCCGGTAGCGCCGCTAGCGTGCCGCGCGTGATCGTGCGCGAGCTCGAG